>USDX01000025.1 GCA_900553605.1 uncultured Eggerthella sp. | reverse complement strand
AAGATCGGTACGGGCCCGTTTTGCCTGTTGACAATGTTCTGCTCATAGTAAAAAGACCCCGGCGTCGATCCATCGGAGCTGAGCAACCGCGAGAAGATGATGGTGATCGACGCCTTGAAGGGTAGGTTCTGCGTAAGCGCGCTGTGCGGGGAGCTGGGGATCTCGCGCAGTTCCTATTATTACGCAAGGGCGGCAGAGTCGCGCCCAGACCCCCATCGCGAGGTCAGGGCGCGGATCCGTGCGATCTTCATGTGCAGCAGGGAGACCTTCGGCTCCGAGCGCGTATGGCTTGCGCTGAGGAATGGCGACGACGGCCAAGAGCCAATCCGCGTGTCCGAGAAGGTGGTGAGGCGCATCATGGCGGAGGAGGGGCTGCACGTCATCTATGCGAAGAAGAGGCGCGGGTACAGCTCCTACAAGGGAGAGATCAGCGAGCATCCGGGCAATAGGGTCAACCGTGTCTTCCATGCCGACGCGCCCGACAAGCTCTGGCTCACCGACATCACCCAGTTCACGCTGCCGGCCTGCAAGTGCTACCTGTCGGCGATCGTGGACTGCTTCGACGGGAAGGTGGTCTCGCACGTCCTGTCGAAGAGGCCTGATGCGGACCTCGCCAACATGACCCTCTCCAAGGCGCTAGATGGCACGTCCGCCTGCGGAACAGTCCTGCACAGCGATTGCGGCTGTCACTACCGATGGCCTGGGTGGATCGGGATCTGCGAAGAGCATGGAGTCGTTCGTTCGATGTCCAAGAAGGCATGCTCCCCCGACAACGCCGCCTGCGAGGGCTTCTTCGGCAGGCTGAAGAACGAGTTCTTCTACTACAGGGATTGGACTGGCGTGGGATACGATGAGTTCAGCCGGGGGCTCTCTGAATTCATCGAATACTACAATGGCTCCCGAAAGAAGAAATCGCTCGGATGGTTGAGTCCGAAAGAATATCGTTTATCGTTAGGTTATGCGGCCTAGAGTGTCCAGGAAATCGTCCGACCCCCCCCTTTTACGCTTCCATTTCGTGAGCGGTTACCAGGTAGTAATGTCTGCCGTTAGCGCTAGTCTCAAGCTTCGCCAACTCGTAAAGCGACTTGATCTTCAACGCGCGAACGGCCTCGTCGTCCTTGATGCACAGCGCCATCTCACACAATTCCAACGCCCATTGCCACTTTCCTTCTGCTTGCGCGGCTTCAACCAGCTCCGCAACCTTGAAAACTCCACCAAGCGCCGGAACAAGCTCGGCTGCTCGCTGGGCAAGTGAAAGCGGGTGCAGGTTGGCAACCTGACCGTCGAACCAGCCAACATATCCCTGGTAGATGCTACGCACCGACCAGTCGATGCTTCCGTAGTACTCGCCCAAATAAGGCAGATCGGCAAGCTCCTGCGGCAGCTTAACCGCAGCAAGCGTGTCGTCCAAACCCAAACCGCGATCGATGCAATCCAAGGTCTGCAAAAGGATGGACTCTATCGCGGCGCGATAGTTCCCCAGCACTTCCTTAACCTGCTGCGCGCCAACAATGGCACCCGTATGACCGGGTAGCAGATACTCGGTGTCGTACCCCAACATCTTCCCCAGTGAATCCACCCATGCGGCCACGTCGCGATAACTGCTGCCGCGAATAGCGTACAGGTTAGGCCAGCACGCGTAATAGTTGTCTGCGCAGCACAGCGCCTTTTCGTCCTGCAGCCACACGAAAATCTGGTCGTCAGTTTCACCGGGAGCACGCACCAATTTCAGAGTGCGACCGTCGATCGTCAGCTCAACCTCATCTTCGTCATACAACGTGGTAACGGGCAACACTTCGGAACCGTTGTGGTCCTCACGAATGCCAAGACCCTGCGTGATCAGCTCCTTGTCGCTTAGGCTGTAGCCGAATTGACGCGCCGTCCTGGCACCAAGGCCGCTCATGATGGTGTTGCTGAACTTAAGCGGCTCGTTGACCGGCGCGAACGCAATCACCTCCTCCACCGTGTCGCGAAACACGCCGCTACCGCCACGATGATCGGAGTGCGAATGCGTGAAGATGATCGTCTTGACGGGCTTATCCGTAAGCTCCGCAACCACTTCTTTCAGTTTCTGACCGGTATCAAGCGAATTCAGGGCATCAATCAGAATGACCGATTCGTCCGCGATGATGACGATCGAATTGCTGTGGCCGTAGCTCATCACGTGATAAACACTGTCCGAAACCTTCAGCACCTGCTTAGAGAACCCGTTTTCGGCGTACTGTCTTAGCTTCGCCTCTCCATTGATGTCGAGCATGTTCCCTCCATTCGTTGCTGTCCATACGGAACAGTGTACTTTGAAGTGGGCGACCAACAAGAGGTGATTAATTGGTAAGCGCCCCACAAAGAAAGAACGGCCGCGCCCAAACGGGCACGACCGTAAAATCTATCTAAATCATTTAGAACATCAAGTTAGCCAGCGGCAATCCGATAACGATATACACAAGCAAACCAGCGACCATCATGATGCTGCCGTACTTCAAGATCTCGCCAGACGAGATCTTGTCCTTGTTCGAATGGAAGACAGCCGCATAAGGCGATCCCGCGGGAGTGAGGATTGCCATGAACGTCGCCAAGCACACCGTCATGGCAAGTGCAGCCTGGTTCTGAAGGCCGACAACAGGGCCCATCGCCACAATGATCTGCATGAGGATAGCGCCGGTAATGGCATTGTTAGCCACGTTGGTGACCAACGCACCGATCACGATAAGCACCACGCTGAAGAACAACGGGCCGCCAGCATTGAAGACAGGGGTGAGTACGCCGACAAGCCATTCGCGCAAACCCGTCTCGGGAGCCATCAAGCTGCCAGCAAGGAACACGCACACGACTACTAGAAGATAGAGATCCCACATCACGTACTCTTTGCATATGCGGACAGGCTCCAAAATCGGCTTTCCGTCCACCTTGATAAGGGCAAGAACTC
>USDX01000024.1 GCA_900553605.1 uncultured Eggerthella sp. | reverse complement strand
GGAAGGGCCGCACGCAGGCGGCATAGGACCCGTCAACGAAAATGGGGCAGATTCAGATTCATGCGGCTCTTGGGGATGTCAACGCGCTCGGTTCCGCCGCCCGGCAGCTCCACCACCTTGCCGCACACGTGCACGTAGCCCATGCGGCGGTTCACGTCGCGCCTTCGCAGGGCGCACACCTCGCCGACGCGCATGCCCGTGTGCAGGGCAAGCCACGCGGCGAAGGCGTATGCCGCCTTGCGCACGCTCCGGGCGGAGAGGTCGCGCACCAGGAACAGGTCCATGATGGAATCCGACAGCCGCGCGTAGTCCCACTCGTCCACGGCAACCGCCTCGTGGCGGTGCTCAACGGGCTTCTCGACGTCCAGCATCGGGTTGGAATCGCAGATTCCCGCCCTCACCCACCAGCCGTACGCGCCGCGCAGGAAGTGGTGTACGGAAAGCACGCTGTTGCGGGAGAGCCCCTGCCCGCCGCGCTCTTTGGGCGCCAAGAGCCTTCGCTCGAAGTCGTTCAGCTCCATCACGGTGAGCTCTCGCGCCACGCGGCCCCTCAGGTAGCGCCCCACGTACGTTCGGGTGAACAGGCTCCATCGCTTCACGGTGTTGGGGCTTGCGCCCTTCGCCTTGCGATCCTCGATGTACGCCCACAGCAGGTCAACCATGAGGGCGCTCTTAACCCGCCCGTCGGCGGAAAGCTGCGCGTACCACGCATCAGCCAGCTCCTGCGCCTCTGCCCTGCTGCCGGCGGCGGGGAAGCTGCGGCGCGGGCGAATCTGCCGCCCGTCCGGGGCTGTTCCCAGGTAGGGCTGCGCGTACCAAACGCCACGAGCATCGAGCTTGACCTCAGCGCCCATCGCGCGCCGCCTTCACTGCCGCATCGGCCACTTCGATAGCATCCAGCACCAGGTCGAACCATTCCTCCAGCTCGCCCACCGGCACCTTGGAGCACTCGTAGCCCTTGCGCTCGGCAACGGTTATGCGCCGGTTCAGGTGCTCGGACAGCTCGCACAGCAGCTCGCGCACCTCCAGCGGGCCCTTGCGGCTCACTTGCGAGCCGCCTTCCCGTTGCGCTGGCGGCACTTCCAGCAAACGGCGCTCAACGGGACGAACCAGTCATGCGGGCGGCGCTTGCCGCACTGCGGGCACTCCCGCTTCGGCACCTTGTTCACGTATTCGTCCAGACGCATTTCAAAACCTCCCTTTCCAGGGTCGAAATCTCGGAGGAGTTATCCACAAGGTTTTCCACAAAAACGCCGGGACAACTTCTCTTCTATTCGTTTCTCTTCTCTTCTAATTGTTCGTAACCTTAGGTTTCAAACGGTTGTTGGATGGGGTTTAAACCTATGGTTTCCGATATGGTTTCCAGGTAGGTTTAAACCTATAGCTCCTTGCTAGCTGGCGGCTTGCGACTTGTTGGGCCTGCCGCCCTTGCTACCGCCGTTTTTGCGCTTGTTATTCGTGTCGATGATTGGCTTGATAACGCGGAACAGTGGCTTCAGGGCAGGCTCGGTGAACAGCGGGTCGATGCCGTAAGCACCGTAGCCGACGATGCCCATCACGAAGCGCACCTGCTCCTCGCGGCTCTCAAGGTCGAGCATCGCCTCGGTGAAGCTCTCGAACCACGTGAAGCTCTTGGGCTCCGCGCCGGCGCTGCCGAACCTGAGCGGAGCTTCGCCGGGAAACACGTTGCCCGCACCGTCGCAGTGCTGCGTGCCCTCGAAAGGCTCTTCGATAGGCTCCATGGCTACTCACCGCGTTTCGTGTACACCTTGCAAGCGCCCACCACGATCGCCTCGAACTCCTCAGGGACACTGCCGGACTCCCACTTGCCCTCCAGCATCAGCGAGGCCACAGTGAGGGCGGAAGCCACAAGGCGGCCGGCAATGACGGGGTCGATCTCGATCTTCTTCTTGGTATCGGGGTTGATGAGTGTGATCGAGCCGCGCACGTTGCATGCGAGCTCCGCCACATCGTTAAGACGGCCGATGATTTCCTTACGCTTCATCGTTTTCTCCTTTGTCGTATATGGATTTTCTGATCTCGATGTTCAGGTCTGGGTGCCGCCCGAGCAGCCACCTGCTCAAAAGCGGCGTATCCGTGTTGTTCACGGCGTAGAGGTGCTGCACCCCGTTTCCGTCGTGGAAGGGAACGCCCGTTATGCGGTAGCGCCCCTCGTAGCGCTGCTTCTCAATCAGGTACTTGGCGGAAACGCGAAGGCCGCGCGCATCGATGGCCAGCGCGTCCAGCTCTATTGCGCGCAGAACGTCTGGGTTAAGCTCGCACCACTTGGCGAACAGCTCCTCGCGGTCGCGCACCTTAAGCGGCAGCGGGTAGACAGCCATGCGCTCCTGCCGCACAACCGCCTCAAGCGGCTGGCTCATGTCGTCGAAGTCCATCAGCGCCGCCCGCCTGCCGTGCGAACCAGCAGCAGGAACGCGGCAACAACCATCGGCAGCGCCAGCCACTGGGCGTTGAGCGCCTTCAGGGCATCGCAAATGAAGACCACCGCAAACGCCGGCAGCACGCCTGTAAGCGTCAGGCCAAGAAGCGCATAGGCGGCAACTCGCACGGCAAGCGGCTTTTGCGCTACAATCGTTGCGTCATTTCCCGGGAAGGTTTTGACGCCGCTCGCGCTTGCCCCTCGGCTTGCGCGAGCCTCTTTCTTTTCAGGGCCTGTATCTCGGCGGCAGTCTCCGCGCAGAAACGGTATTGGCACGCATCCAGCTGGGGCGACTGCGGCCCCTTGGCGTACACCACGATGAACACGGGCGGTTTCTGCCCTTTTCTCATACATTGGGAACATCTCCTTTCTTGTTTTTAGAGCTTCGGGAAAGAGCAAAGGTCGTTAGGAGTGCATTCGAGCGCTGCCGAGAGCTTGGCGATGCTCTCCAGGTTCGGAGAGCAGGCACCGCGTTCGTATTTCCCGATTGCGTCAACGCTTACGCTCGATGCATCTGCAAGCTGCTGCTGCGACCAGTGCTTTTTCGCACGGCGCACGCGCAGGCTTTCGGCGAATGCTTCCTTCAAGTCAGGCATGTTTCACCTCCTTAGGCTTTTTGAGTGAACCTTTGGTTTCCCTTGGCTTTAGTCAAGGGAAACCGTAATCTCTTATGTGGTAATAAGAGATTCTAAACAACATGTTTCATGTTGCTGGTTTGAGAGATTAAACGTTCATAACGTATTTTGCAAGCATGATTTACGCATTATCTTGATTGAAATACATGAATCACGTAGTATAAAATTCGTTTTTTAGGGAAAGAGGAACAAGTGAAATACCGGCTGAGACTGAAAGAACTTCGCAAGCTTGCGGGCTTTCCTACGCAAAAAGCGTTCGCTGACTACCTGGGAATCAAAGAGCGCAAATACGCATCATGGGAACGCGAGGAAGTTGGCATTCCTCTAGAAGACGCGTTTATGCTCTGCGCGGCGTTGAAATGCACGCCAAACGACCTATGCGGCTGGCCCACAGGCGTAAACGAAAACGAATACCCAAGCGAAGAGCGGGAGCTTATAAGCAACTACCGCGAAAGCTCGCCCGAATGGCAAAAAAATATCGCCATGACGGCAAAGCTTGCCGCTGGCGATTCGAAGCAGGAATAAAAGAAGCCCCGTAAGCACCGACCAAAGCACAACGGGGCGACACCAAAAAGGCAAGGTGATAATACCATGACAAAGGGCAACCGTGCAGCAATATACGCCCGTTTCAGCTCGCACAACCAGCGAGACGAAAGCATTGAGATTCAGGTAGAGAAGTCGCGCGAGTACTGCGAGCAACGCGGGCTCGATGTGGTGTGCGTCTACAGCGACTACGCCCAGACAGGCCGCAACACCGCACGCGCGGAGTTCCAGAAGATGATGGATCACGCCAAACTAGGCATGTTCGACTACGTGGTTATCTACAAGGTAACCCGCATAATGCGCAACCGCGATGAGATGGCGCTTGCCAGAATCATGCTTCGCCAAGCGGGTGTTGAAATCCTCTACGCAGGCGAAACGCTTGGCCACGGCTCAACCCGCGTTCTTCACCTTGGCATGCTTGAGGTTCTGGCGGAATATGAAAGCGCCGTGGACAGCGAGCGCATACGCGATGGAATCCAGAAGAACGCCGAACGCGGCATGGCAAACGGGTAAACCCGCTACGGCTGGGATATCGTTGATGGCTACTACCAAGTCAACGAGCAGGAAGCGGCGCTTCTTCGCCGCATGAAGAACATGCTTCTTTCAGGCTCGACGCTGGCGGAGATAACCCGCGCAATGGATGGCGAGCGGACACGCGCGGGCAAGGAGTTCACCATAAAGGGAATAACGAAATTGCTGCGCCGTTGGCAGAACTGCGGCGTATACGAGTATGCGGGCGTGCGCATAGAAGACGGCATGCCCGCCCTTTGGACGCGCGAAGAGCAGGAAATGCTAATTCGCATCCTAACGCATCGCACCATCACGCAAAGAAGGCGCGGCGAGGCAGAGGAGTACCCGCTTAGCGGAAAGCTGTTCTGCCGCGAATGCGGCAGGTACTATTCCGGCACATGCGGCACCTCGAAATCCGGCACGCGCTATTTCTACTACCGCTGCCCCAGCTGCCGCCGCGCGTTCCGCAGCGGTTTGATTGAAGCCTGGGCATGTGATGCCGTGTTCGAAGCAACAAAGGGAAAGCATTTTAAAGAACAGCTAGCCGATGCCATGGCAGTCTTCGGCGAAAGCAGCAACGGCGCACATGAAATAGAGGCAAAACGCCTCCGCAAGGAAATTAGCAAGATTGATGCAGCCTTTGAACGCATCTGGAAAGCCATAGAAGACGGCTGCGCCCCTCCTGGCGGCAAAGACCGCATAGCAGACCTAAAAACCCGAAAGGCAGCCTTAGAGGAAGATCTAGCCCAAGCAGAGGCGGTATCTAGCTGCGAGAACATAAGCCAAGAAGATCTTGAGGAATGGATTGGCCTTATAGCCAAGGAAAACGATACGAAGAAGATCATAGATAGATTCGTAAGGTTCATAGAGTTCGATGGTCAGGAAGGCCATATCTACTTCACATTCGACCATCACGGCAATGATTTCATGCCAACAAAAAAAGCGAACACCCAGATGAAAGGGTGTTCGCCTACAGAATCAATGGTGGACCGTCGGGGACTCGAACCCCGGACCTTGGGATTAAGAGTCCCCTGCTCTACCAACTAAGCTAACGATCCAGAAAAGAAAGCATATGTAAAGGTTCGCGGTTTCCCGCAGTCATTGCGAACGTAGCTTTCATTGCCCACAATGCCTTGTGTTGAAAAACTGGGGTGGGTGATCGGATTCGAACCGACGACCTCAAGAGCCACAATCTTGCGCCCTAACCAACTAGGCCACACCCACCATGTTTCTCATGCCGTTTGAGTGATGCCCAAGCGGCAAGCGAATACTATACAGATGTCTTCCCCACAACGCAACCCCCTTTTTTAAAATTTTTTCGAGAGAATCGAAACTGCAGGTCAGGGCATCGAATTCTTGAAAAATAGAAAGGGGGTAAATGAAAAGGCCCGTTCAAAGAACGGGCCTTGCTTTTACATGGTGCCCCCGGCGGGAATCGAACCCACAACCATCGGATTAGAAGTCCGGTGCTCTATCCGTTGAGCCACGGGGGCTTGTGCAGCGTTTTATTATATACGAAGCTGCAGCAATATTGGTTTGTTAATTATTCGGCATCTTCGCTTTTCGGCTCATCGGGTTCGAAGTCAATCGTGGGAGCATCGTTCCACACCTCTTCGAGGCGATAGTAGTCGCGGCCTTCGGGCTGGAAGCAGTGCACCACGAAATCGCCGAAGTCGAGCAGGGCCCAGAAACCTTCATCGGCGCCTTCGATGCCAAACGGCTTCACGCCAGCCTCTTTAACCTCGGCCTCTTCAATGGCATCGAGCACAGCGGCAACCTGGCGGTTGTTCTGCGCGGTCACGATAACGAAGAAATCGGTCACGCTCACGAGCTCGCGAACGTCCTGAATCACGATGTCGGTAGCTTTCTTGGAATCGGCCGCCTTCGCAGCGATCATCACTTTCTCAAGGGCGGTAAGTCCTTTGTCTTTTGCCATTCGGCATATCCTTTCTAAGCTTTTGGGCAGGCGCCCAACGGTTTACTGAATGGGAATAATGCGCGCGCCATTCGGCGTGCGCTCCACCTTGGATTCCTCAGGCTGTTTGGCTCGCGCCTCGGCGGCTTCGGCCTGCATTTTCGCTCGCTTCTCTTCACGCACGCGTTCACGCTCTTCGGCAGCCTTGCGGGCAAGCGCCATTTGTTGTTCGGCCTCACGCGCCAGCTGCTCGCGACGAGCAATTTCGACAGCAAGCAATTGCGCTTCCGAGGCTTCGTTCCCAGCTGGCGCATCGCACGCGGCACGTTCGGCCTCAAGGCGTTCTTTACGCTCAACGACCAGGGAATTGTACACGTCAAGCGATGGCGGCGCCACTACCATGTCGGCAGAAAGCAGATACATGAAGTTAGCCTTGTAGGTGCGATAGAACAATTCTTCCAGGCACACCTCGCCCACCGCGGCGCGCAATCCCTCGATATCGGGAAAATCGCGGCCCGGCTCAATGATGTCGGCAACGAACACCACCATGTCCAAATCGGACATTCCAACCGCACCGCACGTGTGTCGGCCAATCGCCTGCAGCACAGCATCAGAAAGCTCGGGGAATTCGTCGCGCAGCGTTGCCGCAGCCGTCCACGAATGCAGCACGCCCGTCGCATGCTCGCGCACTTCCTTACCTGCGAGTTTGAGCTTTTTCGCCTTGCGCTTGAGCTCGTCGCCCGTTAGCGACTTATCCCAATCGTGCAGAAGGCCCGCAACGGCCGCCTCGCTCTGATTCACGCCATAGATGCGGGCCAGCTGTTCGGCGGTTTGGGAAACGCCGAGCGAATGGCGGTAACGCGACGCTTTCACGCGCGCCTGCAGCGCCTGGCGCATTTCGTCGAAACGGTCAGGAGAAATCGCGGCAACCTGCTCGCAGCGCTCCTGGCGCTTCTTCAGCTTCTTTTCTTTTTTCTTCGATTTGGCCTCGGCCATATCAATCGCCCCTTGCATACGTCCAGCGATTCAGCGCTGGTAGAGCC
>USDX01000023.1 GCA_900553605.1 uncultured Eggerthella sp. | reverse complement strand
ACCCCATCTACATGATGGCCGACTCTGGTGCTCGTGGTAACATCAAGCAGATTCGTCAGCTCGCAGGCATGCGCGGCCTCATGGCCGACACGAAGGGCCAGACGATCGACATTCCGGTTAAGTCGAACTTCCGCGAGGGCCTGTCGGTGTTGGAGTACTTCATCTCCACGCACGGTACTCGAAAGGGCATGGCCGACACGGCGCTTCGTACCGCTGACTCCGGCTACCTCACGCGTCGTCTCGTTGACGTCGCGCAGGAGGTCATCGTCCGCGAAATCGACTGCGGCACCGCCGAGGGTGTTCCCTACCCGCTGTACAACGAGAAGGGCGAGCTCGACGAGAACCTCATCGGCCGTTGCCTGCTCGAGTCCGCTGTGGGCACCGACGGCACGGTGGTCCTCGAGGGCGACAACTACATCTCCTCCATGGACCAGCTGGCCGAGATGGCCGCTGCGGGTATCGAGGAAGTGACCATTCGCACGGTCATGACCTGCCATGCCGAGCACGGTGTTTGCCAGAAGTGCTATGGCTGGGACCTCGCGACGGCGCGCCCGGTCAACATCGGCACGGCAGTCGGCATCATCGCAGCTCAGTCCATCGGCGAGCCGGGCACGCAGCTTACGATGCGTACCTTCCACGCCGGCGGCGTCGCGGGCGAGGACATCACGCAGGGCCTCCCGCGTGTTCAGGAACTTTTCGAGGCGCGCAAGCCGAAGGGCCAGGCCGTCCTCGCCGAGATCTCCGGCACGCTGCAGGTTTCTGGCGACAAGTCGTCCAAGACGCTCACGATCCACGACCAGGAAGGCAACTACCGCGAGTACGTCGTTTCCGCTCGCGCGACGCTGTTCCCCGGCGTGGAAGACGGCGGCGAGGTCAAGGTTGGCCAGCAGCTCACCAAGGGTTCGGTGAACCCGCACGACCTGCTGCGCCTGACCGACCCCAACACGACGCTTCGCTACATCGTTGCCCAGGTCCAGGGCGTGTACGTGTCCCAGGGTGTAGACATCAACGACAAGCACATCGAGGTCATCGCGCGCCAGATGCTGCGCAAGGTGGCCGTGCTCGACGCGGGCGATTCCGAGTTCCTCCCGGGCCGCCAGGTCAATCGTTACGAGTTCGAGAACGAGGCGAACGCTCTGATTGCCGAGGGCAAGAACCCGCCGGTCGGCCAGCCGCTGCTTTTGGGTATCACTAAGGCTTCGCTCGCCACCGACTCGTTCCTGTCGGCTGCATCGTTCCAGGAGACCACCAAGGTTCTCACCGATGCTGCTATCGAGGGCAAGGTTGATACCCTGCAGGGCCTGAAGGAAAACGTTATTATCGGTAAGCCTATCCCGGCTGGTACCGGCCTCAAGCGTTATCACGACGTGGGCCTTACCTACCGCGGTGTGGCTGTTGACAAGGTTGATTCCGATCGTCTGCCCGATTCCGCTCCTGAGGCGCTTCGCGAAATCGAAGAGCTGCTGCCTCAGCCGCAGGATTGGTCGCTTGACGGCGATGGTTACCTGGGTGCTGGCTCTGACTATGCAAGCTATTTCGCTTCCATCACGTCGGGCTACCGTGGCAACAACCTCTCCGATGAGGATGCTCGTCTGTATATTTACGACGACCTGGGCGTATCGCAGCGTTGGGCCAACAAGTTCTCCGAAGCTGGTATCGAAACCGTGGCTGACCTGGTTGGTCACACCGAGGACGACTTGCTTCGCATCGAGGGTATTGGCACCAAGGCTATCGAAGAGCTGAAGGAAGGCCTCGAAAAGCATGGCTTGTCTCATGTGATCGAAGACGACCTGAACGCTTCTCGCGACGACATGAGCCAGCTGCTCGACATGGTGTTCTCTCCTGATGACACCGTGCTCATCGGCGGCGACCAGCCCGCAACCTTCAGCACCGAAGGTGAGGACATGCTGGGCGAGGCTCTGCCCCCGCGCTCCTATCAGCGCAACCTGGAAGAGCTCGACGCTCTGCTGGGCGCCAACGACCTTGGCTTCCACAGCACGGATGCTGATTCCGACTCCTCTTCGGACGAAGAATAATCCGAGAGAAAGCTAATTGATTTAAAGGCGCGTCCCCCAAGTGGGACGCGCCTTTTTGTTTCTTTGGAGAAGGCTTCTTTAGTACGCTAAAGTGCCATGCGGTATCTTCGCTTAGCGTGTTATTCTGATACTCGCAAAAAGTTGAAAGGGAGCAAACGATGCCCAATACCAAAACGTATCTTTCCGATGACCGTATTCCTCCGCAAAGCCAAATCGGTGCTTCGCTGGAATCGTTGGCGCATACCATCCATGAGCGCCGCGATGCGGGCGATGAAAGCTACACGCATCGTTTGCTTACGGGTGATATCGATACGCTTTTGAAGAAGGTCGCCGAAGAGGCCCATGAGGCTACGCTTGCGGCGAAGGACGTTGTGTACAACGAGGGTGATGACGCACAGGTTAATCACCTGCGCTACGAAGCGGCCGACGTGGTGTATCACCTCATGGTTTTGCTGGAGCGTTGCGGCATCGGCCTTGATGAGTTCGCAGCCGAGCTCAACACCCGCATGACCACCGAAGAAATCGAAGAGCGCGGTGGCGTAGTGCTGCTGAAGCCCGAATACGTCAACCGCGGCAACCACGTGGAAAAATAGACACGGGTCCCATTTTCCCATCTAACGAGGAGAGCCTTGCTTGCAACACATTGCGCAAGCAAGGCTCTCTTTTGTGCATTATAGCCAAGTGGGAAAATGGGGCCTGTCCCTATGCTCCCACTTTAAAGGTACTGGCCGCGGACCTCCCAGAAGGCCACGGCGCTGGCGGCGGCCACATTGAGGGAATCAACCTGATGGGCCATGGGTATCTTCACGGTGAAGTTGCAATTGGCGATAGTGGAAGGCGCCAAGCCGTCGCCTTCGGTTCCCAAGACGAGTGCCAGCTTCTCGGCGCCTGCGATATGCTCATTCTGAAGTGTGACGGAATCTTCTTCCAGCGCCAGGGCTGCAACGGTGAATCCGAGCTGGTTTAGCAGCGGCACTCCCTCTTCGGCCCAATTGCGTTCGGTTCCGATGCGCGTCCACGGTACCTGGAACACGGTTCCCATGGAAACGCGGTTGGCGCGACGATAGAACGGGTCGTGGCACCCGGGGGTAACCAGCACAGCATCCATTCCCAACGCGGCTGCCGAACGGAATATCGCACCGATATTGGTGAAGTTCGTCACGTCTTCCAAGATGGCAACGCGCGTTGCATCTTTAAGCAAGGTGGCAACGTCGGGCAGGGCGGGTCGATGAAAAGCCGCAAGGGGGCCTCGCGTGCGTTCGTAGCCGGTAAGCTCGAAAACCTGTTGGTGCGTGCCAACGAACAGGGGAGTGGCTGGTGCGGTAGCGTCGATGCGGGCAAACAACTCTTCGCACGCAGGCGCCCAGCGCTTATCGGTTAGCAGAGCAAACGGGGCAAGGCCCGCATCCATGGCCCGATCAATAACGTTGCGCGATTCGACAATGAATAAGCCCTCGTCGGATACCTCACTGCCCGTTGCAAGGCGAAGGCCCACCAGTTGCTTGGGGTCACGCAGCTCGGAATCGGTCATGCTGGAGAATGCGCGTAAACGGGCATCGTCTAAGTTGGTGAGCTCGATGAGGGGCATGGCGTTCCTTTGCTACGGCGGGCTTTATTTGAATTATACGTTGAGGGGATTTTAACTCCGAACTGCTTGTCAAGCACTAATTAGGTGGTTGTGCTAAAATATCGGGTCGGAATATCACCCACGGAAAGGTACATATATGTCAGGGCATTCAAAATGGGCAACCACCAAGCATCGTAAGGCAGCTCAGGACGCAAAGCGCTCCGCGCTGTTCTCCAAGCTTTCCCGTAACATTACCGTTGCGGCGAAGGAAGGCGGCGACCCGAACCCTGAAAACAACGCTTCCCTGGCAGCTGCTATCGATAAGGCAAAGAGCTATTCTTTGCCTAAGGACAAAATCAAGACCGCTATCGACAAAGCTTTCGGTTCCGGCAAAGACGCCGCTAACTACGAAACGGTTGTGTACGAGGGCTATGGCCCCTGCGGTGTTGCTATCTACTGCGACGCTCTGACCGACAACCGCAACCGCACCGCTGCTGATGTTCGTGCCGCCTTCAATCATCATGGTGGCAACCTGGGTACTTCCGGTTCTGTTGCCTTCCAGTTTGAAAAGAAGGGCCAGATCCTGGTAGAAAAGGTTATTAAGTCCGAGCAGAAGAAGGTTGCCGACAAAGAAAACGCTGTCGACGAAGACGAATTCATGATGGCTGTCGCCGAGGCTGGCGGCTCCGATTACGAAGACGCTGGCGATGAGTGGATCGTATACACCGCTCCCACCGATCTGATGACGGTTAAGAAGGGCCTGGAAGAGCAGGGCATCGAAGTTAAGGGTGCTGAGTTCATCATGGAGCCCACCACGCCTACCGAGGTTACCGTTGCTGATGCAAAGAAGGTTATGCGTCTGGTAGACCGTCTGGAAGAGCTCGAAGATCTTCAGAACGTATATCACACCATGGACATCACCGACGAAATCGCTGCTGCCCTCGACGAAGAGGAATAAGCGACTCTCGCATCTGAAAAGGGACTCCTTTAGTTTCATTTTCAACAATCAACTGGTGTTACTCGGTAACGTTACCGTAAAAAGAAAGGCTGCTTTGTGCAGCCTTTCTTTCTTTTAATCAAGGGTCTATTTCGGACTGGTGCCTGTGGTATAGTAAGTGAACTTCAAAGCATTAAACGCACTACTTAACCACACCACGATGCTCAAGGGGTCTTCTTTTCGTGACGCGACAAGCGAACATTCTTTCGTTCGATGAGGTAAAAGCCCGCGAGGCTTCGCTTCCGCGTACCGTTTCGCCCTCGTCTTCTTCTCGTAGAGCCTATGAGGCTCATCGAAATGCCGAAGAAGGTGTAGCTCGTCGTACTTCTTCTCGCTCAAACACCCCTCGTGTTTCCAGCGCTCGTTCTTACCGCGAGGCATCGGCGTCTCGTTTTGCCGAAAGCAACTATGCGCAGTTGCAGCGTCCTTCACGGGAACGTGCCTCTATGCGTGGGTACGATGACCTCAATCACACCGCTCCACGTGCTGGTCGTGGTTATTCCTCGTCTGTTTCCGCGGGCGACCGTCGTTATTCGTCAGCTCGCGCTCAGGCTCGTAGGAGCTATCAATCCCATGAGCCTTCTGGTTATGCCTCTTCTCGTAGCGATGCTGCACGCGGCGTTCGTTCCCGTCGCATAGATGATGCTTCCGTAGAAAGCGAAGAGCATGCAGCGGCACGTCGTTCGGCGCAGCGCAAGCAGAACGAAAGCTTCTCTCAGGAAATTCGTAAGCGCTTCCGAGCTGCCAAGGCTGATCGTGAATTCGATCGCACCATCGGTGCTCGCGAAAGGGCGCGTGCGCGTGCGGAGCAGCAAGAACAGGGTAGTCGTGCTGCCGTATACGATATGCGCATGGGCTCAACCCAGCGTAAGTCGGTGCGCAGCATGGCTGAAGGCGAAAGCGGCAAGCACGGTTTTTCGCTACCGTTCGCTATTCCTTTTACGGGGTCTATTTCTGCATGGGCAACGCGCGGCATAGTTTCGCTCATTGCTGTTGTGTTCGCGGTAACCATGCTCTATTTCCCTTGTCAGAACTACTACAACGAAACGCGTCAATTGCAGCAGCTTCAAGCTGAATACGATGCGCTTCAGGCATACAACACCCAGATGCAAAATCAGGTTGATTACCTTAATACCGATGAAGGCATTGAGGACTATGCCCGCTCCGAGTTGGGATGGATACGCCCAGGTGAACATGTTGTTTCGGTTGAAGGGGTAACTCCCTCAACCAGTAACTCGCGTTCAAATGATCGCGTTTATGCTATCCCTGCAGGCAGCGTGGCAGCTCCCGACACGTGGTATTCCGGCATTTTGGATGTGATCTTTGGCTATGGCCACTAATTCAAAACGTATTGCAGCATTCGACATCGGCACGGTAACGTGCCGATTGTTGTTGGCAGAGGTTCAAGACGGCGCGCTCCATGAGCTTGAGCGACGTTGCGTTATAACCAATCTTGGTGTTGGCGTCGATAAAACGGGCGTCCTCCAGGAAGACGCCATTCAGCGCGTGGTTGCGCAGATTGGCGAATACGTTGAAATCGTGAATAGCTATCGCGATGACAAACACCCTGAAATTCCTATTGTCGCCGTTGCTACCAGTGCTTCGCGCGATGCTAAGAATTCCGACGTTTTGGTAGGGAAGTTGCACGAGCTGGGCGTAGAGCTCTCCGTTATCGAAGGCGAGCGCGAGGCGGCTCTTTCGTTCCGCGGTGCTTCGCGCGGGCACGAAGGTGAAAACCTTCTGGTTGCCGATATCGGTGGCGGCTCCACCGAAGTGGTGCTGGGCGTTGGCGGCGAAGCTCCGAAGTTGGCGCATTCGTTCAACGTTGGGTGCCGCCGTATGACGGAGCGCTTTTATGTTTCCGACCCTCCAGCTGAACCTGAATTGGTGCAGGCTCGCGCCTGGGTTCAGCGCGAATTCAGACCTTTTTTCGAACATGCGAAAAACAAAGGGATTGAAATCGACCGTATTGTTGCGGTGGCAGGCACGGCAACCAGCGTTGTTTCCATGGACAAGAAGATGGAAGTATACGATTCTTCCTTGGTCGATGGCGTTACGGTTCCAGGTGAAACCTTGAACGGCCTGTACCGCCAGCTATCCAGCATGCCCTTGGCAGACCGCAAGCACGTAGTGGGTCTTCAGCCTGAACGCGCTTCGGTTATTGTTGCTGGCTTGGGCATTTTGCTTGAAGTGCTTGCGGCAACCGATTGCAAATCCTTCACAGTTAGCGAATCGGATATCCTTCAAGGTTTGATCCTTGATGCCTATGAGCAGGGGAAATAAACAAATCTTGCTAATTGGTTAAGGTTTGTTCACTGAAGAGCTTTCATGGGAATAATCCTCAACCGCGCGTTGGGGGTTATTTTTGCTATGATGGTAACGCTTGCCCGTCAGGGGCAATACGGGAGCGTGGTGGAATTGGCATACACAGCGGACTTAAAATCCGCCACCTTCGGGTTTGTGGGTTCGAGTCCCACCGCTCCTACCAGTTCTGAATTCAGCAGTGCCCCGTTTTAGCGGGCACTCGGTTATAACGAAAGCGTTGAAGATGACAGACATCGCACCTTACATGCAGGATCCCAAGATCGTCCAAAACATCAAGGATTTCGAGGCATACTGCAAGACAGAAGATGCATCTGCCCAGCCCGGATCGCCCGCGCTGTTCGAATCGTACCTGAGCCGCTACGCGGATAAGGTCGGCGACATCATCAACACGTTCATTCCTGCGGGTAGCCATCCTGATATGGACAAGTACCTGTACGCTCCGCTTATGAAGTACAGCCAAAATGGCGGCAAGCGTCATCGTCCTCTTATTTGCGTTGCAGCATGCGCTGCGGTAGGTGGCGATATCCGTCGAGCATTTTCCGCCGCTGCCGCTATCGAGCACTTCCATACGGCTGCTCTTATTCACGACGATATTGCCGATGAAGCATCGCTGCGCCGCGGCGAGCCTTGCATGCACCTTACCCAGGGCGAAGGCCTTGCCATCAACGCGGGCGACTTGGCCCTGTCCATCGTAAACGGCATCGTTATGCGCGATCCGCTGCTTTCCGACTCTATGAAGGTGCGCGTTGCCATCGAGCTGGTTTCCATGGCTCAGAGCACGGTAGAAGGTCAGGCCCTTGATATCGGTTGGGCTCGTGACGGTCGCTATGACATCACTCCGGAAGATTACCTGGTTATGGCAACGCACAAAACCGCTCATTATTCTGGCGCGGTTCCTCTGGCTGTTGGCGCCATGGTTGGCGGCGGCTCGGAAGAGCAGGTTGAAGCCCTTCGTGCTTACGGCTTGGACACGGGCCTTGCGTTCCAGATTCAGGACGACCTGCTTAACCTGGTTGGCACCAAGGAAGCAAAAGAAAAAGACTATCGCAGCGATATTACCGAAGGCAAGCGAACGCTTGTTGTGGTTCATGCGCTGCAGAACACCACGAAGCGGGAACGCTTGGTGGAGATCCTTTCCTCCAAGGAAACGGATCCGGCTATTCTTGAGGAAGCGGTTTCCATCATGCGTGAGGCGGGCAGCATCGATTATGCGCGCGCCTATGCAGAGAAGCTAACCGCCAACGCTCAGGAACGCCTTGCGAAAATCCTGCCCGAATCGAAGATGCGCGACCTTTTAGCGTCGATGGCAGATTGGTTCGTTGATCGACTTAAGTAGTGAAGTATATGGATCCTATTAAGAAAAACGATTCCGGCGCTGCGGTTGAAGATGTGCAGCGCAGGCTCGTAAAAGCTGGTTATCTGGCTGAAGATCAGGTAACGGGCACCTTTGGTGCCGAAACGGAAAACGCTGTTTTGTCGCTGTGCCGCGATTGCGGCATCGAGCCGCGTGCTGAAGTGGACAACGCCGTTTGGACCAAATTGGTTGACGCGTCGTTCGAATTGGGCGACCGCAACCTGTTCTTGCGCGTTCCGTTCTTCCACGGTGCCGATGTTCGTACGCTCCAGGAAGCTCTTTCCGCGCTGGGCTTTTCTTGTGGTATTGCCGACGGTATTTTTGGTGTTCACACGGAAGATGCTCTGCGTCGTTTCCAGCTGAACATGGGCTTGCCCACCGATGGCATTGCCGGCGCATTCACCTTCCGCGCGCTTCTGCACTTGCAGCATTCTTGGAAGGGTAAGGATTCTTTCAGCCCCGTTCCTCGTTTGGGTTTTGCCCGCGCAGCTCAGGTGCTCGAATCGAACCTTATCTGCCTTTTCGGCACATCGGAATTCACTCGTTCGGTTGCCGCTCGTATGTCGAACTTGGCGCTTGCCACCACTCCGGCATCGAAGGTTACCAGCGCCGATTCTCTGCTGGTTGCTCCCGATGAAAGCATGTATTTCGTGCAAATTTTGGTTGGCAACGAAAAGCCCGCTTCCACGGTTCCCACGGTAGATTTCGTGGATGAAGAAAGCCTTCCCGACCGCGTTGGTCAGGCTCTTATGGCAACGGAAGGCCATCAGCGCCGCATTGCTGTTCGCCTGCCCGAAGAGGGCTGGGAAGACGCTGGCGCCGATCGTTCTGCTCAGCATTACGCCATTGTTTTGCTCGATGCGCTTTGCTCTGGTTTGGTTATTGCGGAGCAGCGATAGCGTTGGTTTTCGTTTGCTATACTGAGGACGCATAGGCAATTGAGCAGAAAGGCGTCCATGGAAGCATCAGCTCTTATTCTTGCTGCGGGTGCAGGTACCCGCATGAAATCATCTAAACCCAAGGTGGCTCACCAGATTTTTGGTAAGCCCCTTGTTCGTTGGGTCGTCGATGCCGCACACGCTGCGGGCATCGATTCCGTTGTTGGCGTGGTAGGCCACGGCAGGGAACAGGTAGAGCCTCTCCTTACCGACGTAACCACCGTTGTTCAGGAAGAGCAGCTGGGTACCGCCCATGCGGTTCTTGCCGCTCGTGGTGCGCTCGAAGGCCGTAGCGGTTCCCTGGTGGTGCTTACGGGCGATTCCCCGCTGGTACGCGCCGAAACCATCGCTGAGCTTGTTCGCACGCGCGAAGAGGCTAACGCTGCCGTGGTTGTTCTGACCATGGAAGCGGAAAACCCCACGGGCTACGGCCGCATTATCCGCGATGCGGCAGGCGACGTTCAGGAAATCGTTGAGCAGAAAGACTGCACACCTGAACAGGCAGCAGTAACGGAATGCAATTCCGGTTTCTACTGCTTCGACATCGAAACCCTGTTTGCTGCGCTGGAAGAAGTTTCCACCGACAATGCGCAGGGCGAATACTACCTTACCGATGTTCTGGGCATTGCCCGCAACCAAGGCAAGCGCGTTCTTGGCCTGAAAGCCGAAGACGCATCCGAATGCCTGGGCGTTAATTCCCGCCGCCAGCTCGCTGAAGCCACCAAGGTGCTGCAGCAGCGCATCAATGGCATGCATATGGACAACGGCGTAGCCATCATGGATCCTGCCACCACGTGGATCGGCCCTGACGTAACCATCGAACCCGATGTTGAGATTCTGCCCATGACCTTCCTTATGGGCGCCACCTCCATTGCCACCGGCAGCGTTGTTGGTCCCAATTCCCGCCTTACCGACACTACGGTGGGGGCGAATTGCCAGGTCGAAGAAACCGTGGCTATCGAAACCGTTCTTGACGCTGATGTTACGTGCGGTCCTCGTGCGTATCTGCGTCCTGGCACGCACATGTGCGAAGGCTCCAAGGCGGGCACACACGTGGAAATCAAGAAATCTACCATCGGCAAGGGCAGCAAGGTGCCGCACTTGAGCTACATCGGCGACACCACCATGGGTGAAGGCGTTAACATTGGCGCTGGCAGCATCACTTGCAACTACGATGGCGAAAAGAAATGGCCTACTACCATCGGCGACAACTGCTTTGTTGGCAGCGATGTAATGATGGTTGCTCCGGTAACGCTGGGGGAAAACTCCCTTATCGGCGCCGGATCCGTTATCACCAAAGACGTATCTGCGGGGGCCCTTGGTTTGGGTCGCGCCCGTCAGACGGAAATTGAGCATTGGAACGAGAGGAAGAAGAACTAATGAGCAACATGACCAAGACCATGGCGGTATTCGCCGGGTCAACCTGTCCCGAGCTGGCTGAGGATATTGCCACTGCGCTGGGCACCACGCTCGGCAACGTGAAGCTCGAGAAGTTCTCGAACGGTGAAATTTACGCACGTTATCTTGAGAGTGTTCGTGGCGCAGACGTATTCATCGTACAGTCCACTTCCACGCCTAACGTTAACGAAGCAGTAATGGAGCTGCTTATTATGGCCGACGCGGCAAAGCGCGCTTCTGCTCGTACCGTAAACGCCGTTGTTCCTTGCTATGGCTATGCTCGTCAGGACCGCAAGGCTGCTGCGCGTGAGCCTATTACGGCTAAGCTGGTTGCCAACATCATGACCGCTGCTGGCATTGACCGTACCATTACCATCGATCTTCATCAGGGCCAGATCCAGGGCTTCTTCGATACCCCGGTAGATCACCTTACGGCGCTGCCTATCTTTGCCGATTACTTCCGCAAGAAGAATATCGACACCGAAAAGCTGTGCGTGGTAAGCCCTGATGTTGGCCGCGCTAAGGCTGCAAAGAAGCTTTCCGACATGCTTCATTCCGACCTGGCTATCATGCACAAGGGCCGTCCTGGTCATAACAAGGCAGAAATCACCGCTCTTATCGGCGATGTTAACGGCAAGATCTGCATTGTTAACGACGATATGATTGATACCGCTGGCACCCTGTGCGCTGCTGTTGCCACGCTGAAGCAGAAGGGCGCTGAAAAGGTATACGTTTGCGCAACGCATCCTATTTTCAGCGGTCCTGCTTACGAGCGCATCGAAAACTCCCAGATCGACGAGCTGGTAGTTTGCAACACCGTTGCTGTTCCTCAGGAAAAGCAGACTGGCAAGATCAACGTTATTTCCGTTGCTCCGCTTTTGGCTCGTGCCATCAACAACGTATACGACAACAAGTCGGTTGCTTCGCTGTTCGACCCAGAGTTTGCCCTGTAAGGCATGCGCGTAGTAGTTGGCCTGGGCAACCCAGGGGAAGAATACGCGCATACGCGCCACAATGCGGGCTTTGAGGTGGTAGACCTTTTGGCCAGCGAATGGGGCGTAACCTACTGGAAGAACACCTGCGGTGCTTTGGTGGGCGAAGGCAAGCTGCGCCATTCCGATGGCAGCATTGAAAAGGTAATTTTGGCGAAGCCCCAGAGCTTCATGAACCTTTCCGGCGGGCCTACGTCGAAGCTGTGCAAGGAATACGATTGCTCGGTTGAAGAGCTTATTGTTATCCACGATGAGCTTGATATCGACCCAGGCACCGTGAAGGTTAAGAAGGGTGGTGGGCATGCAGGCCATAACGGCTTGAAATCCATCATCGAAAAGTGCGGTTCGCGCGATTTTTTGCGTGTGCGCACCGGCATCGGCCGCCCTCCTGGAAGGATGAGCGTGGTAGATTTCGTGCTTGGCACCCCGAAAAAGGACGCAAAGGACGATTTCGACCAGGCATGCCAGCGTGCTGCCGAAGCAGTGGAATCGCTGCTGGAAAAGGGCCTAGCAAGAACGCAGGATGTGTTCAATCAGCACTAACGAAGATCCCGATCGCAAAAGCGGTCGGGATCTTTTTTTGTTGGCGGGGGGTACTGGAGCGAAATGGTGTTTCTTTCGGCTTTCAGTCAAATTGCTATTCGTTTGAGCAGGAAATGCATCTGGTTTCAAACAAGTGCTAATCCCATACCACACTTTATTGATCTTCGTGGGTATTGCGGTGTACACGCAGAAAAGATGAAAAATGGGGTTATAGGCAGAAAAACGTGTCTGGATACGCTATAAATCACCAGTTCAAGT
>USDX01000022.1 GCA_900553605.1 uncultured Eggerthella sp. | reverse complement strand
CTTTTTTGCGATTGCGGATTGTCGCGTGGCGCCAAAACGCGGATCGCAGCCCTAAAATGCAGCAAAAACGGCTGTTTTCGGGCCTGGAGGAGCAGAGAGGAGTCCGTAATCGCAAAAAAGTTGCAAAGATACCGATTTTTTTGTTTTTGCAATGGGCTCAATCGCCGCAACGGGGCAGATTCCGTGAAAAACGCGGAACATCATGGCCAGCAACCCAAAACCAGAAAAAAAGAAAGGCGCCCGCTATGCGGACGCCTCCAGAAAAACCAATTTGGCCGGAATCGCTGAAATCTACGCTTCCTTAGCACCGTACTGCTCGTAATAAGCATCGAGCGCAGCCTTCAGCGTATCGTCGATCACTACTTCGCCCTGTACCTCATGGTTGTACAGAAGCTCGGTAACTTCAGCCATGCTTACAATGGAAGCCACGGGGAAGCCGTACTTTTCCTGGACTTCCTTCTGCGCAGTTTTCACGCCACCCTTGCCAACTTCCATGCGGTTCAGGGAAACAATGAGCCCCTTTACCTCAACATCGGCAGCGCCCTTCAAGATGGGATACGTCTCGTCGATGGACTTACCCGACGTGGTAACGTCTTCAACCATGATCACGCGGTCGCCGTCGTGGAGCTCGGCGCCCAGCAGGTTGCCGGCATCGGCGCCGTGGTCCTTCGCTTCTTTGCGGTTGCAGCAGTACTTAACTTCCTTGCCGTACAGCTCTTCCAAAGCAATGGCAGTAACAACGGCCAGCGGAATGCCCTTGTAGGCAGGGCCGAATACCACATCGAAGTCCAGGCCGAAGTTGTCATGAATGGCGCGAGCATAGTACTCGCCCAGGCGCTTCAGCTGACCGCCCGTAACGTAGGCGCCGGCATTCATGAAGAAGGGAGATTTGCGCCCGCTCTTAAGCGTGAATTCGCCGAACTTGAGCACCTGGCTTTCCACCATGAACTCGATGAATTCTTTCTTATATGCCTCCATGAGCGCACTCCTTCTCTAGTGAAACTACTGTTTTCATTCTACAAAAGCCTAGGGCAAAGCCCCTGCTGCTATTCGCGATAAAAGCCGTTCAGCGCCTTGTACACGTCGATCTCCCACTGGCGGCGGTGGCTCTTGGCGACCGTGTCCAGGATCAGGCCCGTCACGAAGGAGAGGGCGCCGCAGCCGGCGAGCGCCAGGCTGCCGAGCATCGTGGGGATGCGTGGCACCAGGCCGGTGGCCGCGTACTCGGCGACGACGGGGATGCCCGCCACCACGGCAAGCACCAGCAGGAGCAGGGCGAGCCAGCCGAAGAACGCCAGCGGGCGGTAGTCCTTGAACAGGCTCGTGATGGCGCGCAGCACCTTCGCGCCGTCGCCGAACGTGGAGAGCTTCGAGTAGCTGCCCTCGGGGCGGTCGCGGTAGTCGATCGGCACGTCCTCGATGCGCCAGCGCTTGTCCACCGCGTGGATGGAGATCTCCGTCTCGATCTGGAAGCCCTCGGAGAGCACCGGCATGGTCTTCACGAACACGCGGTTGAACGCGCGGTAGCCCGTCATGACGTCGTCGAAGGCGAAGCCGTAGATCTTCTTGATGAGCCAGCGCACCAGGTCGTTGCCGAAGCCGTGGAACGCGCGGTCGTTCTCCTCGCCGTAGGAGCCGTTGGACAGGCGGTCACCCACCGTCATGTCGGCGCGGTCGGCGCGCAGCGGCTCCAGGAGCGCCGGCGCGGCCTCGGCGGGGTAGGTGTCGTCGCCGTCGACCATCAGGTAGTAGTCGGCGTCGATGTCGCGGAACATGGAGCGGACGACGTTGCCCTTGCCCTGGCGCCCCTCGAACTTCACGATGGCGCCGTGCTCGCGGGCGATGTCGGCCGTGCCGTCCTTGGAGTTGTTGTCGTAGACGTAGATGTCGGCGTCGGGCAGGACGCGCTTGAAGTCGTCCACCACCTTGCCGATGGTCACGGCTTCGTTGTAGCAAGGTATGAGTACTGCGACCTTGTCTGCCATTGGGCTCCCTTTCAAACAAGCAAACAGCAAGCGCAAAAAGCGCGAAATGTATTGATTGCCGGCTATGCACCTACGGCGCATACCGCCCGATACCCCTCAGGGCAGCAGTTGAAGCGCATAGCCATAAGCCATATTAGTTTACTCGCTTTTTACGTTGAAAGAAACGGCGCACGGAAAATGGGCACAGGTGGGAAAATGGGGACAGGTGGGAAAATGGGGACAGGTGGGAAAATGGGGACAGGTACCAGATTCCCACTTACGCCATAGCGCACAAAAGCAGGGCCCCATTTGCAATGGAGTTTGCAAATGGGGCCCTGCTCGTTGGGTGGGAATCTGGTACCTGTCCCCATTTTCCCATCAGTTAGTTATGCGTACGGTGGTCACGGTAATTGGCCAGATAGGTTGCGAATTCGGCCGAGGTGTCGGAGTTGCCAGAACGCCACATTTTATGGTCGATGATGGTGCTTTCATTGCCGTAATACGCATCGATGTAGGCAATAAGCCCGTCAATCGCTTCAAGCTGCGCTTCGGGATAGGCACCCTGCCCGCCCACATGCACTATTTCGATGCCAATAGAATACGAATTCATGCCGTAATCGGTAATGCTCTTCGAGGGAGCTTTGGTGGTTCCCTTTTTGTCGTCACGCCCATCTTCCGGCACGCCGTATTCGCTGTTGTGACCCGCATCGCCATAGCCAGCATGATGGGCAATGGCATCCATCGGCACACACTGCACGATAGATCCGTCTTTATTCACGATGAACTGCGAGGCAACTTTGTTGCCGCTGCTCTCCCATGAATTAACGATAGAAGCCGCGCTGCCATCCACTTCGGTGTCGTGCAGCACGATGTACTTCTGATAGCTGGCTCCCTTTTCGCCATGGTTGAAGTCAGAGCGATAGTCTTCCGTTATATCCAGCTTCGCGCGCAACTCGCTTGCTGTCGGCTTGGCTTCCTCCGCAGAAGAAACGCCCTCTTCGGCTCCTTCACCTTGAGCGCCGCCATCCGAGGAAACACCCGCATCATTCACCTTGAGCTGAGAGTGGTCGGGTTGCTGCTGTTGCGGAGCTGCGCAACCCGCCAGCGTGCATGCCAAAGCAGCGGCAGCAAGTATCCCTATCAGTCTCATACGCTTTCCTTTCAACCGAACGGCGCGCCCAGCGCAGCGGCGCAGGGACGCCAACGTTCTCGCCAGGCGACATCCCCAGCGCATCAGCACCGGCGCTCTCTTCAAGCGGCATCTCCCTACGCCAAGAAAGGGTGCTGCCAAAAGATAGGCCAGCCTTGAAGGGGCCTGGGACCGTCGCGGCGATTGGCCCGGACCAGCCTCGGGAGGCAACTAAAACCCCAGCGGGTAGCCAAAGTGCGCTTCGCCGGCCAACAAACGCGCCGCCCCGCCACATCCTTCAACAGCGATCTAGGCGCAAATCACAGCGAGCCTGGCCAGCTGCCTTTTCCGGCAACCATACCAGGCTCGCAACACATCAATACAAGAAAATGGAGCTCAGCCCTATTTTCTCAGGTCAACGCCAAGTTCAGCATTCACCAAATCAAATGCTGCGTCGATGGCCTTGTCCATGTCGTAGTACTTATATCCGCCCAAACGACCAGCGAATACTACGTTGCCCTCCTGCTTGGCAAGCTCAACGTACTGCTCGTACAGAGCGCTGTTGCGCTCGTCGTTCAGAGGATAGTACGGCTCGTCGCCGCGCTCCCAGTTTGCGGGATACTCGCGCGTAATGATAGTGGTTGGCTGCGTGCCGTACTCGAAGTGCTTGTGCTCGATAATGCGCGTGAAGGGCACTTCGCGCTCGGTGTAGTTAACCACCGCGTTGCCCTGCCAGTTCTCGCATTCAATGCGCTCAGATTCAAAGCGCAGAGAACGATACTCCAGCGCGCCAAGCTGATAATCGAAATAAGCGTCGATGGTGCCACAGTAAATAACGCGGTCGGCAATGCCTTCGTTTTCAGCAATGAACTCACGATATTCGGTATTCAGCAGAATTTCCGTATCGCCGAACATGCGCTCAACCATTGCGGTGTAGCCGCCCATGGGGATGCCTTGCCAGCGGTCGTTGAAATAGTTGTTGTCGTAGATGAAGCGAACGGGTAGGCGCTTGATGATGGAAGCGGGCAGCTCGGTGCAGCTCTTACCCCACTGCTTTTCGGTATAGCCCTTGATCAGCTTTTCAAATACGTCCTTGCCGATAAGCGAAAGCGCCTGTTCCTCGAGGTTGGAGGGTTCGCCTTCGCCGATCTGCTCGGCTGCTTCCTGCTTCTGACGCTCAATGATTTCCTTCGCTTCGACAGGGGTCTTGATTCCCCACATCTTCGAGAAGGTGTTCATGTTGAACGGCAGGTTGTACAGCTCATCCTTGTAGCGAGCAACAGGGCAGTTCACATAGTTGTTGAACTCAGCGAACTGATTTACGTAATCCCAAACGGGACGAAGCGACGTATGGAAAATATGGGCACCGTACTTATGCACGTTGATGCCATCGATTTCTTCCGTATAGATGTTGCCTGCAATGTGATCGCGGCGGTCGATGACCAAGCAGGTCTTGCCGATCTTGGCGGCTTCATGAGCAAAAACGGCGCTCGTGATGCCAGCGCCAACGATAAGGAAATCGTAATGGTTGCGCTGCATGCCATGCCTTTCTGTGTGTAACGTTTCAGCCAGCAGGCTGCTGGCCACTCTAGTATGCTTAGAATGCACCGCACGGGCGCACTGTTCTTTATTTTAGACCAAGTCCCCCAACGATTGCATTCGAGAGCGAGCAGAGCCCGTGGGAATATAGGGACAGGTCCCGTTTTCCCACTAAACAGGACACAAGGATTGCCCGGCGGTTTTTTCATTTACTGCAGGCAATTACCCGAATACGAAAGTGGGAAAACGGGACCTGTCCCTATATTCCCACCTGTCCCTACAATAAAAAAAACGCCCTCAAGGGCGTTAACGAAAATCCGGGTACGCGTCAGTAAATCAGCGAGCGGGATTCTGGCGAGCGCAGGGCGGCGCGAAGGCCCGCAAGGCAGGCCTTCGCGCCGCCCTGCGGGCCTTGAGGTTTCCCTGTGCCGCCAGAATCCCGCGCAGCATCGTCGCGTCTCAGAAGCATGTTGCGCTGATCGTAGATCAGCGCAACTACCTAATCCTGCTTTACAACAAGAACATCGCAGCGAAGGTTCCTGATCAGATAGGTGGAAACGCTGCCAACGAATACGTAGGTGATGTTCGAAAGACCGCGCTCACCGCAGATAACCAGCTCGGGCTCGAACGGCTTGATCATCAGGTTGTGGATGGTTTCCTGAATGCGACCAACCTTAACAACAACCTCTACGGAAGGGATATCCGGATCTTCCTCGGCTGCCTTCAGCGTATCGCCCAAGGAATCAACCAAACGGTTGCGAACCGTTTCAGCAAGCTCTTTGTAGTCGGTGCCCGTCAAAGAATCGGGAACTGAATCTACTACATGGCCGAACATCAATTCTGCATGGTTGAGCTTCGCAATCTGAATTGCGCGCTCGGCTACTTCCTGCTGAGTGCTGCCGCCATCGAGTGCTGCAAATACGCGCCTGTACTGCTTCATAGCTCTCGCCCCTCTTTCTCCTTCGCCATACGGCAAAGGCCCCAGTATCGAAGCGCCCCTGCGCCTCGCTTATTATCTTTCTTTATTCTAGCAGGATACCCAAGCAAAAACGTCACAATGCTGTAACACGTTCATTCCTTCTTCCCCAAAGAAACCCCAAATGATGAGGGGGTTGCGAATGGTTGCCACCGCAGAAACCACGCCTATCGAAAGAATCCCCCTTCAAAAAGATGAAGGGGGGGGTCGAAAACGGCCGAAAGTCCGAACGAGCACACAGCCGCCCCACCGTTGCGTACCCGTCCCAAAAAAAGCAAGGGGGCCACAAAAAGCTGCAGCCCCCGATTCGCTATTATTTGCGGCCGAAGCGACCTTTGCCGCGCTTACGCCCGTGTTTGCCCATCGGACCCGCTGCCGTATCGATGCGCCCAGAAGCCCTGGCTGAGGGCGCCTCAGGGTTCGCAACCATTCCGCTGCTCGTTCCCGAACCTGCACTGGCCACCGCCGGCCTGGCTTCAGCCAGCGCTTGGGCATTCTGCAGCGCCTCCAAATACGCTTGGGCATCGCCCGGATCGTCGTCGATAGCCTCATCGCCCAGGTCAACCTCGCGAGGAACGCGGCGATACAGGATGTCGTACATAACCGGCACCACATATAGCGTCATGAACGTTGCGTACAGCAAGCCGCCCACAACCACAACCGCCATGCCACGTTGCATCGACGACCCAACAGCACCAGTGAACACCATCGGCAACATAGCGAAGATGGTGGTAATGGCCGTCATCATGATGGGGCGCATACGGGTACGTCCCGCAGCCACCAGGGCGTCGTGTTTCGACAAGCCGCCGCGGCGCAGCTGGTTCACGTAGTCAACGAACACGATGCCGTTATTCACCACCGTACCCATAAGCACCGCGAAGCCCAGTAGCGAAAGCATGCTCAACTGTTCGCCAGCTGCCACCAAACCGAACAAACCGCCGGTAAAGGCAAGGGGAACGGTCAAGATCACGATGAAGGGAGAAAGCAGGCTCTGGAACTGCGCCACCATAACAAGGTAGATCAGCACAAAGCCCAAAATCAGCAGCAACATCATCTGGGAAAGCATCGTGTTGATGTTTTCCAGTTCGCCACTGGTTTGGATGGTGTAGCCCTCGGGCAGCTGATAATCCTTGAGCTTGGTCTGCAGATCGCGCGCAAGCAAAGCATTGTTGTAACCATCTTCGACATCTGCCGTCACCGTGATAGCGCGGGTTGAGTTCACGTGAATCACCGTAGGAGAGGCAACTCCCTGCTCAACCGTAGCGAACTCGCGAAGCTTGTGCGTGGTGGTATCGCCCGTCTGCTGATTGGTTATCTCGATCTCGGTATCAAGAAGATTGTCTGCCGTAACAGGGTTTGTCTTATCCACTACCGACACATTCATCTTGCTACCGTCGAGCGTCATGGAAGGCGCATCGGCGCTTTCGGAAAGCTTTTTCGCCAGATCGCTATACAGCTGCGCAACCGTATATCCGTCCTTGGTAAGCTTGTCGCGGTCGACAACCAGGTGAAGCTCAGTCGCAGCATCTTCCATGCCATTTTCAATTTCGGTATAGCCCTCTACCTGGCCAACGATCCCCATCACGTCTTCGCTGATACGCACCAGCTCATCCTGATCGGGGCCTTGGATCCTCAGCGAAAGTCCACTACCGCTCATAGAGCCCATCGCCTCGGAAGAAGAAGCGTCGGTGATCACTTCGCAGTTCAGGCCAGCGGTACGTTGCTGCAACTGATCCAAAATCGAAAGCACCTGATTTTCGGTGGTCACCGAACTAGCGGTCTGCACATAGAACGTGAACACCTGATGGAACTTGTCGCTGCTGCTACTGCTGGAAATGTCGCTGGCAACCATCGAAGTCGAAGACGTTCCGTCCATAGCGCCGACGAACTCCACTCCGTCGATGCCCATGGCTTCGTCCATAACCTTATCCGCCGTAGCGTACGCCGTTTCCTTATCGGTATCTTCGGGCATGGTCACCGTCACGGTTGCCGTTTTCGAGGTCATGGTGGGGATCATGGTGATGCCCATGTTCACCACGCCGATCACCGCAACAACCAAAAGGACCACCGAAACCACGAGGGGCAACGCCTTATGGCGCAAGAAGAATGCCAGCGAACGAGCATATTTCGTCTGCAGCGTCTCAAACCAATTGTTGCGGCGCGGAACATAGTTCTTGAACAGGAACGAAGATGCAGCGGGAACCATGGTCAGAGCAATAAGCAACGACGCGGTAAGCACATAGGCAATGGTCAGCGCAAAGGGCAGCATCAACTGGTTCACCATGCCCGCGGTGAACACGATGGGCAAGAACACACAAATGGTGGTGAGCGTGGAAGCAATAACCGCGCCCGAAATCTGCTTCGCACCCTGAACGGCCGCGCGGGCGGGCGGAATGCCGCGGCTGCGCAGGCGATAGATGTTTTCCAGCACAACAATCGAGTTGTCTACCAGCATGCCGATAGCGATGGAAATACCGCCGAGCGACATGATATTCAGCGAAATGCCCGAGAAGTACATCACCACCAAGGCGCAGAGCACCGAGAAGGGAATGCTGAAAGCCATAATGAGTGTGGGACGCCAATCGCGCAGGAAGACGATAAGCACCACTACGGCCAAAAGCGCGCCCAAAAGCAGCGACCGCAGAATAGAGTTGATGTACAGCGCAATGAAAGACCCCTGGTCGCTCACCACGGTTAGATGCAGGCCGGGGTTGGCCTGCTCAATCTTGGTAAGCGCTGCTCGGGTATCTGCAGAGACTTCGCTCGTAGAGGCGGTGGAATTCTTGAACACCGAAAGCAATACGCCATCTTCAGCGTTAATACGCATGTATTGATCTCCGACATTGTCCACTTCGGTGATGTCGGCAACGTCGGCAAGGCGGATTTCGCCCACGCCATCGATGTCGGCAAGCAAAAGCGAGCGCAGGTCGGAAATGGAAGAGATATTGTCGCCTACACGCAGCAGCCACTGATCGTCCGAGCCGCTATCAAGATAGCCAGCCGGCATCGAAAAATCTTGAGCCTTGATAATTCCCGCGAGTGTTTCTTTGTCCACCAAGGCATCGACATTCGCCTTGGAAAGAGCCTCTTCACGTGAGCTTTCGTACTGAGAACGGGCATCCGCCAGCTGCTGCTTGTTGGAATCGATGGTTTGTTGGGCGTTGGCAAGCTGGGCGCTGGCGCTACCGAACTGCGTTGCTGCGGTAATGGAACCCGATTGAACTTCGGCAAGCTGCTTTTGGTAGGCTTCGAGTTCTCCTGCTGCCGCTTGCGCCTTCTGCGCAAGTTGCCCGATTTGTGCCTGAACCTGAGGGTTTGTGCCGTTGGGGTCGACGGCCTTTAATGCACCGATTTCCGCCTGCAACGAAGTAAGTTCGCTGGTTTTCCCAGAAATCGCCAGCGTTAAGCCAGAGCTCGCCTGACCAAGCTGATCGCTTGTTTCCTGCTGTTTCTGCTCAAGCGCATTTTTCTGGCTGCTTAGCTGGCTCTCCGCTTCGGCAAGCTTTGCCTCGCCTTCATCGATGCTTTTCTTGGCATCGTAGAGTTCAGAATTGACGCTTGCCAGCAGCTTATTGTTGATGTCTTCAATCTTGCTGTCGGAAAGGCGCACCTCTACCGATTTTTCCGCCGCCCCAACCGTTGAAACGTCGGCGACGCCGTCAATGCGCTCCAATTCGGGAACCGCTTTGTCTTTCACCAGTGAAGTGGTGTCGAAAATATCATGATCGTCGTAGGATGCGGCAACGTACAAGGTTGCCATCATATCCATGCTGATTTCCATATAGTTAGGACTACCAGCAGTTTCAGGCAGCTGGGAAGAAACCTCGTTTACCGCAGACGAGGCCTTCACCATGGCGGAATCCATGTCGCTTCCGTCCTCGAACTCGAGGAATATCATGGAGTAGTTGTCGGCGCTTTGGCTTTGAACGGAAGAAACGCCGCTTACTTTCGAAAGCGAGCCTTCCAATACATCGGTGACTTCGGATTCCACCTTTTCGGCACTGGCGCCAGGGTCGGTGGTAATAACCGCCAGATACGGCAAATCCATATCGGGCAGCAAGTCGGTCTTCATCTTGGTAAGCGAAACACCACCCAAAATCAGGATGATGATCACCGCAACCGTAACGATGTACGGTTTCTTCACGCTAAAGCGGCTAAGCACAGCAACTCCCTTAATAGTGCAATTGAAGTAGGTTTCGGGCGAGTGCCAAAGGGAACCCGTTGGCTCCCATATGTTTTATTTAGTAAGTAGTGTGATTTTATGCCCCATCACGACGGATCTTGAGTATGAATCCGCGAAGAAAGCCCCATACACGCCGATTCCATACTACGCGGTAAAAAACCAAACGATCGGCCCAGTTTGTTGAAACGGCAATGTGGGGAATATAGGGACAGGTACCATTTTCCCACTTTCAGCTTTGAGGCGCTGCCCGCACTAATCGTATGGAGTTGCCGGGCGACCCCCCCAGCCTTGCCTAGTGGGAAAATGGTACCTGCCCCTATATTCCCACTAGTAAAGTTCTGGTCTGCGATGGTCGAGGACGGGCATGGCTGCACGAACCTGGTCAATCACCGAAAGGTCTATACGGGCAGTAACCAATTCCTCGCGAACGCCACCGCCAGCAAGCATCACGCCATCAGGCCCGAACACGGCGCTTTGCCCGATGTAGCCCTTATCAACGCGACTTAAGCCCGCAACGAAGATCTCATTTTCAATGGCTCGCGCCGAAAGAAGGGTGCGCCATTGCTCCGCCTTCAAGCGGCCATCCACCCAGGCGGCCGGATTAACCAGCAACCGGCATCCACGCGTTGCCGCAAAGCGCGCCACCTCTGGAAAACGCAAGTCGTAGCAGATGGAAAGACCGATGCGGCCGAAGGGAGTATCAATGGGCTCGAACAGCGCAGAGCCCGCTGCCATTCGATCGGACTCCTTGGTGAAATCAGTGTCGAACAGGTGCACCTTTCGATACGCCCCGCGCTTTACACCGTCGCTGCCTGTTACGACTGCTGTATTGAAGGGGTTCCCTTCATCTTTTCGCTCGTTCACGGTGTACACAAGCCAAAGACCATAACGCGCCGCAAGGGCATCCATGCCACAGCAGAACGGCCCGTCTATCGGCTCGGCTTCGGAAGCAAACGACTGCTTGTTCAGCTCATAGCGGGTCATGAGCGACTCAGGAAACACCAAGATGTCCACCCCGCAAAGAGATGCTTCAGCGCACCACTGTTCGGCCATTTCCAAAACAGCTTCAGTGCCGCCTTCTTCAGGATGACAGCACTGAGCTAGCCCAAGAACAAACGCCATAGCTACTCCCTTCACGCGCGATGCGGTCAAACGCAAACTCAAGAAACAGGTTTGTCTCATTCTCCCACTAAAAAACGAATGGACCGGGAATAACCCAGTCCATTCGCCTGCCAGTACTTCTGCCTCAAACGGACAGCGTATTGCATTAATTAGTTGTTGCGACGGCGACGAAGCAGTGCAGCAGCTGCAGCAAGGAGGCCCGCAATACCGCCAATGCCAGCGACCGCAGCAACGTTGGTAGCGTCACCGGTCTGAGGAGCAATGCTCGATTCATCCGCTGCCTCGGAGTCATCACCGGCAGCTTCCTGTTCCGCAGCTTCTTCACCATTAGCGGCGTCGTCCGCAGCAGCCTGGTTTTCGGAGTAGAAGGCGTAATAGGCTACCACACCGTCCTGGTCTTCATCCTCGACTGCCTTGCTGAAGTCAACGGGAGTGTACTCCCAATTGCCCTCGTCATCCTTGAGGGTGGAAGACCAGCCCTCGAAGGTCCAGCCATCATAGGTGGGATCGGCAGGCTTGGCAACAGCTTCGCCCTTCTTGACCTCGGTGGAAGATTCGGTCTGGTTGAAGTTGTCGACGAACTTGACTGTGATCTGTTCAGCCTGAGCATCAGCGTTCTTGGTCCACTGGGCGTAGATGTTCACGTCGGACTGCACGGGCTGGGAGAAGTCCACCTTGTCGGCGGCCTTCTGCTCGTCGGTGTAGCCGGAGTAGTCAGCGTGCCAGTACCAGCCGTCGAAGGTGTAGCCCTCGCGGGTGGGGGCCATGGGCTGGCGCATCATGCCGTCGGAGTCGGTGAGGCCCTGCTGGGAGGTCTCGCCGGTGGCGAACTGGCCGCCGTTAGCGACGTACGTCACGGCATGGTCGTTCTGGTCTGCGTTCTTTTCCCATGCAGCAAACCAGCTGCCTGCCTTGGCGGAAGAAGGATCGAGCCTGTAATACTGCTGATAGTCTTCAGGGATACCGTCCATGTTGGACAGAGAGTACCAACCCTTGAAGGTATAGCCTGCGTAGGTAGGCGTAGGAGCGTCAACGCTTCCACCTTCGTTTCCCATGACGGATGCACTGATGCTGCCATCGGCGAACTGCCCACCATTTGCCGAGAAAACAAATTCAGCTTGGGAAGACTGCTCGGAAGTAGTGCCCTCACCATTCTCATCGGCATTATCGGCCAATGCTACTGCAGGCACGCTACCAAGAGCAAGCGTCAAGCTTAGGCTTGCCGCAATCGCTTTCTTAGAACGCAAATCCTTCATTTATTCTCCTTTTCGCACTGCATTAGCCCACGCCGTAACGCATCAGGCTACTTAACTTTTTTATGCATTGGTTATGAAACTGCAGTTTTGAAAAGATCCGTTGCGCAACATCAGCCACTAATTCCTTTAGCGCAAAACATGCACAACGGAGAGGTTTACCTGTTAAAACAATTCGAAAATAATGCCTTTGACCTCGTATTTCTGCGTTAAAATACGAGTATCGGACTGGCAGCAACTGTTTTATATTGCTTCAACCTGTAAGGACATTGCGCACCGGACAAGGATATAGATGCACACACCTAGTTCCTATATGTACTCTGATCTACGCAGCTTTGGCGGCATCACCAATAAAGAGGCTGCAAGCGAGCTCCTTACCGAGCAAACCCTGTGCGGCAATGATGCACCCCGTGATCGAATCAACGAAAGAACCTTTTTGTCAAGGCAGATCGTTCACGCAACCCCAAGTCAGGTTCATCCTGAGTTTTTTGGCGATTTCCATCAAAGTGCGCAAACAATTACAAGCAGAATCGTTTCCAATCTAGCCAAACCCTGCGCATACCACGAAGTTATAGAGCACTACGGCGGTGCAGCGGCAAGGGATATGGGAGCCCTCCTCAGGCACTATTCCCTTGATGGAAATCTGTACACCAACGCCATTCGCAGAATCAACGCATCCCCTATGCCTGAGATATCCGATAAGGCCGTTCTTCTGGTGATGATGTTTCTGATTACGGGATGCCTCGCAAACCCCGAAGTTGCGGCAAAAACTACACGTAGTTTCATGGAAAAGAAGCTTTCGTTTACGTTTTCAACACTCAAGCCAGCACTGGCACACCCAGATCGTGTAGTTAAATGCGCCGACAAGCCCACTAGGCTCGGACTCATCAGAATCGACAACGAGGTTGCCTGTTCCCCCATATACCCACTTTCCACTTCTGAAGAGGGAACCATCATTGGCCTTCTCGCAACGGGAAGCCAAAACATCAACGATGTCGATATCGATGTATCTCGAGAACACCTTCGGATTTTCAAAGACGGAAAAACCTGGTACGCGCAGGGGCTAGGATCGACAAACGTCACTACTCTAATTTCAGGAGCCGACAAATCAATCACCGTAGTAGAACCACGCGATTCGGCTAATGAACAGTACCCCCCCCCGTCAAAATCAGTCACGGCGACACCCTCTGCTTGGGCGAAACAACGAGGTTTCTCATTCTGAAAATCGCCGGTTGAAAGTTAACTGGTTACGTAGGCCCATTACCTTGTTGCGCAACATTTATGGCTCATCAGATTGCAGTATTGATCAATCACACTGTATGAAAGAAGGGCAGTTTTGGATTCAGTTGACCCATGCTTCGGGCTCAATAACCAATCAGAACAACAAGTATCTATTCTCTCCCTGGATTCCTTTACGCCCGCTTTCGTGGACCCAAACCATACAAAGGAAGAAACAAGTCGTCGTTTTATGACGTTCCTCCTTGAAAACGAAAACCAGTATTCCGCTAGCATGGTTCTGCGCAAAGCCTACAACACGCTCAATGAATGCTACGCACTGAAGTCCCCTTTGTTCTACGAAGACACCTTTGGGGCAATGAAGCACAAGAAAACCTCTCAAGAAGCACTGCAAAAATACGAAGAGGTTCAAAAAAAGCTTACCCTGGAAGAATATCGCAGTTCATTAGCGGTTTCACATTTAAAGGGGTTTCCCCGCGTGTTTGGGCTAGGGAACGCCAAGGGCAAGCCAGTCATCATCAGGGAATACGTTAAAGGAATTACGCTGGCAGCAGCAACGGAACTGCTTCCCCACGTAGATATTGGTACCTTCGCTGGGATCGAGCCTATCACGGTTGCCGCAATTGCCAAGGCAGTCCTGAAAACGCTCCTCAATGCTCAATCGCTCGAGGGCGCTTTCGTGCACCGTGATTTATCACCGCGCAACATCATTATCAGAACAGAAAGAGCAAGTCTTCAGCAACAAGTAGATTCATGCTGTTTTGATATATGCCTCGTTGACCTCGGAAGCGCTTCGTACATTGAAGCAGATTCCCCATTTACCACTGCTCAATACGGCATCTGGCGATTCGGAACAATTGAATACGCCCCACCTGAAATGCTCACCCGCGATGTAGAGGGCATTGAAGGACTTCGATATTCAGAAACAATCGATACCTATGCTCTCTGCAGCATAATGCATTTGCTGCTCACGCTTGAAACACCCTATCAGCTTGCTTCAAGGATCAACGAATCGCCTTACCTAATTAAGACGAAAGAAGAGCCACAAATTAAGCCAGACGTTCCAGTTGGCAAATTACTAAAGCTTGCCGATATGGGAATCAAACCATATCAAGAAGAGCGCTTCAGCGTCAGAGGCCTACACAAAGAGCTATCCAGGCTCGTCTAAACAGCATGCCGCACTTAAACAAGGTTAAGTTAGAAACGGACCGGAAGTAGGGAGGCTTCAATAGATCATCATGCCGTCCTGGTCTTCGGCATCGACTGCCTTGCTGAATAAAAAAGCCGAGGCGCAAAACCTCGGCAACTTATTCAATGGTGGGCGTTACCGGGATTGAACCGATGACCCCTTCCGTGTGAAGGAAGTGCTCTCCCGCTGAGCTAAACGCCCGAAATAAAAATGCCACGCATAAGCGTGGCATGTAATTAATGGTGGGAGATACAGGATTTGAACCTGTGACCGTTTGCTTGTAAGGCAACTGCGCTCCCGCTGCGCCAATCTCCCATATGTCACGATTAAGTATTATCCCAGACTCTATTAAGAATATCAAGATAAATCTTAACCGCTGAGACGAATCTCAGATTTGTTTGGGTCAAATGCCCTGCATGAGCGGAACGGCCTATCCTCCCACGGACTGCACCGCAGTACTTTCG
>USDX01000021.1 GCA_900553605.1 uncultured Eggerthella sp. | reverse complement strand
TGGGCTCAGAGATGTGTATAAGAGACAGAATATTGCCAAAGCCAGCTCGTTTTGGATGCACGGCGGCGATATGTTGCCAGGGAGGGGCGCTTTCCCCGTCCGAGGCCCCTTCGGGGATGCATGAAGCGAGAATATTGCCACGGATAGCCGCCTGGGAACGCACCAGGGCGAAATATTGCCATCGCCGAGCGCCCGAGAACGCACCGTGGCGTCACGGAGCTGGGGGACAACGTGCAAACGAAACATCTGCCAATTCAACACCACGCGCTGACGCGTCCAAGAAACCGTGAAATTATTTTGGTGCCTTCCGCCAAGAAACGGCGCTGAAAACGTGCTCGCGTAGTATGGCGAACATGAGCGAAAAAGATACCTACACCAACAACATCAACGACACAGACGAGCGCGGCGGCGGGGCCGACTCGCTGGAGCATGACGGCGCCGAGTCGTCCCATCACAACAGCGCCACCCCACTGGAGCATGGCGGGCCCGAACTGCCCGGTCACGACAGCGCAACCTCGCCGGAGAGCGACAGCGCCGCCCACGCAGCAAGGGCAACATCCGACGAACACCACGCCGCCCACGCAGCGAAGCCGGCGCCCGTCGAGCACCGCACTTCCCACGCAGCAGAAACGGCATCCGCATACCTCCAGAAAGCCGGAGACTTCCTCGGCCTGCACAAGAAAGCTACCGCCATCGCCGCAGCCATCGCGCTGTGCGCTGTGGTGGGCATTGGCGCTGCCGTGGCATCAAACAGCAAGCCCTCCCCTAACGGCATTCCCCCGAGCAGCGGCTTTGCAAACTACGCAGCAAACGCCGTCGCAACCACCACGGATGCAGCCGCAGACGAAGCGGCAGCAGGGCTCGTAGCTCAACGCCTCACGCCCGACGCGCTCAATAGCGTCGATTCCTTCACCACCACCCCTGGCACATTTTCCCTGATGGAAGGCGAAGATGCCGCACCGCTTTCCGAAGAGCAGCAAGAATCTCTCGCCGCAGCTACCCAAAGCATCGAAGGCGGCGGCTACACCGTTGGCTTCACGCTGATCAACCTGAACACCGGCAAAGGCATCGCCTACGACCTTGACTCGCGCGTTTACGGCGCCAGCTCGTTCAAGGGTCCTTATGCCGCCTACCTGTGCCAACACCTGGGCGACAACGACGTCCCCTACCCATCTGGCAGCGAAGCAGCAGGCTCCGGCGTTTCCTCGTCTATATATTCCCTGATACAGCCCATGATTCTCTATTCGGACAACAACGCGTTCAGCAGTTTGCGCAACTCCTACGACAGCGCAGGGTTTGCCGAATGGCTCAATTCCTGCGGCGTGGATTCCGAAATCATGTACGACACTCACTTCCCGCGCTATTCCGCGCGCGAATCCGCCTTGCTGTGGCTGCACACGTACCAGTACCTCAAAACCAATACGCCCACCGCACAAAACCTGGCATCTCTCTACGAGCAGACGAACGTATCGTTCATCCGTTCCGGCGTGAGCGACGATGAGGGAGTCGAAGCCGTGCTCAACAAAGCAGGCTGGTGCGCTGGTCGCGAACGCTTCACCGGCCTGTGCGATGCTGGGCTCATCAAATGCACCGACGGCACCACCTACCTTATGAGCACCATGACCAATTCGCCCGACGGCGGCCTGTACACCGTTCGCTTGGCGAACCTGGCATCCGCTCTCTTTGAGTGTCGCGACGTGCTGGAGTAACCCTAAGAATCAATGCGCGCGCAAAGCGGTGTAGTTTTCCTGCCCCTTTCGCCCGCCGTAAGGCGCGAGGGCTACAATGAGCAATACTGCGCAAACGCGCGTGAGCGCATCGACTTCCACGAGGACGCTGCGCAAACGCACGTTGAGTGCATTGGCCTCTGTGGGATAGCGGACGAGCGCGTCGACCTCTGCGGGCATCGCGCGAACCACGCTGAGCGCATTGGCCTCTGCTGGACGTTATGCAAACGCACGTTGAGTGCATTGGGGCGGAACTTCGCTACGCAAGAAAAGTCTTTGGCATGTCCGTGCGGCGACCAACGCAGGAAAATCGCTTTCGCGCGATCCCTGCGCAACGGCCACCCGCCTTTGCATGTGCCGATGCCGCTCTTGCGAAGGCAGCGTCGTGCAAAGGCAGCATCGCGCAAACACGCATCGAGTGCGCCACGCCCCAAAGGAGACCGCACGCAACCGATGCCGCACTAGCGCCAAATAACGCAGCGCCCTCCCCTCAAAGGGAGCCGCACTGCCAGCAAACAACAAGTCCCCGAATGAAAGGATTGCCGTGGTGGAACTTGCTCGCGAACTAAACCGTCATGCCGCTTCGGCAACCCACGAGCAAACGCATCTTGCCGAACATCCAGGCCAACTGGTTTGGATTTTCATGGGCATGTCCGTCGTAGGACTTGTGGGCGAAACGCTACAGCACCTGGTGGCGTTCGGCGAATTGGAAAGCCGCGCCGGCTTCATCTGGGGTCCATTTTCGCCCATCTACGGGTTGGCGGCAGTTCTGCTAACCATGCTGCTCGAACCCTTGCAGGACAAAGGAGTCCCGCTGCTTTTAGCAGTGAGCGCCGTGGTGGGCGGCAGCCTTGAGTACTTCGCCAGCTGGGCCATGGAAACATTCTGGGGCGTGGTTGCGTGGAGCTACCTGAACATCCCCCTCAACTTCGATGGGCGCACCGATGTGTTCCATTGCCTGATCTGGGGCACCATTGGCGTGCTGTGGGTAAAGGTTGGCCTGCAATTGTGTCAGCGCATCTTCAACCGAGTGAACACCACCGGCGCCCCGTACCGCATGGCAACGGCAGCGCTTTCCATCTTCATGGCGCTCGACATTGTCATGACCATCATCGTTCTGCTGCGCGCCGATGCCCGCACCGATGGCATTCCACCGCAGAATCCCATCGAACAATTCTGCGATACCGCCTACCCCACCGACATGTTGCAGAAGCGCTTCCACAACATGGGCGGCCTCGGCCTGTAAGTGGGAAATAGGGACAGGTACCAGATTCCCACCCAACGAGCGGGGCCCGCTTGCGATGTAGTTCGCAAGCGGGCCCCGCTTTTGTGTGCTATGGCGTAAGCGGGAATCTGGTACCTGTCCCTATTTCCCACCTAGAACGCCTGGCCCACTATGAAACGGTAGCCAGGATACGGCACCTTGCCAAAGCGTCCGTGATAGTCGGAGCCGCCTGTGCAAAACAGGCTGTAGCGTGCGGCCAACTCTTCACAGAGTTGCGTATCGCGATAGTCATGATCGGGATGATACTTCTCGATGCCAACAAGCCCCGCATCAACGAGCGCAGGCAGCGCCTCGTAATTGTCGAACTGGCCGGGATGTGCCAAAACGGGCAATCCACCGTCAGCCGCAATGGCAGCCACGGCATCACACATGTCAACGTACTCGATATCGCGCTGCGCAATACCGCCGCCCTTGAACAGCGTCTTGTACAGGAATTGGTACTCTGCGCTGCTGAAAGCGGCATCGGTCAACGCAGCCATCAGATGCTGCTTGTAGAACCCTGTCGACTGTCCAGCCAGCTGCGCCGCATACTCAACGTCCACATCGTAGCCTGCGTCAAGCAGCTGCCGCATCTGCCACGCCGTATTGGCGGTGCGGCGCTCCAAGGTGCCCGAGCACAAATCGCGCACTGCCGGGGCATCGGCGGGCATGCCCAATCCCAAAAGATGCACGCGTCGCTTTGCAGTCGAATCCCAGGCACTGATCTCCACGCCGCACACGACTGAAAACCCATGCTCTGCCGCCTGCTGCCGGACAGCGTCAAGCCCAACGGTGGTGTCGTGGTTCGTTACCGCCAGATGGGTAACCCCTCGCACGCGAGCCTTCCCCATCAGCTCCAAAAACGAATCCGACCCATCGGAAAGCGTCGTATGCGCATGCAAGTCGGCGCGGAACTCCCTGCCGGGCTGTACCCCCAGCAAATCCCACAGCGGCTCCTGCCGAAACGCCTGCGCGGTACGCTCTTTGGTGCCCTGCCATTCGCTCATTGCACTATCTCTCCCTTTTGCATATTGAACTCATGGTCGCACAGGCCCTCCATGAACTCGAGGTCGTGGAATATTCCCAACATCGTGGTTCCCTGCGCCTTCAGTTGCTCAATCAGCTCACGCACCTTCACCTTCGACGCCGCGTCCAACGAGGCAGTTGGCTCGTCGAGTAGCAGCAAACGAGGCTGCTTGATCATGGCGGCAGCAATATTCAAGCGAAGCTTTTCGCCGCCAGAAAACGTACGCGGATACAACAGCCACAACGACTCATCGATGTCGAAATGGCGCAGCATACGCTCGGTCTCCCACGTTGCCCTTTCCTCTTCATCGGCGCCAAAGGTTTCCAAGGCGCTCTTCAGAACGATGTCGTAAGCGGTTTGACGCGGCAAGGCATTCAAGAATTGCGAAACGTAGCCCATTTCGTATTTGCGCAGGTAGATCATCTGGCGCTCACTCGCCTGACACAAATCGAGCGCCCCGAACGATTCCGAGTCGTACCAAATGGCGCCCGACTCCGGCAAATTGGTGCGGTAGATGCAACGCAGGATGGTCGATTTACCCGACCCGCTGCGCCCTGTAATGCCCACAAACTCGCCCGGCATAAGCGAAAGGTTGATGTGCTGGCAACCCAGAATGCGGCGCTGTGCACGATGCATCACAAACGACTTGGAAAGATCGTCGATTTTCAGAAGTTCCTTCATGGCAGCCCCTAGCGATCGTAACCATGAGGCTGATCGGGGTAATGAGAACGGTACACCGAATTGCCGCCCACGAAAGCACGCGTAATAACCGGCGTGGTAGTTTGCGCGTCGGGCGTGCATCCGATTTCGCGCACCAACAAAATGTCCGCTCGCTTGCCAACCGTAAGCGTGCCAACTTCGGAATAAATACCCACCGCCTTGGCGGGATTAGCCGTCACCAACGCAAACGCTTCGGGAAGGGGCATTGCGCATTCGCGATGTAGGATAAATACCGCATCGATAAGGGCCGCCGGGTAGTAATCGCTGCACAGCATAGTGATCACGCCCTGGGCAACACCTTCACGCGCCGAAAGGTTGCCCGCATGGCTGTGCCCCATCATCACGTTCGGGGCGCCCGCCAGGGTAAACATGCCTCGGCTGCATGCGTCGCGCGCCGTTTCCATATCAACAGGAAACTCTGAAATCGATGCGCCCAGCGTACCCATGTAATCGAGCTTTTCCTTCGAATCGTCGTCATGAGAAGCAAGCGAAATTCCCTGCTCATGAGCAAGTTCGGCAAGCTCGCTCAGCTGCTCGGGGCCAATCTTGTCGGCAGCCTGCTGCTCCGCAACGATGGCAGCAACCTCTTCGTCGGAAATACCATCGCGGTACCCCTTGATGGTGTCGCTGAATACCAGCAAGTCACGATATTGGCCCTGACCAGGCGTATGGTCCATGAACGAGATCAAATCCACCTTGCCATCCTGCAGGTAGTTATACACTTCGTCCACACGGTCAACGGAATCAAGCTCCAAGCGCAAATGGAAGCGGTGGCGAATAAGGTGGTCGTGCTCTTCGCTTTCGCGCATGTCGGAAATGCTTTCGGCAAGCTTGCTCACATTTTCGAAATTACGAATGGGCTTGTGGTCGAAAATCTTAGCCCCGTACACCGAAAGCGAATGATAGATCGTAGTTACGCCATGTGAAACCAGCTCACGGTCAACCTTGTACAGCGAAGTGGGCAGATCCATAACCACGCTCGGCCGCGGAGATGCCACCGACTCGATATAGTCGGAGTGAACGTCGATCATGCCCGGCACCACATAGGCGCCTCGCGCATCAACCACAGGGAAACCAGTTTCCCTATCAACCACCATACCCGATGTATTCTCGTCAAGCTGCGCATCAATCGTGCGAGCGTTGGCAAGTGTCGGCGCAATGCGCGCAATGGTTCCGTTTTCGACAACGATATCGTGGTTGGGCAGAATCGCATCTTCGGTAACCACGTTGCCTCCGCGAATCACAAGCGAATTTGCTTCCATAAATGCATTTCTCCTTGCATTGGGTTATCAATCTATGCGGCGCCTGGAAAAACGCCGCTGGGCAAAGGGCCCATTTACAGCAGCGAATACACCAGCTGCTGAGTGTAGGAATGCTGAGGATCTTCCAGAACCTGGTCGGTAAGACCGTGCTCCACCACCTGTCCGTTCAGCATCACGAACGTACGATCGGCCAACATGCGGATAACGCCCAGATCGTGGCTTACCACCAGCATGCTTACGCCGAAATCGCGCTTGATCTGCAGAATCAGGTCAAGAACGCTGGCTTGTACGGAAAGGTCGAGGCCCGTGGTAACTTCATCCAAAAGCAGCACGGGAGGGTTGTTCGAAAGCGCCTTGGCAATCTGAACGCGCTGCTGCATACCGCCAGAAAACGTGGCGGGTGCATCCCCTGCGCGCGAAAGAGGGATGTTCACCTTCCCTAAAAGCTCATTGCCGCGAGCACGCATCGATTCCACGTTGCGATTGCCGGCGGCAATCATCTGCTCGGCAATATTCGAAAGGGAAGAAAAATTCATGCGCAAGCCCAAGTACGGGTTCTGGTACACCATGCCCAACACCGTGTTGCGCACCTTGCGCTTCTGCTGCGAGGAAAGCTCCAGCAAATTCGTCCCACCGCCATCGTAGGCAACAGCGCGCACCGTACCTGCAGTGGCAATCTGATCAAAGTACAGGCACTGCATAAAGGTGGATTTGCCGCTGCCCGACTCACCCACGATTCCCACGATTTCGCCGGGATACAAATCTAAGCTCACATCACGAACCGCATGCACCGTCTTGCACTTTGGGCATATGTTGCGCTCCAGCTCGCCACCGCCCAAGCAATAGTCGCAGCCTTCGCCAAAGAGCTTCGACACATAGCGCACCTGCAAACAGGGCTCTTCATCCATAACGGGCACCTTATTCATTGCGCCCCTCCTCTCGCCTTTGCTGGCAGTACGCCGTGTCGTTGCACTGGTAATAGGTTTCGCCCGTTTCCTCATCCACCAATTCATCCAGGTACACATCGGTGGCGCCGCACAAGCAACAGCTCTTGCCTTCAAAATCCTCCACCGCAAAGGGGTAATCCTCGAAATCGAGCGGGTGAACATGGGTAAAGGGCGGGACGGCATAGATCTTCTTTTCGCGGCCTGCCCCCAAAAGCGTCAAGTTCTGGGCCATGTTGAGCCGCATCGTATCGAATCGGGGAATAGGGGAAGGAGCCATCACGTAGCGGCCCTCCACCAAACATGGATGATCTGCGTTAGTGACGGTATGGCCGTAGCGCACAATCTGATCGAACAGCCCCAGCCACGCCCCGGTGTAGTCCGCCTCGGCATGAAGTACGCGCGTTTTTGCCTCACTTGGCTCGAAATTGCGCAGGGGCTCTGGCATCGGAACTTGCAGAACAAGTATCTGATCTGCCAAAAGCGGCTGTTCAGGAATACGATGGCGTGATTGGATAAGGCTTGCGTGCTGCGTTTTCTCAGTCACTTCGACGTCGGTGGTTTCAGCCACGAGCTTCTTGATGTTCACGGCATTCACGCTGTCGTCGGCGCCCTGATCGATCACTTTCAGCACATCGTCTTGGCCAATAAGAGCCAACGTAACCTGCAAGCCGCCCGTACCCCAGCCGCGGCCAATAGGCATTTCGCGCGAAGCAAAGGGGATCTGATGGCCCGGAATGGAAACGCCCTTGATAATGGCGCGGCGAATCTCGCGCTTCGAGGCCTCGTCGAAGAAGGCGAAATTATAAAGCTGACGCATTACTGCTCATCCCCCTTCACCGTGGAACGCACGCTGGAAAGCTTCGATTGGAAGGTTACATAGTGCGGCAGCTTCAAATGGGAAACGAAGCCGGTAGCCTCCACGCCATCCACGTGATACAGGACGAATTCCTCGTCCTGCGTGGGATAGCGCTTGTCGCCCTGCTCAAGGCAGAAATCAAGCACGCTCATCGCAATCGCCTTCGTCTCCTGGTGGCCCATCACCATGCCATAGCCCACCTTGAAGCCCATCTGCGACTTACCTTCCCTGGAACGATCTACCGCGAATACGCTTTCCACTTCCGTCACGGGAACACTGCCCAAATAGTAGGCATCATTTTCATCAGCACCGTCGTCCAGAGGGTGGTCAACTAACACCTCCACTGAGCCAGAGCGCAATTCGCCCACGGTAGGATGCGAAGGGCCGAATCCTCTGATAGCGGCGTATCCTAAGGTGGTCACGCCCTGGGTCATGCCACGAGCCAGCGTCTGCAAACGCGCAGAACGCGGCGCAGGGAATACCAACGGCTCCATGGTCACATCAACAGGATCTTCGTCATTTCCGTCGCATTCGTCGATCAAGCCTTCTTTGCGCAGATAGTCCAGCACCTTCGGCATATGCTTCAGCTTCGCCGCAGCAGCACGATGCTCCTCGCGTTGCTCCTCGCTGAGCGCTGCCCATGCCGCATCCAGCTCATCGTCGTACGCACGGCGCGCCTTCGCCGCATCCTCCTCGGTCTCGCGCTCCAAATCGAAACGAATCAAACGGTGGGAATAATCACGCGTCGCCCCGAGCAGCTGACCGCCAAGAACATCCTTGAACGCCGCCGAAATACGACGCTCAACCGCCATATTCTGCCCTCTGATCTCACGTGAGACATACGGGCGCTCAAGCGTCGAGCGAAACGCGCGCAGCAAAAACACCGCCTCTTCGGGCGAGCCCTGCGCCTGTTTCAGCGCCACAGCGGCAAGACGAGGCGCATAGAGGGAAGCCTCACCCATCACCTGTTCCACAAGACCGGGAAACGCATCTTCCACCGCGTCGACAGAAACGCCATTCGAACCTTCAACGCGCTCGCGCTCAAGGAGCTTGAGGCTTTCTTCGATGGCAAGGCCTCCGCCACGTACTGCAACGTACCCCATTACACCACCTCCCCTTTTCTTCCACCCAAGCAGGCGAACGTATTTTCGATGCAGGTAGTGCGAGGAAGCGCCGCCACGTTGCCCCCGCCGTCAACGAGCAAGATCTCAATGCCGCAGGGGTACTCGTCTGAGCGTTCCGCGCGAGCGCGTGCCCATTCCGCTTGGCTTACATACAGTTCGGTGGTCTTTTCGATGCCAGGCCCCGAAAGCTCAAAGCGCGTTAAGCCCTTGGCAGGAGCTGCGGAAATGGAATCGACCAGCAAAACAACCGTAGCGCCCTTTTCCGGCTCTTCGAGCGTGCCGGGCTTTGCCTGGGCGATCGCTTCGACGTGCAACGCATCACTCGCAACAGGAGTCAATACAAAGTCGGCCTCTTGCGCATGCGCCTGCTTTGCATGGGTTTGCATGGTCAGCCAACAAGCAATATCCTGCGATTCGGATCCAGCCACACAAAAGCTCACCGCCTGATCAACAAAAAGACGAATCGCTGTTTCAAAACAACCCGGTACTGGCGCAATCTCACCGCTTTTCGGAAAAGCATCAACCTGCCCAACAGTGCCAGGACGAGCAAAGGCGTCCAACACCTGCCGAAACGCGCGCTGCGCTACATGGGTTTCTACGTTATTCGCAATCATCCTTAAACTTCCATCGTCGAAAAATCTACCTGCGTACGGAGCAATGCCTCCGCGCGCTTTTGCTCTGCTTCAGTCAAACGCTGTCGCTCTTCTTCGAGCATTCCCTCCCAGGCAAGCAGCAAGATCTCATTGCCGCCTGCGGCATACACCGCATCGACTACCGCCAAATCGCGGGCTTTCTTGCGGTCGTCTCCCAGCACCATGCCGTAGCCATGGGCACCGCCGATGCGAACCGCACACGAGGTCATAAGCGCTTCGCCCAGATAAAATAGGCTGCACTGAGCGCTCTCACGCACCTTCAGCATCACCAGCTCCTCTGCGGGCTCTTTCACCATCGCAACGGCGTATAGCTGTTCCGCTTCGCACGCCATACGGGAAAGCACCTTGCGATTTCCCTCCACCAAAACGCGCGTACGTTCTTTTCTGTTCATTTTTTTCTCCTAGTTCTGCACGATGAAGCGCTTACGTAATTGAGTCGAAAGAAGCTCCAGCACCACCGCAACCGCGAAGCAGAAGTACACGATCAGACCCACTTCGTGGATGTCGTAATAGAAGCTGCCCGCCAAAAACAGCTGATAGCCAATGCCGCCCGCGCCCGCAACGGCCCCCACGGCAACAGCGTTGACAAAGTTGATTTCGAAGCGAATGAATGTCCAGGAAAGGATCTCGGACAGCTTTTCGGGCACAACAGCGGAAAATACCACCTGCCACCATGAAGCACCTGAGGCACGTAGCGCTTCCACCACGCCAGGGTCAACCTCTTCGAAACTTTCTGAGTAAGCCTTGGTCAGGTACGCAATGCCATGGAACAAGAGGCCCGCCACCGCCGCTTCGGGACCCAAGCCGATAGCAACCGTGAAGATAAGCACCCACAAGATAGTCGGAACGGCACGGAACAACGACATAACCGCTTTGATGGCATTCGATGCTGCGCGGTTCGACAAATTCATGGCAGCGCAAAGTCCCAAGACAAAAGCGACAACCGCGCCCAACACCGTGGTGAGCGTTGCCAGCGCCAACGAAACAAACAGGCCGTCGACCAAATCGGCAAGGGTGAAATGGCCGCCAAGCCCTGGCTGTGTAAGCATGGTGGCAAAGTCACCCAGGGCATTTGCCGCCGCTTCCAAAAGTGGCGTGTCACCGTAATCCATCAACACGAAGGTGAGCATGGTTACCGCAGCCAGCACGCCCAGCGTTGCCCCAAGCACCGCATTCGGCTTGTTCATGCAGCGCGTTTTGATCTTGCCAGTTCGCGAAATGCGCGCCCCGGTGCAAGCCACGCCTTCGCAAGCTGTGCTCCGATGAGCTACGGGCCAGCAAGCTGCGCCTTCTTCCGCAAGCTGCTTCATAGGATGCGCCTCCTTACGTAGTTGGAAACGCTTTCGCAGCAGATGACCACTGCGACAATCAGCAGAATCACCAGCCCCGCCACGTCATAACGAAAACTTTTGTAGAACAGGTTGAACACGAATCCGATGCCCGTGCCGGTAAGAATGCCCACCAAAGTGGCGTCGCGAATGTTGGTTTCCACCATGTACAGCATCCAGCTCACCACCGAAGTGATAGAGAGGGGAATTACCCCCTGCGCCACAATTTGCAGATAGCTTGCACCCGTGGCCCGAAGCGCCTCGATAGTGCCCGAGCTCACCTCGTCGATGCTTTCCAAAAAGCAGCGGGTTAGGTAGCCGAAGCTGCCCAGGAACAGCGCCAAGAAACCGGTGAACTCGCTTTGATGGAACGAGAACAAAAGGATAAACGCCCAGGCAACAACGGGAATGTTGCGGAACAGCGACGCAATGCCGCGCGCCAAAACCTGCGCCACGCCACCGAGTCCCACCGAACGCGATCCAAGCACCGCAACCACATACGCCAACAGCGCCGCCGTAGTGCTGGCAGCAATCGAGTCGAGCACCGTGGAAAGAAGCGCAGGCATAATCTGCGGCAGCTTTTCGAGCGATGCGGCGCTCGGCAAGAAGTTCACCGCCATCCAGGCAAGACCACCGGGAATATCGGCCACCGCCTCCATGAAGTCGAAATCGACATACCCACCGGAAAGCAGGTTGATGGCAAGAAAGCCCACTACCAACCCCACGATGCACAGCATTCGCTTCCGAAAGAACCAACGAGCGGTATGGACCTCAGCTGCTGCCCTGACTTCATTACCGGCAAAAGCTATCGAACGTCCTTCGCCGGAGGCTGCTGCCTTCGCAAACTTGACGGTCATGCGCCCACCTCAACATGAGGAGCATCGCCAGTCCGCAGCTGCGACTTGCCAGCGCTTGCTCGCGTAACAGCGTTCCTCTCTTCAACTACCGCGGCATTGGCACGAGCGACAGCTTTCACCCCTTCGGGCACCCCGGCATTCGCCCGCGTGACGGCCTTCGCCTCTTCGATCACCGCAGCCACGACAGCCCGGTCGAACTCGGCGGCGCCTTCCGTACTGACGCCTTGCCCTGCCACGCCGACGCCAACCATGCCAGCACCCGCCACGCCCGAGCCTCCCGCGGCTGCAGCGGCACCCGCTACACCAACGCTCTCCCCTTCCGCGCCAATGCCTCTCACGACTGCGCCTGCCATGCCAGCACCTTGCGCGCCTGCATTCTCCTCTTCCACGCCATACGCACCCTCATGCACATACGGAGTGCCGTAGATGTCGGAAATGGTTTTTGCGTCCAGCTCATCAGGCGTGCCGTCGAACACCTTGACGCCCTTCTTCAGCGCAACAATCCGATCGGAATATTCGATGGCGTAGTCGACCTGATGCAGGTTCACCAAACAAGCAACGCCCAATTCGTCGGAAACCCAACGAAGCATCTCCATCGTCACGCGGGAAGATTTCGGGTCGAGGCTGGCAATGGGCTCATCGCACAGCATCAAGAGCGGGTCCTGCACCAACGCACGCGCAATGCCCACTCGCTGCTGCTGACCGCCAGAAAGCTGATCGGCGCGCTGATATGCGAATTCAGCAAGGCCCATTTTGTCTAACAGCTCAAACGCGCTGCGCTTGTCTTCTTCGCTGTACAAGCCGAAAATGCCACGGAAGTTCGACAGGTACCCCAGGCGCCCTTGCAAAACGTTTTCGATTGCAGTCGCTCGATGAACCAGGTTGTAGTGCTGAAAGATCATCCCGATGTCGCGGCGTGCTTCGCGCATTTGACGCTTGTTCATGCTGGTGATCTCACGCCCATCAAACACGATGCTTCCCTCCGAAGCGTCAATTAGGCGATTAATGCAGCGCAAGAAGGTGGATTTTCCTGCCCCCGAAGGCCCGATAACCGTGACGAACTCGCCACGACGAAGGGAAAGCGACACGTCGTGCAACGCTTTCCCCTTGCCGTCGTAGCTTTTCGTCAGGTGCTCAACGGTCAGCAGTTCCTGACGTTGCTCCATGCTTTATGCACCAAGCTCGCGGATGGGGTTGTACCATGCATCGTCGCAGGCAACGAAGCAAGTCTTGTCGGAATCCTTGTCGAAGATCGCCTTGGCGTTCTCATCGTCAGGATCGGCGAAGATCTCCTTGTTGGATGCAGTTTCCTCGGAGCAGAATGCTTCAGTGATCTTCTGCTGCTCATCCGCAGAAAGCTTGTCGGTGTTGTAGCAGAACGGTGCGTTCAGTACAGGAGTTACGCCGATGATGGTGAACTCCTTGCCGTGAACCGAATCAAACGGGGCGGCGGCATCGTCCTTCACCTTGTATACGGCGCCGGGAGTGTTGGCGGTGCCAGATACCAGATCGAAGTACATGTCTACGTCAACGTCATCGAATGCAGCAGCGTCAACCTGACCGGAAAGCAGGTTCACCGCAGAGCCCTGATGGGAATCGCCGAACATAACCTTGCTGAAGAACGTGCCGTCCTGTAGAAGATCGTCGGAAGACTCAACACCGCACTTCTTCATGATGGCATTGGAAGGAACCTTGAAGCCCGAAGTTGACGTTGCGGATACGAACGAGAACTTCTTACCTTTCAGGTTGTCCAGGGAATAGCCGTCGCCATCCTTGTAATTGTCGGCCTGGTCAACAGGGACGCAAATGCGGCTGTAGTAGCATGCGCCATCAAGCGTTCCGTTTTCATCGCTGTTGGTAAAGGCCGCCTGCACGGCGCCGTTCTTCGAATTCGCCTGAACGTAACCCTCAGCACCGAGCAGCGCCATCTGAGCAGAACCGGAAGAAATCGCCTCGATTGCCACGTTGTAATCGGTGGTGGTCATCAGCTCAACGTCGCGGCCGGTTGCCTTCTTGATCACATCGCCAATAGCCTCGCGAGACTGAGTGAGGTCGGCGGATGAATTATCAGGCAGCCAAACCATCGTAATGGGGTCGTTCGATTCCTTTTGATTGTTCTGCGACGAGCAACCCGTAGCGAACAGCAAAGCGCTTGCGGCCATCATCAAAGCCAAAAGCATCATTCCAACGCGCTTTGTGTTCCAAGCCTTTTGTTCCATTCGGTTCTTCCTCTTTCCTCTTCTTCTTTCGAACCTGCCCGTCGTCTATGAGTACGCGTAGACGACGGGCACGGCGCTAGTATTACGCCGTTGAAGAGGAAAACAGAGGCTGAAAATCGAGTTCTCAGATCGTTTTAACGCCTGTGCCCCAAATGAGAAATCCGCCTGAACCGTTGTTAATTCGAAAGTTACGCTCGAACGCGTTTTTAACGTTTTAGATACTGGGAATATAGGGACAGGTACCAGATTCCCACTTAACCATAGTGCACAAAAGCAGGGCCCCGCTTGCGATGCAATTCGCAAGCGGGGCCCTGCTCGTTGGGCGGGAAACTGGTACCAGCCCCTAATTTCCCACGCTACTCGTAGAAATCGGCGGCATCCTCAAGCAGCTCGATAATGTTGATGCCTTGCGGGCACATATCTTCACAGGCGCCGCATTGAATGCAAGCGGAGGCGCGGCCGTCGCGGGTTTGCCAAGCGTACTGGCTCTTCGCAAATTCGCGATTCTCGGTCATCTTCTCCAAGTTCAGCAAACCCAAGGCTTCGGGAATCTTCACGCCAGCAGGGCAATCTTTCACGCAATAGCGACAGTTGGTGCAAGGGATCAGCCCCACACTCTTCAGAGCGTCAACCGCATCGCCCAGCGCTTTTTCTTCGGAAGTGTTAAAAGGCTCGTTTTCTTTCCATTCGCGCACGTTTTCCTGAATCTGCTCTAACGTCGATACACCCGAGAGCACGCTGATAACGTTGGGCAGGTTGTAGCAGAATCGATAGGCCCACGAAACCACGCTCTTGTCGGGGTCGGCAGCTTTCAGAACACTCGCACCACGTTCCGGCAAGTCCGCCAAGCGGCCACCGCGAGCGGGTTCCATAATCACCACAGGCACACCGTGCTTTTGCGCAACTTCCATGCATTTGCGCGATTCCACCACGGGGTCTTCCCAGTCGAGGTAATTCACCTGCAGCTGGACAAAATCCATATCGGGATGATCGGTAAGCAGTGTATCCAGCGTTTCAGCATTGTCGTGCATCGAGAAGCCCAAGTGCTTGATAACGCCTTCGGCTTTCTTCTGCGCGGCCCATTCCCACATTCCGTACTCATCGAATTTCGCCGTGCGCGCACCGCCCATGTTGTGCAGCAGGTAGAAGTCGATGTAGTCGGTGCCCAGACGCTCCAGCGAAGTATCCAAACACGCTTTAGCGTCTTCGGCGGTTGGCTGAGCCCAAGCCAGGCACTTGGTGGCAATGGTGAACGAATCGCGCGGATAGCGCTCCACCAGCGCCTTACGCATGGCAACCTCCGACTCGCCTTCGTGGTAGACATAGGCGGTATCGAAATACGTGCCGCCAGCCTCTATGAACGTGTCGACCATCTTCTTCAAGTGCTCGATGTCGATGCTCTTCTGATCCTTGAGGTCAGTAAGGGGCAAACGCATGCAGCCAAAACCGAGCTTAGGGGTATCCAAAAGATTGCTCATAGGGGCTCCTTGCCTTCCGAAGACGAACGTTGCGCGAAACAAAAGCACAAGACAACTTAAGCTGTCGCCGGCCAATGGCGCCCGCCGCCCAAGACAACGAATACCGATCACAGGAACTCGCCATCGAGGCACCGCCGGGCATAGAGACGTCCACTTAATCGCTCGCCTGGTCTTCTACAAATCCTCTGCGCCCATTGTAGCGGAAAACTAACTTTAGTAACGTGGCGTTACTTATTTTACGAGAAAGCTTTGACGCAGCGCGATATGCGGGCAGGCGCCCAAACCCGCAGCGCCACCCGAGTTTCGCAACGCCACACCTGAGCCACATCACAATGCCGCACCCGAGTAGCACCCCGGCAGCACCTGGGCAGCACCTGACGTGGCGCTCAGGCAACACCCCAACGCCGTATCGAGCGCACCCCCCGTCCCGTATCGGGTCTGCAACGCCCCAGCACTGTTTCGGGGCCTCCCCCCAGGAACCCAGAAACAAAAAATCGGCTCGGATTGCAACTTTTTTT
>USDX01000020.1 GCA_900553605.1 uncultured Eggerthella sp. | reverse complement strand
GATCAAAAACTACGGGATGGTTCTAAAGCCAGACACGTTTTTCTGCCTATAACCCCCAAATCTAGCTCAGGCAACGCCAATAAACAAAAAGCCCGAGATGCGCGCCAGCGTTACCGCACGCATCTCGGGCTAAAAAACGTTCGAAAGAAAAATTATTTCTTCTTGCCGTACATGGTCATCTGGGAAACATTGAACAATTCGCCATCGGACTCGCGGTACTGCTCGACCTTCCATTGGGAAATGCGGCCGCCAGCGCGAATGGGCGTTGCCACCGTTTTCACCGTATCGCCCGCCTTCACAGGAAGGAGATGGGTGCTGGAAACTTCGACGCCCAGAAAGAACATCTTGTCGCTGTCGTAATGGTCGGTGCAGCACTGGCTTGCAGCGTTTTCAGCCAAAGCAGCGCTGATGCCACCATGCAGCACGCCATGAGGCTGAAGCATGTTTTCGGTAACCAGCATACGCGTAACGTACTTGTCGGGCGTGCTCTCAACGAGCTCAATACCCAGAATATCAGAAAGTGCCATAGGGCTCCCCTCCTCGAAGCAAAATACTGCTACGTATTATCGCATGTTGCCCACAGCGAAAAACGATTCCCTTGGTTAACCTACCCATTACGGTAGTTTTGAGGAAATAGACTTGGATTCTTCGTGCACCTGGGCCAAGCCCTCCGCCTTCACCTTTTCAAATTGAGCCTTCACGTCTTCAAGCTCTTCCTTGGCGGCGGCAAGCTCCAATTCCTTTTCCCTTACCGCTTCCTGGAGCAAACGCTGATCGCGCTGGATGGGCAGCTCGTCGTCTTCGGGTTTTGGATGGTTGTCGAAATAGCCCGTTTGACCGCGCACGTTCCAAGCGCAAGCAGCATAAGCGAGCACCACAATGAGAGAGAAGACCATGGCAGGGTCTACCTGGCCCATCGACCATGCGCTGACCACCTGCCACACCGACAACAGCGCCGTAAGAAATGCCGACCAGAAGAACAACGTGATCCGTCGCGGGTCGTGAGCGCCCCATAGCCCGGACAGGGCAATGATCAAGTTGAATACGCCGCTGAGCACCGTGGAACCGCCAAACGTGATATTGGGAACGAGCTCGGTCGGATCGAACAGACCAATAGAGCGAATAGTAAGAAAGCCAGCGCCTACTGCAATTTCCAACAACGCCCAGACAAGGTAGATCAAACACAGGATACGCGTACGGGTTTGCCATACGGTATAGGGAGTTCCATCTGCGGAAATGCGCACTTTCTTTTGACGTTTCTTCTTTTCAGCAAGCTCTTCTCGAACCACAAACTCCCCTTCCATTGTTCTTGCCCATGATAGCGCATGGAAACCACCGCCCCACTTGCGCTTCCTTCGAAGTTCCGCAGATGTAAGAAAGGAACCGCAGGGAACTGGGAATATAGGGACAGGTCCCATTTTCCCACCCAAGAAAAAAGGCCTCGCTTGCAGCAAAATACGCAAGCGAGGCCCTGCCTCTGTTCGCTAAAACCAACTGGGAAAATGGGACCTGTCCCTATATTCCCAAGAACGGAAGCTATCCTCGAACTTCAGCACCCGTAGCGCCGCATACCTTCTTGATAAGGCGTGCATGCTGCTTATCCACCTCTTCAGTGGTAAGCGTACGATCAGCGGCACGATATTCGAGTGCATACGCCATGGACTTCTTGCCGGCGCCCACGCGCTTTTCGTCGCGATACACATCGAAGAGTTGAGCAGAAGCAAGAAGCTTGCCACCCGCAGAGCTGATGCAACGAGAAAGCTTTTCATGCGTAACCTCTTCGTCAACCACGAAGGCAACGTCCATGGTTACCGCAGGGAATACCGGCACATCAACGTAGTCGCGAGCAGGACGAGCAGCCTTGATCAGGGCGTCAAGATCGAGCTCGAATGCAACGATGGGAGCCTGAGCCTCAAAGGTCTCTGCCGCCATAGGATGGATTTCTCCAACCCAGCCAAGCACGGTGCCGCCGGAAAGAACCTGTGCAGCACGTCCAGGCTGCAGATGAGGAGCCTCTTCTGCGGAAAGGGCCTTGAAGCGAGGCTTCGGGATTGCCAGTTCACGAATAAGGTTTTCGATAACGCCCTTGCCGTCGAAGAAGTCGAAGGCAACCGTCTTGCGGTTCCAGGCATCGTCGCCCATTCCACCAGCCATAACGGCAGCAAGGCGCTGGCGCTCCTTGGGCTTCTTGTGGCCCTCGGCGCCGAAGAACACCACGCCGGTTTCGTAGAGCTGAACGTTGTGCACGCCACGGGACTGATTGTAAGCAACGCTGCGCATAAGGCCAGGGATGATGGACTGGCGCATAACCGACTGCTCAGCATTAAGCGGATTCAGGAGTTCAACGGGAACGCCCATGCCCTCAGTGGACATGCGCAGCTGTTCAAGTTCATGCGGGTCGGCGAAAGAGTACGTCATGGTCTCGTTCAGGCCCGATGCACGCATGGTGTCGTTAACCACGTCGAGCGTGCGCTGAGCCTCGGTGCGAACGCCGAAGCGACCGCGACCGCCAGGCAGGGTGGGTTCGATGCGGTCCATGCCGTACAGGCGCAGAACCTCTTCGTACAGATCGATTTCGCGCGGAAGGTCGGGGCGGAAGGTGGGAGCCGTAACCTCAAGGACATTCTCCGCTTCGCCGTCTTCGACCTTACAGCCCAAACGACCCAAAATGTCCACGATGAACTCGCGGGGGATCTGGGCACCCATCATGCCGTTGAAACGATCGATGCGGAACTGCAGATGAGACTCTTCCGACTTTACCGGCCATACGTCGATGATGCCGTCTTCGTTTCCTTCGGCATAGCTTACGATACCGTCCGAAACAGCAGCGACAAGGGCAGCGGCAGCGGCAGAGCGATCTTCGATGCCGTGATCGTCTACGCCACGCTCGTAGCGCATAGAGCTTTCGGAGATAAGACCCAGGTTGCGGCTGGTGCGGCTGGTGCGGCCAGCTTCAAACGTAGCTGTTTCCAGCAAAACGTCAGTGGTTTCTTCCGTAACCTCGGTTGCAAGGCCGCCCATAACACCAGCCAAGGCAACTGCGCCCTGATCGGGCGTCGAGATAACCGTCATGTCGGACGTAAGCACGCGTTCTTCGCCATCGAGCGTGGTGAGCTTTTCGCCCTCTTCGGCAGCGCGCACAACGATGTTTGCCTTACCTTCGGCGTTCTTAAGCTTGTCCAAATCGAACGCATGAAGCGGCTGGCCGAACAGGAACAGGATGTAGTTGGTTACGTCAACGATGTTGTTGATGGAACGCTGACCGATGGCAGCCAAACGCTCTACCATCCAGTCGGGGCTGGGGCCCACCTTGCAGCCACGGATAACACGAGCGGTATAGCGGGGGCAACGAGCCTCGTCGGCGATGGAAATGCTTACCTCGGAATCGAGGGCAGCAGCTTCCTTGCTAAGCTCGAGCTTGCCAGCCATCTCGGCCAAGGGGCTCGTGTAGGGCTTCTGGTACATAGCTCCCACTTCGCGCGCCATGCCCACCATGGAAAGGCAGTCGGGGCGATTCGGAGTGATTTCCAGATCGAGCACGGTATCGGACATCTTCAGGTAGTCGGCGATGGGCTGGCCAGTAGGGGCATCGTCGGGAAGCACCCAAATGCCATCATGGTCGTTGCCCATGCCCAGCTCGCGCTGAGAGCAGCACATGCCACAGCTCGCAACGCCACGAAGCTTCGACTTCTTAATCTTGAAATCACCGGGAAGCACCGCGCCGATGGTGGCTACGGGAACCTTGATCCCAGCAGCAATGTTAGGAGCGCCGCACACGATCTGCACGGGTTCTTCGGCACCCACATCTACCGTAGTTACATGCATATGATCGCTGTCGGGATGGTCGACGCAGGTAAGCACATGGCCGACGACAACGCCGTCGAATACATCGCCCGTACGTTCCACGCCCTCAACGCCAGTACCGGTGAGGTCTAAGCGATCGCAGAATTCCTTGATGTCCTGCGGGACCTCCACATAATCAGAAAGCCATTTCAAAGATACTTTCATGTTTATCTCTTTCTATCTACGAGCCGAACTCGTTCGGCAAAAAACTTGCAGCCCAATCCCTCCGCGATGGAAGAGATTCGGATTTGGCCAAAATCAGCGAGGGTGCTTCCGGCGAGCTCAGCTGGATTGAAGGCAAGGCGATGCGTACTTCGTTACGCATGCCGCGCCTGAAATTCAGATGTGCCGCCCGAAGCAGCCGCAGCGTCGGCAGTCAATTCAAAAACCGTTCCGGTTTTAGAATTGACGCAAGAAGCGCATATCGCCTTCTAGCAGCATTCGGAGGTCGGGTACGTTGTACTTCAGGCAAGCTACGCGTTCCACGCCCACGCCAAAGGCGAAGCCGGAATACACTTCAGGGTCGATGCCGGACATGCGCAGAACGTTCGGATCAACCATGCCGCAGCCCAGAATCTCCAACCAACCAGTGCCCTTGCACATGCGGCAACGCTCGCCGTCGTGCAGGTGGCCGGTACCACCGCATACGCCGCAGCTTACGTCGGCTTCAGCGGAAGGCTCGGTGAACGGGAAGAAGTGTGCACGGAAGCGAGTCTTGCGATCGGGGCCGAACATCTGCTTGCAGAAGTATTCGAGCGTGCCCTTCAGGTCGCCGAAGGTGATGTTCTTGTCTACCACCAGGCCTTCGCACTGCGTGAACTGGGGAAGGTGCGAAGGATCGGCAACGTCGCGACGGTATACCTTGCCAGGAGCAATGATGTAAATAGGAAGATCCTGGTCTTCCATAACGTGAACCTGAACGCCGGAAGTCTGGGTGCGCAGCAGCACGTCGGACTCGCCGCGGACATTCGACTGCTCGCCCGAAAGGTCACGCACATAGAACGTATCCTGCATGGAGCGGCTGGGGTGATCGGCGGGAGCATTCAGCGCCGTGAAGTTGTACCAGTCGGTTTCAACTTCAGGGCCGGTTGCAACGGTGTAGCCAAGACCCAGGAAGATCTCGGAGATTTCATCGGAAATAGCGTTGATCAGGTGACGCGTGCCCATCTGCTGGGAGCGGCCGGGCAACGTGATGTCGATGGCATCGGCTTCCATGCGAGCCTCGAGCTCTGCATGGGCAAGTTCGCGCTTCTTGGCTTCCAGCGCTGCCTCGATTTCATTGCGGGCGGCGTTTACCGTCTTGCCCACTTCAGCACGATGCTCTTTGGCAACCTGGCCCATAGCGCGCAGGTAGCCGGTAAGCGTACCGGATTTGCCCACAACCTCTACGCGGATTTTCTCCAGCGCATCGGTGTTAGGCACTTTGCCGATAGCAGAAAGCGTATCGGCATGCAGGGACTTGATATCGTCGATAACTGACATTCCTTGCAACCTTTCTTCAACTTCCGCGGAACGCCGCCCAAGGAAAGCGTTCCCAGCACATAAAAAAGAGCCCTTCTCGTCTTGGATAATCCAAGGACGAGAAGGGCTCTCGCGGTACCACCCTGGTTGATGCTGTCCGGCAAACCCGCACAAGCACCCACTTATGCTGCTCTGTAACGGGAGCTCCCGTCGGGGCTAATAACATCCATGGCAGAGCCACCCTGCTTTTACTCCGATGCTGGTGAAGGGAATCGCACTGCACGCTTGCTGGAGCCTTTCAGCCTAGGGCCCCTCTCTGTGAGCTTGCGGTATAGCACTGCGCTGTCTTCGTCATCGCATATGCTGGAAAGTATAGCATTTCATGACGCGCACCCTCACGAAAGCCATAAAACTTGCGCTTGAACACGGCGGGGCAAAGCCATGAACTCGACCAGCTGCGCAGAAAAGCCGCAAGCTTGCCACCATGAGCTACGAGCTTTGCTGCTGGGCGGCCAATTCGCGAAGGCGGGCGCTGGATCGATCCAGCTTTTCGGCAGCAACCACAATACGCCTTCCTTCTTCTTCCGGATCAGCGCGCTCCTTCTTGTTCGGACGTCGCATCAAAACGCGTCGCAACTCGGCAGCATCGGCTTTCACCTGCTTTTTCTCCGATTTCTCGAGCTGTTTCCCCGCCGCAGAAAGAGCTGAGTCCACTTCGGAAAGGAGCTTTTCGGCGCGCTGACGCACCTCCATGGTGGCGCGACGGAACTCGTCTTCCTCGGCATATTCCTCGGCGTCGTTGATAGCTTGCTGCACCTCATCGTCAGACATGCGGTCAGAGTCGTCGATGGTGATCGACTGCTCTTTTCCCGTGTCCAAGTCCTTAGCGGAAACGGTGAGGATGCCATTAGCGTCGATATCGAAGGTCACTTCAATTTGCGGAACCCCCGCAGGCGCACGTTTGATGCCCTTCAAGCGGAAGGTGCCAATAGCCTTGTTGTCCTTGGCCATAGGACGCTCGCCCTGCAAAACCTTGATCTCAACGCTGGTCTGGAAAGATGCCGCCGTGCTAAACGTCTTGGAATAATGCACGGGAAGCGTTGAATTGCGCTCTACCAGGCGCGTTGCCACGCCACCCACCGTTTCGATAGAGAGCGAAAGTGGCGTTACGTCGAGCAGGAGCAAGCTGTTTGAGCGAACGATACCCGTGGTAGCGCCAGAAAGCGTATCGCCCTGAATGGCGGCTCCCGTTGCCACGCATTCGTCGGGGTTGACCGACGCAGAGGGTTCTTTGCCTGTAATGCGACGTACATGTTCCTGAACAGCAGGAATACGCGTCGAACCGCCTACCAGCAAAACGCAGCCAAGTTCAGATGAGGCAATGCCCGCGTCATCGAGGGCCATACGGACAGGAGCCGTGGTGCGTTCCACCAAATCACGTGTCATCTGCTCAAATTCGGCACGGGTAACCGTCATATCCAAATGAACAGGGCCTTGTGAATTCTGAGAAATAAACGGCAAATTAATCTGGGCGGAAAACCCTGCAGAAAGCTCCTTTTTGGCCTGCTCGGCCGCCTCCATCACACGCTGCATAGCCATAGCATTGCGGCGCAGATCTTCACCCTGTTCGCGCTTGAATTCCTGAACAATATGGTCCACCAAGCGCTCGTCGAAATCGTCGCCGCCTAAATGGTTATCGCCCGATGTTGCTAAAACTTCAATAACATCATCGCCGATCTCGATAATGGAAACGTCGAATGTGCCGCCACCCAGGTCATACACCATAACCTTCTGGGGCGTGCCGTTGTCCAAACCGTATGCCAACGCAGCGCTTGTGGGCTCATTGATAATACGCAGCACATTCAGGCCGGCAATACGACCTGCATCTTTAGTTGCCTGGCGCTGCGAATCGTCGAAATAAGCAGGTACCGTGATAACGGCATCGGTAACATCCCTACCCAGATACTGCTCGGCATCTCGGCGCATTTTACGCAGGATCATGGCAGAGATTTCCTGGGGAGTGAACGACTTCCCGTCCACGCGGGTTTTCCACTTACTGCCCATATGACGCTTAACCGAAGAAATTGTTCGATCGGGATTTACCACCGCTTGCCGCTGAGCGATGCTGCCCACCAAGCGTTCGCCTTCCTTCGAAAAGGCCACCACGCTGGGCGTGGTTCGCTCCCCTTCCGCATTGGGGATAATGGTTACGCGGCCGCCCTCCATAGTTGCCATGCAACTATTGGTGGTACCAAGATCGATTCCTATCGTCGCACCCATATGGGTCCTCCTTATTTGTTTACCCCTTACGTAAAACGCCGAGAGAGCACATGCATCAGCACACCCCGAAGGATCAAGCTTTTGCCGAGCCGCACTGGACGCTCGGCGCAATCAAGCTATTTCGAACCGCGCTGGATACTCGGCCCAAACCCTATTGCGCAAACCACGTCATACAGCCGCCTTCTTCATTCCCTATCTGCACAACAACGAAAAAAGCGAAGCCCGTCAGGAGCATCGGCTCCCACAGCTTCGCTTCTTGTTTGCTAGAAGTACACTCCACGCCCCATTGCCGCACAGGCATACTGCGCCAAGCACAGCCCGCAGCAGATTAGGCCCGGATCCATAGCGCTTATGGTAAATCCACGCTTGGTTCCCTCTTGCTGATACGCTTGCCCAGCCATCTGGAACTGCTGGTAGGCGCGACGATAGTCGGCATTGTTCGGGTCGAGCTTCACCGCTTTGCGAATGTGCTCGAGCGCGACCAACGTATTGCCCGCGCCTTTGTTCGCAAGCGCGCTTAGATAGTACCAACGGGCATTGCGCTCGGAGCTCACGACGCTGCTCAGCAGCGAAAGGGCTTGATCGTATCGGCCGGCATTGATGGCCTCAATGGCACTGCGCACCGTAGCGCTGTCGGTCGCCGAAGCCTCAGGGTGAATAGGGGCAGAAGCACCGAAGCCTCCAAAGCCGAACAGATCCTCGAAATCGACCGTGGTCCAGCCATAAGGTCCTTGAGACTGATAACCACCCTGACCCTGTTGGCCAGCACCCGTGTACGATCCACGCGTGTAGGGGTTACCCGCAAAAGGATTTCCCTGGCCCTGATGGCCTGCACCCGCGCCGCTCGCCGCAGCGCGCGCATCGCTGGCTGCATACTTTTCAGGATTGATTATGCGGTCGTAGGCCTCGTTGACCTCATTCATGCGCTCGGCGGCCTTGGGGTCGTTCGGGTTCAAGTCGGGATGATTCTCTCGCGCCTTTTTGCGATAGGCCTTCTTGACTTCATCCGCCGACGCACTAGGACTTACGCCCAGAACCTCGTATGGGTTCTTAACCATGTTCTACCTTGCTCTCTTCTGCGTTGTAGCGTTGCCATATTCCGGAATACAACACGCTGCGCAGCACATGCACATCACGTTCCAACGGCAAACGCTCAAACGCATCGGCTGTAGCTGCGGCAAGAAGCTCCAAGTCTTCACGAAACTCTTCGATCGAACGACCGGAAGAAGAAAAAGGATTGTAGCTTCCCGTCTCTTGATCTTGCCGCAGATCCATTACGGCATCCATGACATAGACGAATTTTCCCAATCTCGCACCAAAACGCCGCAAATCCGTTGCCCAAAAGTCATCCTTGTAGGCAAACAGGTTTCCCAAGAGGATTCCAAAACGATTCGCTGCTGCATCGGGGTTCACTACCCTACCCGCGGAGCAACTCTCATCGACCTGGAGGCCATCGCTTTCGCCCAGCGCCACCTCTTCTATGGAATGGATATCCGCCATGGCGTCTTCTATGGCTTGGCATGCTTGGGGTATGCGGCGCTTCGCCTTGCGGTACGGTACCCCCAGCGCCACCGCAGCTGCCCTTGCCTTGGCAGAATGTTCATCGCGCCAATCGTCCAAACACTTGTGGTACGCCATGGCAACGCTAAGATCCGCTGCATAATCAGTAAATTCCGACTGAGCCACCTGCCGCGGCTGAAGCGGATGCACGGGACAACGCTTTTCCGAAGCATGTTCTTCCGGCTCGTACAACGAACCTAGAACTATGGCAAGAAACGTCATGTCATAGGAAACAGCTAAGCGGCACCGCTGCCCATAACGAGCGCGAATAGACCGGCACACACCGCAGTACACCGCATGATAGCGGAGCCTCTCTTCTTCGCCCAAGCTTTCCAGGTTGGGAAGAATATAGCCGAACACCCAGATCACTCGGCCTTTCTGGGGTCTTTAATCAGAGCCGCAACCAGCAAAGCAACTGCGGCAAGACCAAACAAGAAGGGCGCTACTCCCGTACCTGTTGCTTTCAGCGTATTGGCCATGTTAGAAAGACCGGTAGAAACAGGTGGTTTCCCCTGTATGACAGGCAGGACCCGCAGGATTTACCAATGCGAGCAAGGTGTCGGCATCGCAATCATAACGAAGCTCAACCAGCTTCTGCGTATTGCCCGATTCTTCGCCCTTATGCCAGAACTTCTGACGGCTGCGCGACCAAAACCAGGTTGTGCCCTGGCTGATAGTGCGGCGCACCGCTTCTTCGTTCATCCATGCCATCATCAGCACTTCGCGTGTTTGCTCGTCCTGAACGATGCACGGGATAAGCCCATCGGCGTTATAGGTAAGATCCTCAACCTGCAACGCGGCGGTTTCACGTTCGTTCATGGTGGCCCTTTCGTCGTGCGCAGTTCTGCGCATGCTTCCTTTTATCACCTGCAAGGGTGGCACAATTGCACCGCCAAAGCGCAAAAGTGCAAACGAGTTCCATAGTGTGCAGACCTGATATCCCTGCCGTCGCACTACTAGGCGGCAAAAACACCTTGCCTCACTATTCGGCGACGAATCGATAGAACACTCCGCGCACGCCCCAATCGCCAATGCTGCTAGCACCAAACGCACGCCATGTTGCGGGACTCAAATCAAGCGCACGACCCAACGGCGCCAAAGCACCTGTATCGGTAACCTTCGCTTCCACCGTTTTGCCTGCATAGAAAATCTCAACGCTGCAACCCAGAAGATCCTTGTTTTCCTGCGGCACTGCGACGGTTAGAGAATAGTTGTTCAAAGGTATACCTGAGGCGGTTTCATCCCATCCATCGTTGGTTTCAAGACTGTAGGCAGAAGCCAAGCCCTCCGACCACCCATCGCCTTCGGGGCGCAATTGCTGCAGCTCCTGGAACTGCACCGGGTCTTGATCTTCCACGCAAAGGGGAAGATCGTCGGCTGGTTTGGCAGCAGGCAGAATCGCCACAACGGTCAGCACCACCAACACCACAATAGCCCCGAAGAAAACCAGGAAGCGAGTTTGCTGGGAGCGAATGGCAGCAGCGCTTTTCCTTCGTGTGGGCATCTTAGAGCCTTACAGGAATCCCCTGGGAGCGCATATATTCTTTCACTTCGCGGATGGTGAGCTCGCCGAAATGGAAGACGCTTGCCGCCAGCACAGCATCGGCTTCGCCTTCGATGATACCTTCGGCAAAGTGCTCAAGCTTGCCAACGCCGCCAGAAGCAATAACGGGGATGTTAACCGCACGGGAAACTGCTCGCGTGAGCGCCAGGTCGAAGCCATCTTTGCTGCCGTCGCGATCCATGCTGGTAAGAAGGATTTCACCTGCGCCGCGGCGTGCCGCTTCGGCAGCCCACTCGACAGCGTCGAGGCCTGTGTTCTTACGGCCGCCATGCACATACACTTCCCACTTGTTGGGATTGCCGGGAACCTGCTTGGCATCAATCGCGCACAGGATAGCCTGCGTGCCGAATGCCGCAGCCGCTTTCGTGATAAGCGTGGGGTCGGCAATAGCAGCGGAATTCACAGAAACCTTGTCGGCACCAGCAGCAATCATAGTGCGAATGTCTTCCACGCTGCGGAATCCACCACCCACGCAGTAAGGCAAATGCAGCTCTTCGCTTGCGCGGCTTGCCATATCCACCGTGGTTGCACGGCCCTCGTGCGTTGCCGTGATATCCAGAAAGATAACCTCATCGGCACGCTGCTCGTCATAGCGCTGAGCCAACTCGATAGGGTCGCCCGCATCGCGCAGGTTGACGAAGTTAACGCCCTTCACCACGCGGCCATCTTTAACATCCATACACGGTATTACACGCTTCGTAAGCATTAGTTTCCTTTCTTGTGGCCTTATCGACTGGCTTGCCGCCCGGCAGGGCAAAGTTAGTCAAAGCAGGTTGCGGGGTGCCTTGCGGGTAAGCGAGAGCGCTCGCCGTTTCAAGCTTTCCATTTTTTAAATTGAACGGCGGAACGGAGCGCATAGCGAGCAACGCGAGCGGTAGCGGAGTGGGCGGCTCGATTACCCGCAAGGCACCCCGCAACCGGACGAGTAGAATTTACCCGCAGAGCTTCGCGGCCTCTTCAACGCTGAGAGTACCCTCGTACACCGCGCGACCTGCGATAACACCTTCGATAGAATCGGCAACGGAAGCCAGATTCCTCACGTCTTCGATGCTTGCTACACCGCCCGATGCAATAACAGGATTGCCGAACACACGCGCAACCTCGACATAGCGAGCCGCATCAATGCCCGTCTGCATGCCATCACGGGAAATATCGGTATACACCAGGTGCTTGAAACCGAGCTTGCCCATTTCGGCAATAAGCTCTTCAGCGGGAACGCCTGCACCTTCACGCCAACCAGCCACGGCCACTTCGCCGTTCTTGGCATCGATACCCGCCGTAAGCATATCGGGATACTTGGCCAGAGCAGCTTTCGCGAATTCAGGGTCGGTTACCAACGTAGTGCCCAACACCACGCGCGAGACGCCGGCCTCAGCCAAACGATCAATGGTTTCAAGGCTGCGGATACCGCCGCCCACTTCGATCTTCAAACCAGTTTCCTTGATGATGCGCTCGATAATATCGATATTTTCAGGCACACCACTTCGGGCTCCATCGAGATCGACCACGTGAATCCAACGCGCACCCTGCTCCTTGAAGAGAGCAGCCTGAGCTGCAGGGTCATCGTTGTATACGGTTACCGCGTTATAGTCGCCCTTTGCCAGGCGAACCGCCTTACCGCCCAAAATATCAATAGCAGGAAGAATATCCATGATGTTCCTTTCGCTGAGGCCCAGTTCGTTCGATTCAACCGGGCAAACCTAGGCAGGTCTTTGCCGATGCCCCCTATTTGCCGGCTTCAACAACTTTCAGAAAGTTTGCCAACACCTTGGCGCCAGCATCCGATGACTTTTCCGGATGGAATTGAACGCCGAATACCTTCCCCTTCTGCACTGCGCACGGGAACGTTACTGAGTGCGTGGTGGTAGCAACGGCGCATTCGTTTTCAGGAGCAATGTAGCTATGCGTGAAATAGAAGCACTCACCTGAGGCAATGCCCTCGAACAGGGGGCACTCAGCGGTGAATTCAACAGAGTTCCAACCCACATGGGGCACTTTGTACAGCACGCCCTGAGCATCCTTGGAAGGCATGCGAACCACGGTGCCAGAAACCACTCCCAGCCCGACGGGAAGGCTGGGATCTCCCACAGCTCCATCGACGCCTGGACCAGCTGCGCCTTCCACGCCCGCCTCAAACAGCAAGTGCTCACCTAGGCAAATGCCCAAAAAGGGTTTCCCGGCGGCAATGGCATCGCGCACCGCTTCCATCTGACCCGATTCCACCATATGCTGCGAAGCATCGGCGAACGAGCCTACGCCAGGCAGCACTACTGCATCGGCAGCTCGGATAACCTCAGGGTTGTCGGTGATATGGGCATCGCCACCTACCGCCCGAAGCCCGCGTTCGACGCTCTTCAAATTTCCCTTGCAATAATCAACAACGGCAATCATCGGTTGCTTTCAGCCTTTCTGGTAGAAGAAAAGGGGAAACGGGGCTTGCACCCCGATTCCCTACAAAGAGCCCTTGGTGGAAGGAAGCTCGCCCGCAATGCGCGGGTTGATTTCGAGCGCTTGGCACATAGCGCGACCAACCGCTTTGAAACATGCTTCCACAATGTGATGGGCGTTTTCGCCAGCCACCATGCGCACATGCAGCGTAACCTGCGCATTCGTCGCAAACGCAATGAAGAATTCCTTGGCAAGCGAAGTATCAAACGTACCGAGCAGGCACAACGGCACGTCAACATCCCAATGCAACTGGCCCCTGCCTGAAATATCAACAGCGGCAAGCACCAAGGTCTCGTCCATGGGGAGATACTGGGAGGCAAAGCGTGTAATACCACGCTTTTCGCCCATAGCCTGGGCAAACGCCTTGCCAAGAACGATCCCCACGTCTTCTACCGTATGATGGGCATCCACTTCGATGTCGCCTTCGGCCTTAACGTTCAAATCGAACAAGCCGTGGCGGCCAAAAGCATCGAGCATATGGTCGAAAAAAGCAACGCCCGTGTCGATGTTGGTTTTACCCGTTCCATCAATATCAAGCGAAAGCGCAATATCGGTTTCCTTGGTGGTGCGGGAAAGCTCCGCAACACGTTCTTTCTGAGCCACCGCTAGCTCCTTTCATTCAGAATCTCCGCCAATGCGCCCAAGAACACCTGGTTTTCCTCGGGAGAACCAACGGAAACGCGCAGGCAGTTCTCCAGATACTGAGAGTGCGAGAAGTCGCGGATCAGCGCACCACGATCATAGAGCCCCTGCCAGATCTCGTCGGCATCAGCCACGCGGAACAGGACGTAATTCGAATCAGAATCGAACACAGTAACTCCAGGCATTTTTCCCAGCTCTTCGAGCAGCACGCCACGCTGCTCGATTATCTGGTTGATACCAGGCACAAACAGCGAACGGTTTCGGTACACCGCCGTAGCAATAGCCTGCGAAACGGAATCGACCGAATAGGGCTGGCGCACCTTCAAGAACTCGCGGATAACGCCGGCATTGGCCAACAGGTAGCCCATACGAACGCCTGCAAGGCTGAACGCCTTTGAAAAGGTGCGCAGGATCACCAAGTTCTCATACTGGTCAAGGTACGGGCGCATCGAAAAACGACTGAACTCGAAATACGCCTCGTCAACCATGATAAGAGCATCGGAGGAATCGAGCAGCTTCTTCAAAAACGTCTCGTTAGCCATCTTGCCAGTAGGGTTGTTGGGGCTGGTGATAACGGCAAAGTCGATGTCGCCTTCTGCCATGCGGGCAAGCACTGCTTCTTCGTCGATATCGAAGTTTTCCTTGCGAGGAACGTTCACCACCTTGGTGCCCGTAAGGCGCGCATTAGCCTCATACACCGAAAAGGTAGGCGGTACGTTCAAGAAGGTACGACCAGGGCCACCCCAGGTAAGCGCCAAGTTGAAGAGCAGTTCGTCGCCGCCGTTACCCAGCAGCACATTCTCGCGCGAAAGCCCGTTTGCCTCGGCAATCAGATCGCGCAGCTCATTGCCCAACGGATCAGGGTAGCGATTGAAGGGAAAGCCCTTCAGCGCTTTCCTGATTTCCAGCTGAACTTCCTCTGGGACGTTGCTGGGGTTTTCGTTGGCAGAAAGGTACTGCTTAGCAGGCAGGTACTTCGGATCGTAGGGCACAATGCCCGCAAGGTTCGGATGGGAGTTGCGTACGCCGTGCATGGGCTACTTCGCCTCCGCAGCGCCGTTAACCTCGCCAGCAGCCTGGGCATCCTCAAATGCCTGTTCAACCAGCTTGCGGCGCAGACGAACGCTCTGAGCGTGAGCCCAAAGCCCCTCGTGATCAGCCAGGGTGATAACAGCCTCAGAATCACGCATCAGAGCAGCAGGAGAATACTGCAACACGCTGCTCTTCTTCACGAACTCGTCGACGGAAAGCGGGCTGGAGAAACGAGCCGTGCCGCCGGTGGGAAGCGTGTGGTTGGGGCCGGCAACGTAGTCGCCCACCGCCTCAGGCGTCCATTCGCCCAGGAAGATGGCGCCTGCATGGTGAATAGCGCCCAACAGCTCCATGGCATTGGACAGGTGCAGCTCAAGGTGCTCAGGAGCAATGATGTTCACGGTGTTGAGGGCGGTTTCGGTATCGGGGCACACGATGATCAGGCCCTTATTGGTAAGGGAAGCCGTGGTGATTTCCGCACGCGTAGAACCCTCCATGTGCTTTTCGATAGCAGCCTCGACCGCATCGGCGTATTCAGAGCTGAAGGTTACCAGGTAGCAGCTGGCCAGCGGATCATGCTCAGCCTGTGCCATAAGATCGATGGCAACCAGCTCGGGCAGAGCGGTTTCATCGGCAACCACGCACACCTCAGAGGGGCCCGCAATCATGTCGATTCCCACATCACCGGAAACGAGCTTCTTCGCAGCGGCAACGAAGGCATTACCGGGACCGGTGATCTTGTCTACCGGCTTGATGCTCTTGGTTCCGTATGCCAGCGCACCGATAGCCTGAGCGCCGCCTACGGCATAAATCTCGGTTACGCCCGCAACGCGGCAAGCTTCCAGAATGGCAGAATCAAGAGAACCCTCCTTCGTGGGCGGAGTTACGCACACGATGCGCTTCACGCCCGCAACAGAAGCGGGGATGGCGTTCATCAGAACCGAAGAAGGATACAGGGCGCGACCGCCGGGAACGTAGATGCCCACCGAATCAAGCGGCTCCACCTTTGCGCCAACCAAAGCGCCATCTTCGCGCATGGTGAACCAACCCTGTTGCTTCTGACGCTCGTGGAAATCGCGGATCTGGGAAGCAGCTTTCTGAATGGCGGCGGCCACCTTCGGGTCAACCTTGGCGATAGCTTCATCGATGGCTTCCTGCGAAACGCGGAACTCTTCCATTTCTACGCCGTCAAATTTAGCGGTGTACTCACGCAGAGCCTCGTCACCGCGCTTGCGCACATCCTCGACGATATTCGTTGCAGCAACCAGGGCATCGGCGTTGAAAGCACCAACGCGGTTGAGCATCTTCTCTTCGAAAACCTGACCGGGAGCAAGTTCGATTCTTCTCATGGTTTAGTTCTCCTTCGTCTGGGAATAGAGCACGTCG
>USDX01000019.1 GCA_900553605.1 uncultured Eggerthella sp. | reverse complement strand
GTATACGCCAAAAGCGTATCTGGGGTTCGAATCCCCAGCTCTCCGCCACCGTATATCGAGCCCGTTCATTTCGAACGGGCTTTTTTCATTTTATACGACCCAGCAGCAAGCAGACCCTTCATTGCCCAACTGGACGAGAATCGCTTCGGGAGCGCACTGGGTTTTACCAAGGAACATCTTGGCCAATCAACCAAATAGCAGCCGGCGCTCTCGAGCCAGCTGCTGGAAAAGAACGGCACCAAAGCAACGATGCCGCCCAAATAGGGCGGCATCGTTTTACTCGTTGAGTTCGATCGGAAATACCGATTCGCACTCCAGCGGGACAAGAGTCGCAAACGGCATACGCCTCTTTATTTCACCGAAGGCGTATCCGACGGGTCTTTAGGCGCGGTACCCATGTTTACCGAGGGAGCCTGCGCAGCGTTATTCCCCTGGCCGAAAGAAACAACCGGTGCAGCCGAAGCAGCTGCGTTGGCGTCGAAGTTTTCACGCGCAGTAAACTTGAATAGGCCAGCAACCAACACCCCAGGGAACGTCTGAATTGCGCTGTTGTACTTCATAACCGTATCGTTATAGCTTTGGCGCATGTAGCTGATTTTGTCTTCCGTAGCGGAAATCTCAGCTTGCAGCTGCTGGAAATTGACATTTGCCTTCAAGTCGGGATAAGCCTCGGAAACCGCGAACAAGCTCTTCAACGTACCCGAAAGGAAGTTATCGGCAGCCATCTTCTGTTCAGGCGTCGTAGCGTTACATACCGCAGAACGCGCTTCGGTTACCTTTTGAAGCGTGCCGCTTTCGTGTGCAGCATAGCCCTTTACCGTTTCCACCAAATTAGGAATAAGATCCAAACGGCGCTGCAGCTGAACATCAATTTGCGACCAAGCGTTGTCAACGCGGTTGCGCAGCTGAACGAGGTTGTTGTACAGGGCAATAAGGATGATGGCCAGAATCACCACCACAACAACGATTGCAATAATTGCTTCCATAACTTGCTCCTAGCGTTTCTCGCGCAGCCACGCCCGCAGACGCGCTGCCATGATGCGGGAAAACCACTGGTGGTTTTCGCCACCCTACCTCGAGTTACTCGATACCTCTATTATAAAGCCTCAACGATAGCAGCACCCAACGGCGAGAAAGACGTTACGCGCGTCCACCATTCGTGCTTTCGCGCTTCAACTGAAGCTTCACACGCCGCCTGGTAGCTATCGAAAATACAGCACACCGCCGAACCGCTTCCACACAGCACCACGTTTTCCTCGCCAGCAGCAGCCCTTCCCCACTCAAGGACTTCAGCAACCACTGGCGTTACCGAGCAAGCTGCCTTTTCGAGGTTGTTGTACAGGGAAACATCAGCCGCGGCGTTCAAGCCGGCAAGCGAAGAAAGATACTCGGCGCCAGGTAGGACGGGGGCATCGTCGAACGCTGCATATGCCTTGCCCGTAGATACGCCAGCATCGGGACGAACAAGCAGAACGAAGCCAGAACGGGGCTCAAGCTGAGCTTCAAACACGTCACCCTTACCTGAAAGACGCGCGCAACCGCCTTTCAGGAAGAAGGAAACATCGGCGCCCAAATGCGATGCCACTTCCTGCACACGCTCATCTTCCACGCCAACGCCCCACAGCGTTGCCGCACCGACCAACGCAGCAGCTGCATTGGAAGAACCGCCGCCCAAACCCGCTTCAGCGGGAATTACCTTGTTGAGAACCATTTCGATGGTTTCATCCTGCATGCGACCCAAAGCCTTTGCCAACTCAACCACAGCCTTGTAGGCGATGTTTTCTTCAGCCTTGATCAAAAGCGGGTCGATGGTGAAGGAGCTTTCGCACTTCAGCATTACCTGAAGACCCTCCCCCGAGCCCTCGTCGTCAAAGCGACGCATAGAAAGCGTGTCGTGAAGGGCCAACGAGTGCATAATGGTCTGCACCTCATGGAACCCGTTTTCCTGCTTTTCACCCACCGCCAAAACCAGGTTCACCTTTGCAGGCGAAATGATCTTGGTGACGTTTTTCATTGGCAAACCTTCAAGCCTCATGCAGAAGCACCATCCTGATTCGATTCCGTATTGTCCTGTTCAACTTTTTCAGCTTCAAGCGCAGCCGCCTCTTCGGCACGTGCTGCAGCCTTTCTTGCTTTATTGCGCTTGCGTTTTTCGCGAAAAAACGCCTGCAACAGCGATGCGCATTCCTCTTCGCATACGCCAGGCGAAACCTCGAACACGTGGTTCAATCGTTCGTCGGCATTCACCTGGTACAGCGACCCCAACGCACCTGCCTTCGGGTCGAAGGCGCCAAACACACAACGATCGATGCGCGCCTGATGCATAAGCCCCGCACACATGATGCATGGCTCAAGCGTAACGTACACCGTACACCCCGACAGACGCCAAACACCCAATTTGTTTGAGGCTTGTTTCATTGCGAGGAATTCCGCGTGGCCAGCGGGGTCGGCATCCGTCTCACGGCGATTGTAGGCAGCGGCAATTACCTCTCCGTCACGTACCACCACTGCACCGATAGGCACCTCGTCAAGCAGTTCCGCTTTGCGCGCTTCAGCAATGGCCAGACGCATGAATTCAATATCTTGTGCATCCGAAGAAATGAGCTCCATATCTCACCACCAAGTTGTGCTATCCTGATTCCTACCGATTCGGAGGAATGGCAGAGTGGTTGAATGCGGCGGTCTTGAAAACCGTTGTGCCGCAAGGCACCGTGGGTTCAAATCCTACTTCCTCCGCCAGAATTTCCAAGCCCGTTCAATGAACGGGCTTTTTGTTTTATATACCAAGGAACCCGCCACAGACCGTCCTTTGCGCCACCTTGTTCACTTGCAGAGCGGCAAACAAGGCAAACCCTTCGCCCGACCCCGCAACGCAATTAGCTATTCAGCGAAAAAGGTTTCCATAACGAAGTCAACGGGCATTTCACGACCCAGCCAAAGACGCTCGGCGATTGCCGCCTGCTGCACAAAGGGGCCAGCGCCGTCTACGGTTTTGCAACCGCAGGAACGTGCCAGCTGTATAAGTTCGGTATCGCGGGGGTTGTATACCAGATCCGCCACGATAAGCTCAGGCCGCAGCATATCCGCCGCAAGAAGACAGCCGGGATCATCGGGATACCCCACCGTGGTTGTATTTACCACCAGGGCCGATTCGGCAAGCGACGTCCTTAGCTGATCTTCATCAGAAAGGGCATAGAGCGAGATCTCGCAGGGAGAATACCCATGCAATCGGTCGATCAGCTCATATCCCCTTTGCAGATACGACTCCTGCCGATTGAACACATCAATCTGCGCCACTCCATCGAGCGCCGCTTGAACGGCAACAGCGGAAGCTGCGCCACCAGCGCCCAATACGGTTATCTTCTTCCCACGCACGTTGATGCCATTCAGCACCAAATTACGCATAAAAGCGGCACCGTCGGCATTGTCGCCCAAAGAACGGCCATTTTGAATTACCACCGTGCTTACCGCGCCCATAATTTCTGCCGTCCGGGAAATCTCATGAAGATAGGGGACGATGGCATTCTTATACGGCGCCGTTACGTTGTAGCCCAAAAAGCCAAGCGCCTCCATGCCGCGCACGGCCGATTCCAAGTTCTCGGGTTTTACATCGAAGGGAACATAGGCATAATCGTAGCCCATTCTCTCGAACGCAGCATTATGGATAGCCGGCGAGCCGGAATACGTTACAGGCGAGCCAATAAGACCCACCAGCCTTGTGGAGCCGGAAATACGAGTTACCGCGTCCATACAACCCTTCCCATCACGCGAGCCATGCTCGCAAGCGTCCATATATCGGACGAATTACGCTGAAACAACTCTACCGCAAGCCCAGTCGCGTGAAAAGAAACGGCATTTCCCATCATCGCCACGCAACTGGCTAGCCTTCCATCTGCTCGGCCACTAGCAACCATTCCTCTTCCAGCACCTCAATGCGCTGCTCGAGTTCGTGGATACCCGCCTGCGCTTCGCCTAATGCCTGATAGTCATAAGGATCAACCTTCAGCAGGTCCTCCTTGGCCTGGGCGAGCTTCTTTTCCTGCGTCTTCATCTTGTTCTCGATGGAGCGGGCCTGCTTTTTAAGCTCGCGAACCTCAGCGGCAGAAAGCCCTGATTGGGCCTGGGACTGAGCAGCGCTTCCCTGTTTTGACGCGCTTGTCGTCTTGTTCGATTGGGCCCTGCGGTCTTCTTCAAGCAATTCAAGGTACTCGTCCACACCACGAGGACAATGCGTGAGCTTGCCATCGATAAGCGCGAACTGATCGTCGGTTACGCGTTCCATCAGGTAGCGATCATGGCTTACCACGATCAACGTACCTGGCCAGGTATCGAGCAGGTTTTCCATGGCCACGGTCATATCGGTGTCAAGGTCGTTGCTGGGCTCGTCCAAGATAAGCACGTTCGGCGAATCAAGCAGAATCAGCATCAACTGCAAACGGCGCTTCTGGCCACCGGAAAGCGTTTCGACCGGCATATTCAAATGGGCATTGGTGAATCCCAGCTGCTCAAGCAACTGAGCAGGGGAAACTTCCTTGCCGTCAATCATATAACGAGCGTTGTATCGAGAAAGGACCTCGCGAACGCGATCGCCCTTCAGCTTTTCCAGCTCTTCAAGTTTCTGGGAAAGGAAGGCGAATTTCACGGTTTTGCCAATTTTCACGCGACCCGTTTGAGGACGGAGCTTGCCCTGAACAATATCGAGCAGCGTCGATTTGCCAGCACCGTTTGCACCCAAAAGGCCATAGCGATCACCAGGACCGATCATCCAGGTAACATCATCGAGGACCTTGTTCTGCCCGTAGGAGAACGAGGCGTCGATCACATCAACGCACTTCTTCCCCAATCGGGAAATTGCAGCACGCTTAAGTTCGGTAGTGTTACGAAGCGGAGGCTCTTCCGCAATAAGAGCACGTGCCGTTTCAACATGAAAACGCGGCTTGCTAGAGCGCGCCCGAGCACCGCGGGAAAGAAACGCTAACTCGCGGCGGATAAGGTTTTGCCTTTTCTGCTCCGCCACCTCGGCCTGACGCTGACGCTCCACACGCTGAAGGATATAGGCGGAATAGCCTCCTTCGAATGGTTCGGCAATGCCATCGTGTACTTCCCACATGCGAAGGCACACTTCGTCGAGGAACCAGCGATCGTGCGTTACCACCACTAGGGCACCAGTACCACGCGAAAAGCGCTTCTTAAGGTGCTTTGCCAGCCAGTTGATGGCAACCACATCAAGATGATTGGTGGGCTCGTCAAGCAGCAATACATCAGCATCGGCAATCAGCACACGGGCAAGGTCAACGCGGCGGCGCTGGCCGCCGGAAAGCGCGCCAACCTCGGCATCCCAATCCAGGTCGCCGATCATGCCGTCGATGATATCGCGGATGCGAGCATCGGACGCCCATTCGTATTCGGGCGTATCGCCCACCACATTCCATCCAATGGACTTTGCGTCGTCCAACTCATCCGCCTGGCGAAGAGAGGCAAAGCGAACACCACCCGTTCGCAGCACGCGGCCATCATCGGGTTCAACCGTTCCGTCGAATAAACCTAAAAGCGACGATTTGCCGTCACCGTTACGACCAACGACACCCACGCAATCGCCATCGTCAACGCCAAGGGAAAGCGATTCGAAGATTACTTTCGTAGGATATTCCAAATGCACATTTTCACAGCCAAACAGAAAGGCCATTGCCTGTTGCTCCTTTGTTCACGCCTCCCCTTATCGGAAAGCCATCATATGAGTATATCTGCATTTCCGCTTCGCCTGCCGCCCTCAGGCCAGCATTAGCACATATCTTCAAGAGCACAGCATGATTCGCCCCGCAACGTCCTCGAGGCGTCATTGGCACCGCGCTTTGCCGTAAATAATGCACATCCCCCCGCAGCGTAATTTTTTCGGCTCATGATTTTGCTATAGTCCCAATCATGGATTTGAAGAAAGAAAAGACAGGCATTGTTCTCATGAATACGGGTTCCCCCGACTCCCCCGAGCCGCAGGACATTCGCCCGTACCTGATCGAATTTCTTTCCGACCGAAATATCATCAAGGTTCCGCCAGCCATCTGGCAACCCATCTTGCGTCTCTTCATTGTCCGAACCAGGCCGAAGAAAACAGCTCCGCGCTACCAGCAGATTTGGACACCCAATGGTTCGCCACTTGCAGTCGAATCACGCGCTCAGCGCGATGCATTGAACGAGCGCCTTGCCGAAGCAGGCATCAACGCTCTATGCGAAGTTGGCATGCGCTATGGCAATCCTTCGATAAGCCATACCCTGCAAAAGCTTGAAGCTGCTGGATGCAGCAAGGTAATTGCGCTGCCCCTGTTCCCCCAAACTGCCTTCAGCACTGTTAAAACGTGCAAGGAAGCCATACGGGACAGCATCAGCAATCACCCCAGCTTATCGCTTGGGGCGATTGTCGAAGGCTACAGCGATAACCCTCTATACGCACAGGCACTCGCTGCATCCATACGCAATGCTTGGGAGTATCGTCCGGGCAGCAAGCTTCTTCTCTCGTTCCACTCTATCCCCCTTGCGGACATCGAAGCGGGTGATACCTATGTGGAGCAGATCGAAGCCAGCGTGCATCAAGCAATGGAGCTGCTTGGGATACCTCAATCCGACTGGGCCATTGCCTACCACTCGCGCTTCGAGGATTCGCGTGCGTGGGTTACGCCCCACCCCAAAACCCTCCTTGCCCAATGGGCTGCCGAGGGAGTTTCGCGGATAGCCCTGGCAACGCCCGGCTTTGCTTCCGACTGCCTTGAATCGCTCTATGACATCAAATCGGTAGCGTCCGACCACTTCCGCGCTTTATGCAACCAAAACAACGTTACCGCAGACGTTACCTATATCCCCTGCTTAAACCATCGCGAAGACCACATCGACCTGCTATTTGATGTGGCGAAAGAAGCAATAGAATCGATCGATGCAGCGGAAAAGTCAACGAAGCTGGTTTAGCGTCGAGCGAAGCCATTAGATAAACCGACCCACAAAATCGAATGTCCCCATAAGCCAAAACCTCGACCATCAACAAAATAGGCTGGATGCGTTTTCTCGCATCCAGCCTATTTGAAAGCATCCACTAGCCCCATTTAGGACCTTACGATACAAAGGAAAGGCCCGCTTCCAGAGCGAGCCTTCTACCCTTATTTATTTGATTACCAATACGGGCATCGGTGCTTCACGCAGAACAGCGTAGGAAACCGAACCGAGAACACCGCGAATTGCGCCAAGGCCACGAGAGCCCATTACGATAAGGTCAGCGTTAACCTTTTCAGCATAGCCGAGAATGTCAGCTGCCGGCGTGTAGCCAGGGATTACCTCGATAGTTGCCTTGTCACCCAAGGAATCGAGCGAATCGCCAATGCCTTCCTTAACCTTTTCGGTTTCTTCATCAATGGTCTTGTTGTAAAGGGCCATGATGTCCTCAACGGAAAGCAGGTACTGCTGAGGATCGAACGAAGCGCTGTTGAAGTTTGCAGGAAGCTGGGCGTTGGGATGCGTGGTTACAAATACCACATGAAGCTTTGCAGCTTCTTCGCCGCCAACGATTTCGGCAGCCTTCTTAACAGCAGCAAGAGCCTGGTCGGATCCATCATATGCAACGACAACGTTTTCGAAAACCATCGTTACCCCTCCTTGAAGTGTTGCAGCAAGCCCCTCGCACACCTACGGTGCATGCCTGCTTCTGATGGTTCAAGGATAACACGTTCACATGTTCCCGAACAGTATCCAATAGAACTAAATAGCCAGTTCAAAGCAAATGAATTGCAATAATTAATAATCATTTACGATTCTGCGAGCGATATGTTTGACCTTTTCGAACGACCCAACGATAGCGCCCGACATTCACCGCACACAAAAAGGCCTTCCATTTCTTTCAGCATGAAATGGAAGGCCGTTCATAGGCTTTCATTGTGCAGTTTCGGAAGCACACACCCAAAAACAAGGCGCCTGAGCGTGTGCCTGAAACGCCAGGCAAAGGTGGTTACTTCAAGAAGCAGCCCTTCGACTCCAGAGGCTCAATGTTGAGCTTCATGTTTGGATCTACGGCAATAGAGAGCAAATAGGTTTTGATGGCCTCATCTACTTCGTATTCAATGTCGATATTGCCTTCGAATACGCACCAGTAGAACAGCAAGCCCGTCGACGCAGCAGCAATACGGAGCATGGCTTCGTCAAGATCGACATCGTTGCGCACAATACCCAACTCGATTGCTTCTTCGAGATAACTACGAACCGAAACGATAATAAAGTCGTCTTCAGCATCGCGGTGCATGAAATCGAAAAATGGATTGTGGTTGGAAGCGTACAAACCAGAAACGAACTCAAGGCCCATGTCCATACAGTACTCAACATAGGCACGATACAAAAGAAGGACGCGCTCAATTGGACCGTATTCATCGCTGCCCTCGAGGGCTTTCTGGCGATAGGGTGCGAAAGCGTACTTCAGGTAATAGGAAATAAGATCTTCCTTGCCGCTGAACAGGTTATAGAAACTGCCTGTTGAAAGCCCAGCTTCATCGCAAATGTTGCGAACGGTAAGCTGCTTCATGCCATCGCGGTTCACAAGCTTGATAGCAGCCTTCAAAAGCTTTTCACGCGTCACCTGAGCCCTTGTTTCATGAACAGACACGTACTGGTTCCGCCTTATCATGGGCAATCCCCTTCCAACTTTCCGCAGTATTCTAAACCATACACGATTACGTCATATTGTATGGATTGCTCCAACAAATGAACATGTTCTAACAAGGTTTTACCATGCGGCCAAAATCCAATCGCCGCAAACGCAATACCTTCTGTAAACGTACCGCCAGGAAAAGCAAACGGGGGCCTAAGGCCCCCGCATCCATCTTGCTATGCACGGCTCACACGCGCGCCTTGCGGTGTGTCTTCAACCACAAAGCCCAACTCGCCCAATCGGTCGCGTACCGCATCGGCAAGGGCGAAATTCTTTTCCTTGCGAGCTTCGGCACGACGCGCCAACAGAGCCTCGATAGCCCCTTCGGCATCGCACCCCGTAAACCCAGCGAGCTCAACAGCTAAAGCCACAACCTCGCTCGAAGAATCGCACGCTTCATCTTCGCAAGCATTGAGATCGACGCCGAGGACACTGAGCAGGTCGCACACTGCATCAGCACCAGCAAGCACTGCTGCAGCATCTTCACTGCTTACCGCAGCATCAGCGAGGATCGTGTTCGCTTCGCGCACAAACGAGCAGATAGCGCCCAAAGCACCCGCCGTGTTGAAATCATCGTCCATTGCCTCAATGAACGAATCGCACATATCGTCGATCGCTTTTTGATAAGCAACAAGGTCGACCGTAGTTTCGCCTTCGGCATTGGCGCACAACCATGCGGTGTTCTTAACGAAATTGGTGAGGCGGGTAAACATTGCCTCCGATTCGCCTAAACGCTCGTCGGAGAAATCGAGCGGGCTTCGGTAATGCGTTTGCAGCATCAGCATGCGAAGCACACGGGCATCGGTGGTCTTAAGCACATCGCGTAGCAGCAAGAAGTTACCCAGCGACTTGGACATCTTTTCGTGGTTGATCTGAAGCATGCCGCCATGCATCCAGTAGTTGGAGAACGTGCAGCCAAAAGCAGCTTCCGACTGAGCACGCTCGTTTTCGTGATGGGGGAACGCCAGGTCTGCGCCACCACCGTGGATATCGAACGGGAGACCCAGGTACTTCTTCGACATAGCCGAGCATTCAATATGCCAGCCGGGACGACCTTTGCCCCAAGGAGAATCCCACGAAGGCTCGCCTGGCTTGGCAGCCTTCCACAGAGCGAAATCAAGAGGATCACGCTTGCGATCTTCCAAACCCTGACCATCTGCGCGCAGCTCGCGGTGGCCCGACTCCATTTCGTCGACGTTGCGGCCGGAAAGCTGGCCGTAGCCCTCATACGAACGAACCGCGAAGTACACGTCGCCCTCAACCTCGTAGGCGTGACCGCCTTCGATGAGCTTTTCGACCAGCGCGATCATCTCGCCGATTTCCTCAGTGGCGCGAGGGCGAACATCCGGATCCATTACGCCAGCAGCACGCATATCGTCAATAAATGCCTGGGCGTATTCCGCAGCAACCTCAGAAGCGCTACGGCCCTCTTCGTTTGCCTTTTTGATGATCTTGTCGTCCACGTCGGTAATGTTCTGCACGAACTTCACCTCGTAGCCGCGCCAGATAAGATAACGGCGGATGGTGTCAAACGAAATAAACGTGCGAGCGTTTCCAATGTGAATGTAGTTGTACACGGTTGGGCCGCATACATACATATTCACCTTGCCGTCAGCAACGGGAACGAAGGGGCGCTTTTCACGCGCCTTGGTATCGTAAATCTTGATCATGCAATCTCCTCGAAACAGCATATGCGGCAACCGCCGCACGCGAATTCTATCAGTAGGAAAAGGCCCGCTCTGCGGGCTATTTACAGCGGCATACCAACGCCACAGCCTGAGCGGAAATGCCCTCTTCTCGGCCCTCGAAGCCAAGATGCTCGGTGGTGGTTGCCTTCACTCCCAAGTTCTCTACCGCGATTCCACAGGCGGCAGCCAAGTTCTCACGCATCATATCGCGATAAGGCGAAAGCTTCGGGGCTTGAGCGGCAATTACGCAATCGATATCAACGATAGAAAAGCCTTGCTCACGCACAAGGTTCGCAACCGCAGCCAACAGCTTCAGAGAATCGGCCCCCTTGTAAGCGGGATCGGTATCGGGGAAAAGCTTGCCGATATCGCCGCCTCGAATCGCGCCGAGCAGGGCATCGGCCACCGCATGAGCCAGCACGTCGGCATCGGAATGGCCCAGAAGCCCCTGATGATGAGGGATTTCTACGCCGCCCAAAATCAATTTGCGATCAGGGGCGAAGGCATGCACATCGTAACCGAGGCCCACTCGCATGGGCACTGCAGATGAAGCTTGGTTTTGCTCAGTCACTTAGAGTTGCTCCTCTCGGCGGTCTTCAATTGCCGCGCGAATTGCCGCAGAGATAATCAGATAGTCTTCAGGAACGGTAAGTTTGATGTTGTCGCGCTTTCCCTCAACCATGAGCACGCGGCCGCCCAAACGCTCGATGAGCGAAGAATCGTCAGTGCCCACAAACCCATCGGAGAGGGCCGAAGCATGGGCGCGGCGGTAGATGCCAGCGCGAAAAACCTGAGGGGTTTGAGCGTTCCAGAACACCGAGCGATCGGGCGTGCCAACCACTACCCCGTTTTCGACAACTTTCAACGTATCGATGGAGGGATGCCCTACCAACGCGCCGTCGCAATCGATATTGCCTTTGAGCGTGCTGATAGTGTGCTCGATGAGCTCTTTGGTGATAAGGGGCCTAGCGCCGTCGTGGAGCATAACGAACTCATATTCCTCGGGCACCAGCTCAAGGCCGGAAAAGGCAGATTCTTGGCGAATGGACCCGGCGGGAGCCATAACGATGGGCGTCACAAAGGGGAACGGGTCGATTGCCTTAGAAAGGTATTCGCTCATGCGCTCTTCAGGGCACACGATAACGATAAGGCCCACATCACCCACGGCGTCGAACACTTCAGCGGAACGGGTGAGAATGGGTTTGCCGGCAATTTCTACGAGCTGTTTACCGCCTTCGTGGCCAAAACGCTCGCCACTGCCGCCGGCCAAGATAATTGCAGCGGTTTTGGGGTTCTTATCAACGACACCCTCAAGGCGGGGTTCCGCCTTGAGGGCATCGAAATGGACGTCATCGAACATAGCCATGGCGTGCTCGAGCACGGAAGGGGCAAAAATCGGATCGATGGTCTTTTCAGTCATGATAGCTCCTGTACACCTGGTGCGGATGCAGAGCCGCAGCGCTGGTGCACTTCAGGCTCAGTCGGCTGCCTGGCCTCCTGCAGAAGAGCCGCCACGCGAAGAAATACCTGCGTGACCAAGATCATAGCCGGCAAGAAGCAATTCAGCCTCGGCAGCTATGGTATCACGCTTGCGCGGTGCCGGGATAGAGCCAGTACCCGCGTTGAACACGAGCTTGTCATCTTCCACGTCGACATCGATGACCGAACCACTGCTCCAACGGCCCTCAAGAAGCTGCTCGGAAAGCGGATCCTCGATAAGGCGCTGAATGGCGCGACGCAACGGACGAGCTCCGAAGGAAAGGTCGGTGCCTTCCTTGGCAACGAAACGGCTCGCTTCGGGCGTCAGGTTGATGGCCATGTTCTGCTCGATAAGGCGCTCGCGCAAATCGGCAATCATGAGATCGACGATCTTCACGATCTCTTCTTCAGTAAGGCTCTTGAATACGATGATCTCATCGATACGGTTCAGGAACTCAGGACGGAAAAGCTTCTTAACCTCACCCATCACGCGCTGCTTCATTTCCTTGTCGTCCATGCCGCCATTGGCGCTTGAAGTGAAGCCCAAGGGGGTGGTGGCGGTGATTTCGCGCGCGCCGACATTGGAAGTCATGATGATAACCGTGTTGCGGAAATCAACGACGCGGCCCTGCGAATCGGTAAGGCGCCCCTCCTCCAAGATCTGAAGCAAGATATTGAACACATCGGGGTGGGCCTTTTCAATTTCGTCGAACAGCACAACGGAATACGGACGCTGACGCACTGCCGTGGTAAGCTGACCGCCCTCATCGTAGCCCACATAGCCCGGAGGCGAACCAACCAGACGCGACACCGAGTGCTTTTCCATGTATTCGGACATATCGAAGGAAATAAGCGCATCTTCGGAGTTGAAAAGGAATTCTGCCAAAGCCTTGGAAAGCTCGGTTTTGCCCACACCCGAAGGACCAAGGAAGATAAACGATCCGCCAGGACGCTTCGGATCTTTCAGGCCCGAACGTGAACGACGAATAGCCTTCGAAAGAGCCGTAACCGCTTCGTCTTGACCGACAACACGCTCATGGAGCACCTGCTCCATGCGGAGCAGCTTTTCGGTTTCCGCCTCAGTAAGATTGGAAACAGGCACGCCAGTGGTCATGGAAACCACATCGGCAACGTCTTCTACCGCAACCTCATTAATCGCGTTGCTGTTCTTTTCTTCCCATGCCTTGCGCGCTTCATCGCGTTTGGCAACAAGCTCCACTTCCTTTTCGTGCAGGATGTCTGCGCGCTTGAAGTCCTGCTTGGCAATGGCGTCATCCTTCTGAGAACGAACGGTGCGCAGCTCGTCGGCGATCTTCTGCACCTCTTCGGGCAGAACCATGTTACGGATGCGCATGCGCGCACCTGCTTCGTCCAAAACGTCAATGGCCTTATCGGGAAGGAAACGATCCTGGATGTAGCGGTCGGAAAGGCTTACCGCGGCACGCAATGCATCATCGGTGAAATGCACATGATGGTGCGCTTCGTAACGGTCACGCAAACCCTCGAGAATGCGCACAGCCTGCTCTTCGCTTGGCTCCTTCACCATTACCGTCTGGAAGCGGCGCTCGAAAGCGGAATCCTTTTCCAGATGCTTGCGGTACTCGTCGAGCGTGGTAGCACCGATGATCTGGATTTCGCCGCGTGACAGGGGCGGCTTCAAAATAGCAGCTGCATCGATGGAGCCTTCAGCGGCGCCGGCGCCGATAAGCGTATGCAGCTCGTCGATGAACAGGATGATATCGCCCGCCTGCTCAACTTCCTTAATGCACTTCTTCAAGCGCTCTTCGAATTCACCACGGTACTTGGAGCCTGCCACCAGAGCAGATACGTCAAGCGTGACGATGCGCATATTGCGAATGATATCGGGTACCTGATCGGCAACGATAAGCTGAGCCAGACCTTCGGCAATAGCGGTTTTGCCCACACCGGGCTCACCGATAAGCAGCGGGTTGTTCTTTTGGCGACGCGAGAGAATCTGCATCACGCGCTCGATTTCGCCAGCTCGCCCGATTACGGGATCGAGCTTGCCATCCTTGGCCTTTTTGGTGAGGTCGACGCCAAATTCCTTCAGCATGCTGTCGGAAGCACCCGCGTTGGGATCGAAATTGGTAGCGCCCGCGAACACCGCAGACTGGCCCACCATATCGTTCAAGGAAGAGCGAATGGCATCGCCTTCCACTCCGAGCTTGCGCAATACGTCAATTGCGGTGCCTTCGCCTTCGCGGACGATGCCCAACAGCAGATGCTCGGTAGAGATATAGCTTTTGCCCATCTGCATGGCTTCACGCAGCGAGTTTTCCAATACGCGCTTTACGCGCGGGGTAAAGCTCAAGTGACCCGAAACATCAGCTGACGCATCGCCTTTAATAAGCTGCTGCACGCAGGTGAGGGCAGCTTCGTACGTAACGCCCAGATGGTCAAGCGACTGGGCGGCTAAGCCTTCTTTTTCCTTCAGCAAAGCCAAAAGGACGTGCTCAGTGCCCACATAAGGCTGATGCAGCGCACGAGCCTCTTCTTGGGCAAGCACCAGTACCTTTCTGGCCTTGTCGGTAAACTTGTCGAAGGACATGTAAGCCTCGATTCTCTCGGCAAGTAAGTTTAATTCGGAATAATGCTAGCACTCATTAAAACCGAGTGCTAACCCGTTAACAATCTGTAGCCAGAACAAACTCCTAGACAGAATGTTTTCTAGGTTAAACGAAAAGGCGCTCCTAAAGAGCGCCTTTAACAACTCCCATTTTCGGACGAAACAGCGAGGGCAAGCCCGGTGCTTCAGGTAGGCCTAAAAGAGGATGAACGCGTACTACGTTACGCGGACGACGAATGAAGGCCTAGATGAAGTGCCCGGCTTGGCCGCAGCGTCATCGCGTCTCATGCGAGGGTTACGCTGTTCGTAGAACGGCGTAACTACTTGGCCTCAGGACGCATATGGGGGAACAGCAACACGTCACGAATGCTCGGTTGGTTCGTAAGAAGCATAACCACACGGTCAATGCCAATACCGATTCCGCCCGCAGGAGGCATACCGTACTCAAGGGCACGGATATAGTCGGTGTCATACTCCATTGCCTCATCGTCGCCAGAAGCCTTTTCCTCCATCTGCTTCTGGAAACGTTCTGCCTGGTCAACTGGATCATTCAGCTCGCTGAATGCATTGGCGTACTCATGACCTGCAATAACAAGCTCGAAGCGGTCGGTCAGGCGAGGGTCGTCCTCGAAGCGCTTGGCAAGCGGGCTTACCTCGACCGGGTAATCTACAACAAACGTGGGGTTCACGATGGTGAGCTCACCGATCTCGTCGTACAGCTCGGCAATAAGCTTGCCGGCAGTCCACTCGGGCTTCACCTCGATGCCGTTCTTCTTGGCAAGCTCGGCAAGGTGGCTAACGGGCGTATCGAGCGTAACCTCTTCGCCGAGTGCCTTGGAAACGATTTCCGTCATGGGAATGGAAGGCCACTCGCCCGAAATGTCGATGGTCTGACCCTGGTACTCAAGCTGCTCGGAGTCGTTCACTGCAGCGTTGGCTGCCTTGATAACACCCTGAGCCAGTTTCTTCATGCCCTGCAGATCGTTGAATGCGCAGTAGGCTTCCATGGAGGTGAACTCAGGGTTGTGAGTGGGGTCCATGCCCTCGTTGCGGAAGATACGGCCGATTTCGAACACGCGCTCGAAACCGCCAACCAACAAACGCTTCAAGTGAAGCTCGGTGGCAATACGCAGATAGTTTTCCTGGTTCAGCGCATTGAAGTGCGTGATGAACGGCTTTGCAGTAGCGCCGCCCTGCACAGTTTGCAGGATAGGCGTTTCCACCTCGTAATAACCGTCCGCTTCCATGTAGCGGCGGAAAGCCGAGAGGATCTTCGAGCGCTTCTGGAAGGTATCGCGCACTTCATCGTTGACGATAAGGTCGACATAGCGCTGACGATAACGAATTTCCTTGTCGTTCAGGCCATGGAACTTTTCGGGCAGCGGACGCAGCGCCTTAGAAAGCAGCTGGAACGAATCAACGGCAACAGAAAGCTGGCCGCGACGCGTGCGCATCATAAGGCCATGCGCGCCAATCCAGTCGCCCAGGTCAAGGTCTTTCATCTCGGCAAAGGCATCTTCACCCAAAGCGTTGATGCGGCAGAAGAGCTGAATGCGACCGGTAGCATCCTGGAGTTCGAAGAAGATGATCTTGCCCTGAACGCGCTTGGCCATAACACGGCCCGCAACGGAAACGGCATCTTCGGTGTTTTCACCATCTGCCAGCTCGGCGTACTTTTCGTCCAAGTCGGCAATGTGATGGGAGTACTCGAATGCAGCGTGACCATAGGGGTTCTTGCCTTCGGCCAGCAGCGCCTCGCGCTTGGCGCGACGCACTTCAATCGGATCGTCTTCGATAACTTGCTCGTTGTTTTCTTCTGCCATGTGAATTCCTTAAAGCTTGCTTAGCGCTCGATTGCCTGAATGGTCATCTTGATAACGCGGCCAGTAGGACCCTGAGCCTCTACGGCTTCGCCCTGCTTATGGCCCAGAAGGGCAGCGCCTACGGGAGATTCGTTGGAAATCTTGCCCTCGGCGGAGTTTGCCTCTGCGCCACCAACAATGGTGAATACGCGCTCGCGGCCACCCATATCTACCGTTACACGGCTGCCGATGTTAACGCGGCCGGATTCGGTGGGAGCCTCAACGATGGTTGCCTCGCCGAGGATACGAGTGATCTCTGCGATGCGGGCCTCGTTTGCAGCCTGCTCGTTCTTTGCGTCATCGTACTCGGAGTTCTCGGAAATATCGCCGAATTCGCGAGCGACGCGGATACGGTCACCGATCTCTGCGCGCTTTTCGGTTTCCAGGAAATGGAGCTCCTGCTCGAGCTTTTCCTTGCCTTCCTGAGTAAGAACGTAATTGTTGTCCATGGTTTACACCCCTCGGCCATGCATGTGCTGGCCAGTCTTCCTTTCCTATACTCGCGAAAAGGGCGCGCCTCCGTAAGAAGCGTGCCCTTTGCATACCAGTGATGAAGCGAAGCGGTTAGCTCTATGCTTCTTCTTTTTTAGCCTCTTCGGCAGCCTCTGCCTTCTTGCCAGGCGCAGGCTTGTCGATAACCTCAACTTCGATTTCTTCCTTGGCGTCTGCCGCCTTGGGAGCGGGCTCTTCAGCCTCTTCAACCTTCTTGCCGCCGCCCAGGCCTTCGCGCAGGTTCTTAACTGCCTTGCCGATTGCGGTACCAAGCTTGGGAAGGTTCTTGGGTCCGAAGAGAACGAGGATTACAACGAGGATGATGACGATCTCAAGGGGACCGAAAGGTCCAATCTTCATGAAACACCTCCGTGGTGGTGAGCTGGCGCCCCGTGCGAGCCCCAACTTTTTACTGCGAGTACATATAAAAGCACTCTAACAAAAAAGAACGGTACCCTTTTCAGGATACCCCTCAGTGGTTGCAATGGTCGGGATGACAGGATTCGAACCTGCGACCTCTGCGTCCCGAACGCAGCGCTCTACCAAGCTGAGCCACATCCCG
>USDX01000018.1 GCA_900553605.1 uncultured Eggerthella sp. | reverse complement strand
GCCGTGTCAAGGACTTTTTTTGAGAAAGTTTCCTCTTCCGGCCCCGCGCCCCGCTTCGCGGGCCGCTCGCCGACTCGGTGCCGCCCTTTCGGGGCGCCCCCTCGTCAGAAGGCTTAGCTATAATACCCCGCTTCGGGGGGATTGCAAGGGGGAAATTGTAATTTTTTTCAACTTTGCTTCACTTTTTTGCAAAACCCCAGGTCAGTAAAGTGCCGTTCGCCTTAAGTTGTGTGCATTTACACATACATGACACTTCGTAGGTTTATCATTGTTGCAAAGTTGTTTTAGAAAGAAGGCGACTGTATGCCTTATGAAGTCGGCGAATACGTCATCTATTCATCTCTGGGAATCTGCCAAGTAATCCAAAACGATGCTCATGTCTCTCTCGCCGGAGACGAAAACGAGCTCTATTACATACTTGCCCCGATAGAGAAACGCCTCGGAAAGGCCTATGTGCCCCACTCGCGCAGTGCTGAATTACGACACACCCTTAATAAAGAAGAGGCATTACATTCGCTTGACATGGTTTTCGACCTTGAGCCTGATACCTTTCAGGACACCAACTCCCATTTGGTCCAAGAACACTTCCGCGAGCTGATTCGCTCAAACGACTTTCTTTCGCTTTTATTGGTCTGCAAATCGATGCACGCACGCATACAAGAGCAAGAAAGCAAGAAACACGGGGCTTCGTTAACCTATAAGAAGTTACTCGATGACGCCCAAAGACGTATTTACGGCGAACTATCTATTGTTCTCAATATAGAGATTGAAGAAGTTCCCGCTTTTATAAAAGACTATTCTTTACAGCACGAGAACCATCAGAATTAGACTTCCTGTCTTTTTGCTGCAAGTGTGCTGGAACAGAGCAGATTTCCTCCGGTTGTAAATGCAAAGAGAGCTCCTTAGTGCGTTCCAAGGAGCTCTCTTTATTTCTTGCTGTACTTGATGCCGCCGGCAGAATTCAAACGTTGCCTACGCGAGGATGCCGTGCTTGGCCGCTTTCGATAAGGCGGCACGACTTCTGCCTTCATTCGATGCAGCGCTCTTCCTGGCACTATAGTTCCAATCGAGACTCGATTGCCCTACCAAGCGTAACCTCATCCGCAAATTCAAGATCGCCGCCAACAGGCAAACCGCTTGCCAAGCGCGATACCTTTACACCTAAAGGCTTAATTAGTCGCGCAAGATAGCTGGCCGTTGTTTCACCTTCAATATTTGGATTCGTTGCAAGGATAACTTCTTTAATCGAGGCGTCCGTAAGGCGAGCCATCAGCTCGGCGATGTGAAGGCGCTCCGGACCAATGCCCTCAAGCGGCGAAAGGGCACCCCCGAGCACATGGTATACGCCCGAAAACATACCCGTTCTCTCTATCGGCGGGATATCTCGCGGCTCCGATACCACGCAAACGATGGAATGGTCGCGTTTTTCGGAAGAGCAGATATCGCAAAGATCACCTTGAGCGTAATTAAAGCATCGAGAACAAAAATGGACGGTGTCCTTCACTTCGATAATGGAATTGGCCAAACGAAGAGCATCCGCTTTTTCTTCGTTCAGAATCCAATACGCAATTCGTTGGGCGGATTTAGGACCCACTCCAGGAAGGCGCTCGAGTTCATCGAGCAGCTTCTGTATTGCCGATGAAGCGTTCACGGAATCGCAATTACCTCATACCTGGAATATTGAGACCGCCGGTAACGGAGCTCATGCGGGCAGTGCCCATCTGGTCGACGCCGCGAAGCGCCTCATTGACCGCCGCGCATACCATGTCCTGAAGCATTTCGACATCTTCGGGATCAACCACATCAGGGTTGATGATAAGGGACTCGATGGATTTGTCGCCACGAGCAACAGCGGTTACCATGCCGCCACCAGCAGTGCCCTCGAACGTCATTTCAGCGATTTCCTGCTGAGCCTTCTGCAATTCTTTCTGCATCTTCTGCGCCTGGCGCATCATCTGCTGCATATTCATTCCCATAATTCTCCTTTGTTAGGGGTTGGGCGTTTCGTTCCAATTAGCCAAATGGCCACATATCTTTGCATTGTACCGAAAGGCTGACGCTATTCGGGAAGCTCCTCAAACTTTATCCCCTCGCCAAAACTCTGAGTGAGGATACTCTTGATCTGCTCCGCCTCGTCTTGCCCCGAAACAGATGAAGCCGCTGCTTGCGCCGAAGCAGGAGCGGCAACATTGGCAACGCCACCAGCCTGGGAAGGTGCCGCCGCAACTGGCGCTGCGGCTTGGACGGAACCAGCAGACGCTGGAGCCGGGCCGCTAGAAGGCTGCGAATTCGAGGCCGATGCCGAGGACTGCTGGCTTGGCGAAGCCCCATACTGCTGAGCATATGGATCTTCATCATATTCCGCAGAAACACTTGCCCCATACACATCGAGAGGAACCTGATCGTTGTATGGTTCGGGAGCAACGGATGCCGAAGGCGTTACCGCAGGGGACTGCTGTACCTCGGCAGAATGCCCAGGGATGGACTGCGTCTGAGATTCAGGCGATGGAGAAGAAGCTGCACCGCCCTTCATCTGCTGGTGGGCAGAGGGAGCCACATAAGAAGCGGCGTTTTGGGATGCAGACTGAAAGCCCTGCGCCTGGTTTGCCCTTGCTGCCGCCTGAGTCGCTGGCGCCTGGTTGGCCTTTGCTGCCGCTTGCGCCGCACGGACTGCGGCAACCGCCTTGGCGGCATAAGGGTTCTTGACGGCAGGAGCCGCGGCATTTGACTGGGGAGCCATTCCAGATTGAGCACTCGCGGTGTGCGCGGCAACAGGCGCAGCCGATGAGCCACCACCAGCCAACGCCAAACGGTAGGGCACAGTTCCGCCTGCGACCGTCTGAATGGTTTTTGCGAGCAGCTCTTGGACTTCGACTTTTTGGGCTGCGTTGAATGCAAAAGCGCTGTCTTTTCCGAATTCGACCACTATCCCCTGGCCATTTGCCTCGGCGAAAACCTTGGCATTCATGAACAGGACGCCACGCGCAGGATTAACCTTCCTGAGCGAAGCGGTGACCGAATGCCACAAACGTTGCACGGCGGCAGGATTGGACAGGTCAACCTGAGCGGTAAGCACTGCTGCCTGGCGCGGCTGAACCGCTTCGGGCGCCTGGGAAAATGATCCGACAGGCTGAGCAGCGGGAGCAGGTGCCGGTGTTTGAGGCGCCGGCGAAGCTGCAGGTGCTGGTGCTTGCGATGCCAACGGAGCGGGAGGCATCGGTGTTTGCGGCACTGACGGAGCAGCAGCCGTCGAGGCGGCAGCCTGGGACCGAGCGGCATTATGGCCAGGCACTGACTGCATCGCAGGAGGCTTTGGCTCTGCAAAGGGGGCAGGCTGGCCGAACGAACCAACTGGCGCGGGCATCGGAACAGAGGGTGCATGTGTTGCGGGCTGAGCGGGAGCAGGTGCATATTGAGGAGCGCCGCCGCCAACACGGGCTGATGCCGCTGGAGCGACTTCAACAGGAGAAGAGCCGTTCCCCAACATCGACAAACGTCTCTCCAACTCTTCAACCCGCTCCGCCAAGGCTTCGAGCGTTAGGTCCGATTCAGGACGAACCATACGAGTAAGGGCAATCTCGAACGTTAAGCGAGGATTGCTCGAAACGCGCAGCTCCTTCGACACATCGCCCAAAAGGATAAGCATACGACTAAGGCGATCTTGGCCAAAGAGCTTCAGCTCTTCGATCATTACCGTGCGCATCGATTCGCTGATTTGCAACTCTACATCAAGGCCCGCCATAGACATCAGGTACAACGTGCGCACATGCTCTGCCAAATCATGGACGAACTGGGCAAGGTCGGCACCGGTTTCTACATACTGAGCAACCCAATTGAAGCATGCTGCCGCATCTCTGCGGCCAATAGCCTCTACGATCTCAGAGAGATCGGCATTATCGAGCGAGCCAAGAAGGCTTTGCGCTCCTTCGAGCGTTGCCTTGCCTCCGCAGTACGCAATGAGCTGCTCGAGTGAAGTAAGGGCATTACGCATTCCTCCCTCGGCACGGTGCGCAATAAGATCGAGCGCTTCGGCCTCGAACTCAACGCCCTCTTCGGCGCATACAGCGCCCAAACGCGCCACGATAGATTCGATCGATATGCGATGAAAATCGAAACGCTGGCATCGCGAGAGAATGGTTTCTGGAACCTTCTGCGGATCGGTGGTACAGAGAATGAAGACTACATGGCTCGGCGGCTCTTCGATAGTTTTGAGAAGTGCATTGAAGGCCGCCGTCGAGAGCATATGCACCTCGTCGATGATGTAGACCTTCCAAGTGCCGCGGGTTGGCGCATAGCTTACGCGGCTGATAATTTCCTCACGAACATTTTCAACGCCCGTGCGACTTGCAGCGTCCAGCTCGTACACATCGGGATGGGTGCCTTGGGCGATAGCCTGGCATTCCTCGCAGGTTCCATCAGGTTCGATGGTGGGGCCTTTTTCGCACATCAAAGCCTTGGCAAGAATGCGCGCGGTGGTTGTTTTACCAGTACCACGCGGACCGCAGAACAAATAGGCGTGGGAGACCTTATCCTGCTCGATTGCGTTTTTCAGCGTACGCTCGATATGCTCCTGACCCACGACATCAGCAAACGTGGACGGACGATATTTGCGATACAGCGCCTCCATGCAGAGCCTCCTTCGCGGACGGCCAAGCCTCCGCTTCACATCCGCACAAGCGGATCCCGCCCATACGCCTTTATGCATATGGGATGTTACCGTGCCTTACCGATTTTAGCGGGCGTCCTCTTCGGAGCGAGCGTGTTTTGCGCGAGCTATACGCTCGGCATCAACCGCCGCCTCAACCTCAAAATCGCGTTTTCCGCTTTTGCGCGAGGAAATAGCCGCCTTAACAGCACCAATGAAAGCCGGCGCGACAGAAACAGCCACGATTCCCAACACGATGATTTCGAAATGCTCCTGCACGAAGGGCACGCCACCAAAGAAGAAGCCCACCAACACGAACAGCGAAACCCACGAAATGCCGCCAATGCAATTGAACAACGTGAATTTGCCGAAATTCATATGCCCCGTACCAGCAATAAACGGAGCAAAGGTACGGAAGAACGGCATGAAGCGCGTAATGACGATTGTGAGCCCACCATACTTTTCGAAGAAGTGATCGAGCTTCGCCATACGCTCAGGCGTAAGGGCCTTGATCTTGCCCGAATCGATAATGCGGGCGCCGAAGAAACGGGCAATCCAATAGTTGGAGGTGTTGCCCAGGATAGCTGCGGCATAAAACACCAACAGCGTTGCCCCAAGGTTCAAACCACCGCCATCAGCAGAGAACACACCTGCTGCGAACAAAAGGGAATCACCGGGAAGGAAGGGGAAGAACACCAAGCCCGTTTCAATGAACACAATGAGAAACAGCGGGGTGTACACCCAAACTGCACCCAGCGTTACGATCCAGCCAGCAATTGCGCCACGCGGATCGTGAAGCAAGCCCAGAATAAAATTGATGATTTCCATGCGATCCTTCGTCTTGATTGTTGCAAATGCGCCCATATACACGTTTCGCCGATCAAATTGATCGGCGAAACCAAGTATCCCGAAAAGGCCCGGGCGCTCGTCAGAGGCCCCTTATGGCTGCTTCCTCCCGGACCTGACCAGGTTCAGAACTTGGCGCCGCCCAAGCCCTTTCGGAATACTTCAACAGTGGTTAGTATAACCCACGCAATGCCGCTGCCATCCAACAGGGGCTTTGACCATCAAATGCGCACAGGTTCACTGCCTGGCGTTCTCGAAGTGACGCCAGGCCTTTTTGATAGAGGCGATTCCGTAGAGACTGCCGCAGAAGCAAATGGGCAAACTACCCTCGGAAAACTCAAGGGCATGCCCTACCGCACTATGAGGCGTAGGAGCCGCCACCACTTCTACAGGATGGTTTCCTACGGCAATTTGAACCGCATCCGCCAAATCGGATTCCGAAAGCGCACGGGGATTATCAGGGCGGTAGCACACAAACGCTTTGGCCAATGGAACCAACAGCTCCAACATTTCCGCATAGTCTTTGTCGGCCATAACGCCCATGCAAAACACCACGCTCCCCTGGTCGTAGCGAGATGCTAGCTCGGAGCTGAGAGCGCGCACAGCATGGATGTTGTGAGCACCATCTATAAGAACATCGGGGCTGTGACGCAGAAACTCAAAGCGACCCGCCCAAGAAGCTCGAGACAGACCGTTCCGCATCGCCCGCTCGTCGATGCTCCAACCGCGCTGAACAAGTACCTTGCATGCTTCCAAAGCTACCGCCGCATTGATGCGCTGGAACGATCCTTGCAGCTGAACAGACAAGTGGCTGAACCCGCCGTACGAGAAATCGGAAGTATCGCCGACAATAGACGAAGCATCAACATAGCGAATGGATGTCGCGCAACGATCCGCTTCTTCATTCAAGCGACGTTGGGCCTCTTGCTCTTGGGGCGCGCTCACTGCAGGAACGCCCGCCTTCAGGATGCCCGCTTTCTCGCCTGCAATCTGGTAGAGTGTGCTTCCCAGAAGCGCGCAATGATCGTAGGAAATGGGAGCAAATACGCAAACCTCAGCCGTGCGGATAACGTTGGTGGAATCAAGCCTTCCACCCAAACCGACCTCCGCAACGACAATGTCGCACTCCTCTTCGGCAAAATACGTGAAAGCCACAGCCGTCATAAGCTCGAATTCGGTCGGATGACTAGCCATAGCCTCTGCCGCATCCTTTACCTTCAGCGTTACCTCTGAAAGACGCTGCAGGGAGATGTTTTCGCCATTGATTCGGATGCGCTCTTCGAAACGCTCAATATAGGGGCTGGTGAACAAGCCGACTTTATAGCCCGACTCTTTCAGGATGCTTGAGACGAACGAACAGGTTGAACCTTTGCCGTTAGTGCCCGCAACATGCACAAAACGAAGGGCATCCTGCGGATTTCCCAGCTTGGCCAACAGTTCTTCGATCCGTTCAAGACCCAAGCTCATGCTTCGCCAACGCGGTTCATTGATATAGGCAACTGGATCAAACATGGCTGGTCCAGTCTTTGCCAACTACCACCTGGATATTGGTCGAGAGATTGTAGTACACGCCTGCAGCAACAGCGCGTCCTGTTCCAAGATCCTGGACGATAGCCTCGGCGGCAAGCTTGTCGTCGTCGGAGCGGTAGATTACCAAGGTTTCGTCGTACACGAACGATTCTGCGTTACCCGTATCTTTGATGGTATAGCCAGCATTGGTAAGAATCTGAGCCGCCTGCGCACTGTAACCATCAGCGCCTGCGCCATTCAGAACCACAATGGAAACCGAGCTCTTGTTAACCCCGCTGGTATCTACGGAGGTATCCATGTTCTGGCCGCTCTTAAACTGATCGCAAATCTGAGAGAACGAAGAAGAGGCTACCGACCAGGAAACCTTGTCGCCCGAAACGGACTGACTTCCCGGCACCGTATTCGAATAGAACGTTGCATTCGGGAACAACGAGGCAATCTTGCCGATTTCGTCGTAGCTCATATCCGTTTTGATCTTGCCAGCGATGTCGTCTGCGCTCATGGCGAAATCGAGACCGCCCTTGTCTTCAAGAGCCTGCACGAATGCAGTAAATACCTGATTTTGAACATTGGCACGCTGGCCGTATCCATCGGTGTAGTTTTTGGCACTTACATAAACGAGTGCCTGCTCTCCGTTTAAGGTCTGCTGACCGGGGTCGAGCACTGCAGTTCCTACCGTTGGATCATCGACATATTGCTCTACGTTGACGTTTAACCCGCCAAGGGAATCAATAAGCGAGGCAAAGTCTTCGCCCGTGATCCTTACATAGTGATTGATGTCCTGGCCAATAAGCGAAGAGACCTGCTTTACCAGTTCGCCCTCATCCTTGATATGGGGAGCATCTCGCAGCATAGTCCCCTTGGAGTCGGTATCGGAATAGGTGGCGGCAATATTGCTGGGTATATTCAACAATGACACCGTGTTGTTCTGGTAATCCACGCGCAAAACAGCCAAGTAGCTGGCGCACTCGTTTTCGCCGCTTCCGTTGAGGCCAGCAAGCAGCGTATAAGTGGGCTCATCGTTCTTTGCCGAAACGAGCGCGCTGGATACGCTGCTGTCGTCAAGCGCCATCGAGGAAGAAAGCGAATTGCGATAAGCGCATGTACCGAGATTCAGCGCGATAACCACAATCAGGATGATGCCGATGATCAACGTGATGCGGCTTACATTGTCGCGGTGGCGCATAAAGCTTTCGGTTCGCGACTGCCCTACTTTTCGACGCGACGTGCGTTCATCAACCGAGCGCGATTGGATATGGATCTGACGCACTTCGCCAGTTCGGCGGCTCGGCACCGCTGAGGTGCGAGGACGGCGCGAATGGGCGGAGGCTCGACGTTGAGGCTGAGGTCCGCGAGAACCTGACGCGTGAGATCCAATTACCGACGAAGACCAGTCGGCTTTATTTCGAGATGAGGAACGGCGACGGCCCGAGCCGCCACCATGCATTCCCCTGTTGTTCCTTATTGCCATCGCACCTACCTACAGCGTTTTGCGTTCGACGTTTGCACCGATGGCATGCAGTTTGCCAACGTAGTCTTCGTAGCCGCGATCGATATGGTGAATGTCATGCACGACTGTTTCACCTTCTGCGGCAAGGCCAGCAATTACCAGAGCGGCACCGCCACGCAAGTCAGGCGAGGAAACAGGAGCGCCCTCAAGCTTGCTGACTCCTTGAACCAATGCATGATGGCCCTCAACCGCAATTCGGGATCCCATACGGTTGAGCTCGCTGGCAAACATGAAGCGATTTTCAAAGATATTTTCAGAAATGACGGAGTTACCCTCTGCGAAAGAGGCCAAAAGCATGAACTGAGCCTGAAGATCGGTGGGGAACCCAGGGTGAGGAAGCGTCTGAATGTCAGTAGCACGGAGAGGCTGGGTGCGCGAAACAGTGATGGAATCTTCCGTAGTGGAGATATCGCATCCCATATGCTCGAGCTTCATAAGCGCCATGCGCAAATATGACGGATCTATTCCCTGAACAGTAACGGGACCGCCGAGCAGCGCACCCGCTGTTAGGAACGTGCCTGCCTCAATACGGTCGCCCACCGTAGTGTGCTCGCAAGGATGCATCTCGGAGAGAGCAACGCCCTTTACCGTGATGGTAGGCGTACCCGCGCCCTCTACATGAGCACCCATGGCATTCAGCATATTGGCGAGGTCGACGATTTCAGGCTCACGCGCAGCATTGTCGATAACTGACGTGCCTGGAGCAACCACGGAAGCCATAAGCATGTTTTCAGTAGCGCCAACGCTCGGGAACTCGAGCAATACATCGGCAGAATGCAACCCGTTGGGGGTGGAAGCATAAAGGTAGCCGTGGCTGTTTTCGAATTCAACACCCATAGCCTCGAGCACCTTAAGATGCATATCGATTTTACGGGCACCGATTTTACAGCCACCCGGCATTGCAACACGTGCGCAACCAAAGCGACCCACAAGCGGACCTAGCACAGAGATGCTAGCGCGCATCTTCGAAACAAGCTCATAGGGGGTATCGTGGCCTTCAGCATGCTCGGTATCGATGATGAGCGAATGGCCATCCCATTCAACCGTTGCGCCCAAGCTGCGAATTACGTCGTTCATGATCTCGATATCGGAGATATGGGGAATATTGTGGAGTGTGCTCTTGCCTTGGCCCAACATTGTTGCCGCAATGAGCTTCAACGCGGAGTTCTTAGCACCGCTGATCTGTACCGTACCTGAAACGTTTTCGGTTTCACGCGCAATAATTACTTCTTCGGACATATCTCATGCACCCAATCTACTTGATGCGGATTCTTCATACCCATGCCAAATCGAAACAAAGCATGCCTACTTTATTTATAGTCCTATTATGCAGACAAGCCCTCCCAGAGAAGGGTTTTACCCCAAATCTCTGGAAGGGCTTGCAGAAAAAGCGTTGTTAAGTTCGCTTACTCGCCCAGCATGAAGCGGGTGAAGGAAACGATCTCGATGGTGGTGCCAAGAGCCTTGGCAACCTCAGCCGTGTACTCGTTTACAGACTGATCGGGATTCTTAACGAAAGCCTGCTCGGTGAGGCAGTTCTCCTTGTAGAACTTCTCCATACGACCGGTAGCGATCTTTTCCTGGATGTTCTCGGGCTTGCCGGACTCTGCAGCCTGTGCCTTGTAGATGCTCATCTCGTGCTCAACAACTGCGGGATCTACCGATTCGCGGGTTGCGGATACGGGGCTTGCAGCAGCAACCTGCATAGCAACGTCGCGGCCGTACTTCTTGAAGTCATCGTTGGTTGCGAAGGAAGCGTCGCCCAGCTTGAACTCAACCAGAACGCCGATCTTGCCGCCACCATGAATGTAGGAAGCAACAGCGCCTTCGGGCTGCTCAGCGAAAGCGAAGCGGGAAAGCTGGATGTTTTCGCCCAGGGTATGGATAGCGTCGGTTACGACAGCCTCTACGGTTTCGCCTTCAATTTCGGAAGCCTTGAGAGCCTCGAGGTCGGCAGGCTTGTTAGCGAGAACGGCCTTAGCAATCTTCTCTGCATATGCATGGAACTTTTCGTTCATGCCTACGAAGTCGGTTTCGCAGTTGAGCTCTACGAGAGCGCCATCATGGCCGCACTCGGAAACGAGAGCCAGAACAGTACCTTCGTCGGTTGCGCGGCCGGCCTTCTTGGCAACAGCAGCAAGACCACGGGTGCGGAGCACGTCTACGGCCTTTTCGAGTTCGCCTTCAGCCTCAACCAGAGCCTTCTTGCATTCCATCATGCCAGCGCCGGTCATCTCGCGGAGTTCCTTAACGAGTGCTGCGGTGATTTCTGCCATGGTAATTCCTTTCAGATAGAGCCCTCGCCCACTAGACGGGCGAGGGAGAAATTGCAATGGATTCGTTTAGTGCTTATTCAGCAGGGGTTGCCTCTGCGGCAGCTTCAGCTGCGGGCTCTGCGGTCATGTCCTCAACGGTGACAGGAGCGCCAGTGCCAGCGATAACAGCATCAGCAACGAACTCTGCAAGCAGGCGAACGGAGCGGATTGCGTCGTCGTTTGCGGGGATGCCGAAATCAACGTCGTCGGGATCGCAGTTGGTGTCGAGCGTGCCAACAACGGGGATGTTGAGGCGGTGGGACTCGTGGATAGCGATCTGCTCACGGTTGGTGTCGATGATGAAGATCATGTCAGGGGTCTTCTTCATGTTGCGGATACCGTTGAGGTTGGTCTGCAGCTTAGCGAGTTCCTTCTTCAGCAGGATCTGCTCCTTCTTGGGCAGAAGCTCCATGCGGCCGTCAGCTTCCATAGCCTCGAGCTCTTCCATGCGCTGAACGCGAGAGCGGATGGTGGTGAAGTTGGTGAGCATACCGCCGAGCCAACGAGCGTTTACGTAAGGCATGCCGCAACGGTTAGCAGCTTCAGCAACAGATTCCTGAGCCTGCTTCTTGGTGCCTACGAACAGAACCGTGCCGCCCTTTTCAGCGCAACGGGAAACTGCGGTGTAAGCAGCGTCGAGACCGTACATGGTCTCCTTGAGGTCGATGATGTAGATGTCGCCACGGTTGCCGAAGATGAAGGGCTTCATCTTGGGGTTCCAGCGACGGGTCTGATGACCGAAGTGGGTGCCTGCGTCGAGCAGGGTCTGTACAGTAATCTTGGACATTCTTTCTCCATTCGTTGTGCCTCTGCGCGAGATCATTCCTTTGTTCGCAACCGCCGTGGCGGCCACTAGCGAACGCAAGTCCTTCACGCATGTGTATTAAAACAGCCTTTGCAGTATAGCAGCCTTATTAATACGTGCAACAAAATGGAGAAAGAAGACACATTCCTTGCCGAGCGCTTGTAATTTACGATTAGGGGCGAACGGCACTGCCGACCGATGGTTCCGCTTACGTACTCGCCGACGCCCAATCAAAATATCCTAGCCAAGATCTAGTATTACAGTTACGGGAAAGCACCATTCTGCGCGCGTGCCTTCCTTATACATGCCATCGCGCGTTTTCTGCACCAACGGCGCTCGCGCCTTCCGCTCGATGCATACCCGCCCAAGGCTTCTGCGGCCTGGGTCATTTTACTGTTTCCCGAATCCGCTGCCCCGAACCTTCACGGGCAACAGCCCGTAGAAAGAAGACCGTATGGCCAATTGCTTCGCGCACCCTGTCACGAATCGAGTAATCAAGGCGCAGTCATGACCTATCGCGTAGGAATAGATATCGGATCCACCGCAACCAAAGCTGCAGTTCTTAAGGGCTCTCAGCTTCTCTGCACTCTGGTTGTCCCAACGGGCTACAGCTCCGTTGAAGCCGCCAACACCGTGCTGCAAAGGCTTGCCGAAGAAGGGTTTCCGAAAGAACAATGCGTATACGTAGCCACTGGTTACGGGCGCATCTCTGTTCCCTTCGCCGATAAAACCGTAACGGAAATCACCTGCCATGGAAAAGGAGCGGGTTATTTGTTTGGCCCCGATTGCACGGTGATCGACATCGGCGGGCAGGACACGAAATCGATCCTGCTGAAAAACGGCAAGGTTCAGGACTTCCGTATGAACGACAAATGCTCCGCTGGGACAGGAAAGTTCCTGGAGGTCATGGCGAATCGTTTGGGCCTAACGCAAGATGAGCTTTCCGAACTCGCAAAGAAAGGGGCGCCTACCAGCATTAGCTCCATGTGCACGGTATTCGCTGAGAGCGAGATCATTAGCCTCATTGGCCAAGGCGCCGCACGAGAAGACATCTGCAACGGAATAGTGGAAAGCGTCGTGGCGAAGGTAAAGCCCTTGGTGTTCAAGAGCGCTAACAACGAATACGTGCTGACCGGCGGCCTCTGCGATAACGCCTATGTCGCCGAACGCCTTGGAGCGCACCTTGAAGGTAGCATCCTAACCTGTCCGAAAGCACGGTTTGCCGGCGCTATCGGAGCGGCCTTGTGCGTCCCTGAAGATGCCAAGCCCACGCCGAAAACCGCGCCCGCAGCGCCTACCAACATCAGTGAAAAAGATATGTCGATGCACGCACAAGGCCTAGCGGCAGGTGCCGCAGCAGGTAAGGCAGCAGACCGATCCGCCTCCGAGAAAGCCGAACCCGATTCTGCCGTGTTTGCATTTCGCACCACCGGCGACGCATTGGGTTTTGAAAGCTTCTGCAAAGAGCAAGGCCTGCCCGAGCGCCTGATCCCCATCCCCCGCAGCATAACCACAGGATGCGGATACGCCTGGCGTGCACCCCTAGCGGAAAAGCAACGCATCGAAGATGCTGCCCAGAGCCTCGGCATCCCCTACGAAAGCGTTCACGACGTTGCGCTTCCGCATCACTAAACAATAAACAATGGACAAAGCAGCCCTGCCGTAGAACGAGCATTCTGCGGCACCCGAAGAAAGGACTCCCCCATGACTGCACCAATCGACTTGCCCTCAAAGTTCGATGAGCTTGACGAGGCCCACCGCAATGGATTCATGGGCGTAAAAGCATTCAAGGAAAATGGCGGCAAACTCGTAGGCTACCTCTGCTCTTACAGCCCGCTTGAAATTGCCGATGCAGCTGAAGCAAGCGCCGTTGCCCTCTGTGGCATGAACAACGCCTGCGATGCGGCAGCGGAAGAGCATCTCCCGAAAAACATCTGTCCGCTTATTAAAGGCACCTACGGATTTGCGGTAAGCGAACACTGCCCCTTTACGTACTTTGCCGACTTGATCATCGGCGAAACCACGTGCGACGGCAAAAAGAAGATGTACGAGCTCCTCAACGACATCAAGGACGTCCACGTCATGAACCTTCCGCATGCCCGCAATGCCGAATGGGCTCCTCGCGTATGGCGCGAGGAATGCGTTGCTCTCAAGGAAGAACTCGAGCGACGTTACGATATCGAGATCACCGATGAAATGCTGCGCGATGCCACCCGTGTACGCAATCGTCTTCGCAAGGGCATCTGCGAGATGTACGAGTTGCAGATGAACGAGCCTCCTGCCATGTGGGGCGTCGAAATGATGACCACGCTTGCGCAAAACACCTTTAACTTCGACGTGAACGCTTTTGTCGACAATGTCGAAAAACTCGTCGAGGAGCGCAAGGGCGCTTATGAAGCCGGAGAGCGTCCAGTGCCCGCAACGGCAAAGCGCATCTTGCTTACCGGCTGCCCCTCTAACGGTGTTATCCAGAAAGTTGGCATGAGCGTCGAAAAGAACGGCGGCGTTATCGTTGCCTTGGACGACTGCGGCGGCGAACGCACGCAGAAAGCCATGGTCGACCCTGAAGCCGAGGACGTCATGGGCGCGCTTGCGCAGCGTTACCTTGACATCAACTGCTCGGTCATGACGCCGAATTCCGGCCGCATGGACAATACCGCAGAGATGTGCCGCAAATACAAGGTAGATGGCGTCATTGACGTGGTGCTCACCGCCTGCCACACCTTCAACGTGGAAAGCGAGCTTATGCACCGCAAGATGGACGAGATGGGCATGCCCTATATGAAAATCGAAACCGACTACGCTCCCAACGACCAGGGCCAGATCGATACCCGTATCGCTGCATTCATCGAAATGCTGTAGGTCGGTCGGCGGATAGCTCCCCCTCTTTGCGGGGTGGGTCTTAGCTGTCAGCCCCGTTCACGTAAAAAAAAAATGCCGAGCCGCTTTTGCGGACTCGGCATTTTTATGATAGTGGGTTGGTTATGCGGCGTTATTTGCCAGCCAAAACATCGAGATCGATGGGGCCGGAAACGGAGCCGTCTGCCTCTGCGGCCTTGATCTGCTCGTCGGTGTAGCCCAAATCGCGCATGATTTCCTCGGTTGCGCTACCCAACTTATCGGAAGGCGTGTAGTTGGGAGCTTCCTCGGATTCGAACTGAATGGGAGGAGTGGGAACCCAGCGCTCTGCCTCGGGATACTTGATCTTAACCAGATAATCGTTCACCAGAGCGTTCTGGTCTTCATAGACATCGAGCGGGGTCTGGCACAACTCGCAAGGAATGCCTGCGTCCTTGAAGATCTTCAGGGCTTCGGCAGCGGTCATCTTTGCCAGAGCCTCGTCCAGAATACCAACCACTTCAGCGTTCAAGCCATCGGCGTTCATCTTGTTGCAGTTGTTCAAGCGCTCAGAGCCGATAAGGTCTTCGCGGCCGATAAGACCCATGATCTTGTCGTAGTCGCGATCGTATTCAGGGTCGCACATGGCGATGGACTTGCCGTCACCTGCGGTGTAGACGTTGTTGAAGGGGCAGATAACCTCAAGACGGCTCTTGGGGTACGGATTGCCATACTGAGCAGAGATCATGCCCGTCATCAAAGCATAGATAGCAGCATGCTGCAGTGCGCACGTTACGTACTCGCCTTCGCCGGTCTGGTTACGCCCGATAATTGCAGCGCAAACGCCAGCAGCAAGGAACATGGAAGCCTGGAGGTCGCCATAACCGTTGGTGGGGATCATCGGGGAATCGCCGCGGTTTACCGTGGTGCCGAATACGCCGCCACGAGCCATGTAGCAGGTTACGTCAAAGCCGGGATCGTCCTTTTCGGGGCCCTTCTTGCCGTAGCCCAAGCCGTGAGCCATGATGAGCTTCGGATATTTTGCATGCAGGGTTTCCCAGTCGAGACCCATTTTCTTCAGGGACTTCGTACGGGTGTTGGTCAGGAACACGTCGGCATCAGCAAGGAGCTTGTCCATAACCTCAGCGCCCGTTTCGCTCTTCAGGTTCAGAGAGATAAAGCGCTTGTTCAAGTTGCACATATCGAAAGCGAGGTTCTCTTCGTCCGACATGGGCATGTTGAATACCGCCGCCTGGGTTACGCGCAGCGGATCACCCTTGGCTGCCTCGACCTTGATGACGTCGGCGCCCCATTCGCCCAATACACGACCAGTCGCAGGCGTTGCCATGTACGTAGTAAGATCGACGACCTTGATTCCCTTAAGTGGTTTCATTGGATCTCCTTTCCCCCTCCCCGGGCGGCTTTTTCGCGTGAACATTGCACGCATAGCGCCCCTGGTGCGCATACAGCACCCGGAGAATCACAAACCAATGAACCCATTATAGGTTAGCAACGGCAAAGCTATAGATCGAAGTCATTGCATTCAGTAATAATTCCAGTTGAAACTTATAAAAAACCAATCGGGCAAGCAACAGATCTATTGGGGCTGTTGCAGTATTAGTTAATAAGAACGAACTGAATGCAAAAAAGCGAGTTCCAGTGGCCTAAACGGTAACTGGAGCTCGCTTTGGTAAGCATAGGTCCCTTTTGCCGCCCCGACAGAAGCTCATCTGGGTTAACGCAAGGCCCTGGATCTCTTGGGGCCCGAATAGATGCGAGTATTCCCTTGCCCGCCTATTTCCCGTCGCGCAAAGCCTTGAGCTTCGCCAAGGTATCGGGGTTGATCCTGTCTGCAACCGTAGAGCGGCGATGCACTTCAAGGGTGCGATCGCGCTTAGCCTCGTCGCCCAAATCTTCCATTTCAAGGCTGAAACCATTGGCGCTCATGCGATCCACGCCGCCGCCAAACACCGTATCCTGGATAGTGGCATCAGAGGTTACCACCATCACCTCCAAACGGTTTTCGCGCGCATCATATGCGATTTTCTCAATGACCTTATCGGCAGAAGAGCCATAGGGCGAAAAGACCACCTTCACACCGCCGATACGCTCAGTTTTACCTGCCGATTCAGGGTTATCGGCGCCATCAAAAACGATAATCGCCTTGTACTCAGTACCCGCAAAAGCCGCAACGTCGCTGATCAGCGCCTCGCGAACCTTGTTGAACGTTTCGTGGGTGTAGTCTTCTTCACGCCTCATGTGTACATAGCGCTGACCACTTCGCAGTACGTTGTACCCGTCGACGATGAGAAGCTTGTTACGTTTTTTAGCCATGAAAACCGCTCGATTCAAACTTAGGCCGGAATAACACGTTTATGGGATAAATTGATATCCGCCCTGCACGCAAAACGGAGCTCCGCGTTGGGACCGCAACAAGCAGAGCTCCGACGCAGGCATAAAGCAGACAGAGAAGAGGCGGGATGCCGACTCTCGGCTATCCCCTACATTGCCTCATCCACTCGTACATGCAGGCAGTAGAAGCCTGAGCCACATTCAGAGAGCCAACTTCTCCTGCTTGGGGCAAAGAAACCAAGAAATCGCAGCGTTCCTGGGTAAGACGAGCAAGGCCCTCGCCTTCGTTACCCATTACCAGCACCAAGCGGCCCGCCAGGGGTGAATCCCAAATGCACTGCTGCGCCTTTTCGGAAGCGCCGGCAACCCAGAAGTTTTCCTTTTTCAGGTTTTCGATGGTTTGCGCAATGTTGCCAACCTGAGCGATTTTGATATGGGAAACCGCGCCGGCAGAGCTTTTGTACGTTGCCGCAGTTACATGAGCCGAACGCTTGTTGGGAATAATGATGCCTGATGCGCCCACCACTTCTGCCGAACGAGCGATAGCGCCCAGGTTGCCCGCATCGGTGATATGGTCGAGCACCACAATAAGCGCCTTGCCGTCATTGGCTTCAGCGCGCTTGTTGGCAGCGATAACGATTTCATTCACATTAGAATACTGATATGAGCCAGTTTCCAGCATAAGCCCCTGATGGGAGCCACGTTCAGAACGCTCGTCCATTTCATGGCGCTTGATCTGCTTCACCGAAATCTTCATTTTGTGGGCACGGCGAACCACTTCGTCGACCGCTTTATCGCCCTTCAAACCTTCAGCGACATACAGACGCTTAACGGGAACGCCCACCTTCAAAGCTTCCAGTACCGGACGCTTGCCTTCAATATATTCAGCCATGAACAAGCCTTTCAAACGAAATAATGTGTCCCGCTATGATAGCGCACCAGAATATGAGAACCCGCATTCCGAACCGAAGAGCAGAGCGAATTCGCGAATCTGCGACACGTCAAAAGCAGAACGCAAACAAAGCAACACCAGGCTGAAAATCAGCGATTCAAATTTCAGATTGAGAGCACGCACCAAAACAATTAAGGAATGCGCCAACGAAGAGACGACCCGAATCCTAAAATCAGGGCATGCCCCGCAAAATCAGCGAGCGGTCAGGCACCCCGCCCCCCCCAACACCGTCTTGCGCAGTTTCTGTGGGCAGGTGCTAAGGCAAAGCGGTCGGTTAACCCGCCCCCCCCAGAACCGTCCCGAGGCTGACCCACGAACCAAAAACAAAAAATCGGCTCGGATTGCAACTTTTTTGCGATTAGGGATTGCCACGAGTTCCTCAATCGCGGATTAAGGCCCAAAAATGCAGCAAAAATGGCTATATGACGGCTCTTTTCCGCTTTGCAGGAGCGAAGGGGAGTCCCTAATCGCAAAAAAGTTGCAAAATAGCTCGGTTTTTTGTTTTTTGCGATTGGCTGATCGCCGCGATGGGGCGAATCCCGCCAAGAACGAGTCGCTCACGCACCAAAATCAGGGCATACACCAGAAGAGCAACAAAAAACCGCCAGAAGGCGGTTTTCATTCTCAAATATATGGCTGGGCCAGCAGGATTCCCGCGCTCTGCGAGCGCTCTCCCCCTTGGCGCAAGCGCCTGCGGGCAAATCCCTAAAAACGTGCCGCAGGCACGTTTTCTTTACGGGATTTCACCTCATCGGTTCGAATCCTTCGCATCCGACAGAGCAACAAAAAACCGCCCGAAGGCGGTTTTCATTCTCAAATATATGGCTGGGCCAGCAGGATTCGAACCTACATAACTGGTACCAAAAACCAGGGTCCTGCCATTGGACGATGGCCCAGCGTATGCCATAAGGCGTTTTGTGATTATAACGTATCTGACATGGTCAAGCCAAACAAGCAGCAGATTCGCCAAAACGCCACAACCCAATATGAGCACCATCCGCCATATACAGAGAAAGGCGAGCCTATCGCGCTCTTAGCTCCCAAAACGCTACGGCGCTTGCGGCAGCAACGTTAAGCGAATCAACTCCATGCGCCATAGGGATCTTCACCGTGTAGTCACATGCAGCTATGGTGCGCTGCGACAAGCCATCGCCCTCCGTACCCATGATGATAGCGAGCTTTTCGCATTCTTTGAGCTCAGGGCAGTCGAGGCTTACCGAATTGTCGTCAAGCGCCATGGCCGCGGTCTCGAATCCTAGGCTTCGCAGTTTGGCAATGCCGCCCTGGGGCCATTCCTCCCCCGGCTGATCTCCGATGCGCGTCCAAGGCACCTGGAACACCGTGCCCATAGAAACACGAACCGCGCGGCGGTACAAAGGATCGCAGCATGCGGGCGTGCACAAAACCGCATCCACCCCCAACGCCGCAGCACTACGGAAGGCAGCGCCCACGTTGGTGTGGTTGGTAATGTCTTCCAAGATGGCAATACGACGTGCATTGGCAACCGTTTCTTCCACCGAGGGCAGAGGCTTGCGGCGCATTGCGCACAGCACGCCACGGGTCAGTTCGTAACCCGCCAGCTTTTCAACCTCTTCAGCAGGCATAACGAAAACGGTAAGGCCGCCTTCTTCGGCAGGCTTATTGCCGCCCATGCGATCCACAAGGCCAGCCATGCGCTCAAAACGATGCTCAGGTACCAGGAGAGAAATCGGCTGATAGCCCGCCGCCAACGCACGGTCGATAACCTTGTCCGATTCAGCGATGAAAATCCCCTTTTCCGGCTCAAGCCTATTGCGCAACTGAAGCTCCGTCAGGCGCGCATACACATCGAGGCGCGGGTCCTCCAAAGAAGTTGGATACTCAATCATTGAAAGCCTTTCAATAGCTGTCTTTTCCCTATGGCCAACGCACCCACCAGCCACCATGAAGCAGAAGCTACACCACCAGCAACGCCAACAGCGGCAAAGTGACGATCGAGAGAATGGTGGTTATGAAGGTTCCGCGCGACATGGTCATGGTATCGCCGCCATAGGCCAAGCACATCATAATGCCCGACGAGGCAGCTGGCATTGCCGACTCGATAACGATAACCGCAAGAATATACGGATCATGGATAAAGATACCGCCTATGAAAAAGATAAGCAGCGGCACGCCCGCCAAACGCATAAACGAAGTGAGATAGCTCCAGCCGTCGTTCACCATCTGCTTCAAAGGCTGCTTGGCGAGCGTCGATCCAATTACCAGCATAGCCGCCGGAACCGTCATCTGCCCCAACAGGCTACACGTCTGACCGATATAGCCTGAGTCGGTAACACCGAACAAGGCAAGGAACATGGCGATGAAGCAGCTGATAAGGCAGGGACTTACCAGTTGCTTGCCGATAGCCTTCACCTGCTCTTTTAACGGCTTTTTGGCCGCCACGCCCTCTGTTCCCGTGCTCGCAATAAACAACATTCCAACTGAGAACATAAAGACATTGTAGGGAATGTTGTAGACAGCACCGTAGAGCACAGCATCATTCCCCATGATGGCACCCAAAACCGCGAAGCCGATAAAGCCCGTATTGCCGAACGATATGAGATAAGCATGCGCGCCCTGCGCCGGCTTTGGCACGCCCCGATACACCACACGCACAAAAACCCACGCAAATAAGCAGATGAAAAAGTAGAGCACGGTCGAATACACCAGCAACATCAGGATAGTGTTGGAATCGGGCAAATTCGTGTTGCTCAACACCGAATTAAGGATCATGCCGGGAAGAGTTACCGTCATGACAAGCTTGGAGAGCAGGGCGTCGAAGGTGTCGTTCATCAAGTGGAGTTTGCGCGCCACCGCGCCGAGCAGCACCACCGTAAACAGGATGAGCATTTGCAACCCAGCGTGTGTGAGAACTTCCACGAACAACCCCTTATGTAGCTACCGATTGCGCCTTTGAGGCGCAAGGCAATTATAGGGTAAGGGAAGTATGCGAATGAATAAGCAGGGCAAAGGTGGCAGCAACGCAGTCGATGAAGAGGAAAAGCGGCAAGTGCGCGCAATGGTGACGGGTGCGCCTTTGGCGCGCCTGGCGCTCGACGAATGAGCACGCATCCGGCAAAAGGCACAGAGCGCAAACGCGAACGTGAAAACCAAAGCCCCAACGGCGTTGTTCAGCGCGCTACACCACAATAAGAGCGATAACAGGCAACGTGATCAGGGAGAATACCGTGGTCAAAAAGGTTCCGCGCGACATAGTTCGCGTGTCACCATCATAGGCCAAGCACAACATGGTGCCATTCGAAGCGGCAGGCATGGCAGCCAGAAGCACCAGAATGGCAAGAAGGTACGGATCGCTCACGAACAGTCCGAAAACAAAGTACACACCTACCGGAACCACAATAAGGCGAATAAGCGTAGTGAGGTAGCTCCAACCGTCAAACAGCATTTCGCGCACAGGCATCTTCGCTAAAGTCGAACCGATGATAAGCATTGCAGCAGGAACCGTCATTCCGCCCAAAATGCTGCACGTTTGCCCGATAGGGCCGTTGTCGGTTATGTGCAGCAACGCCAAAGCCATTGCAGCATACGAGGCAAGCATCACCGGCTTGGTAAGGGTGTGGCCCAGTGCTTTCAGCTGCATTTTCACACTGCGCTTTTCCCTCGTTTGCTCGTCGTCGCCCGCGACGAAGAACACGCCGAGCGAAAACAGCACCACGTTAAACACGATGTTGAATACCGCCGCATACAATACAGCGTTGTCGTCGAATATGGCAGCAAGCACCGCGAAGCCCAGAAAGCCCACGTTTCCGAACATCATCATGAAAGCATGCGCTCCACGTGCTGGACGGTTGAGCTTGCGATACACCAGATGAGCAACGGCATACGAAAAAACTGCGGCAAACAAGAAATACAAAGCCGCATAGCCAAACATGGTAAGGATAACCTCGTCGGGTGGCAGCTGGCTGTCGGAGAGCACTGAGTTCAAAATGGTCGCGGGAAGAGTAATGGACATTACCAGCTTGGAAAGGTTCCCATCGAAAAGATCGTCAGTCATGCGCTTTTTTCTTGCGATGAAACCGCACAACATGATCGCGAACAACATCAGCATCTGGGTGAACGTGTGCTGAAAAACCTCCATGGGAGTAATTCCTTCTTCCTGCGCATGCCTAATTGATATGCAAAATAACTTACGAATATGCTCAATAGGCCAAAGGCCCGCACGCGAGGGTACTCCTGTCCGCTAAACGAGAATGTCGCAAGGTCGATTCTTCACAAAACCATAGCAATAGAATCAAAAATCATTCACCAAAGCTATCGAACCACCCAGAACGAAACTCACCAGGGTTCGGAGAGCAAAGCGAATCCGAGCCCAACGCCCGAGAGACCCCACGGTTCAAAGAGCAAAGCGAATTCGAACCCCACCCCAGTCCAAAAGAGCCCCGGCAGTTCGGAAAGCGAAGCGAATCCGAACCGAAAAAACGGATCAAGCCCAACTGCAAGTCCTCAGTGGTTCGAGGAGCAAAGCGATCCCGAGCCCAACGCTCAAAGAGCAAAGCGAATTTGAGCAAACGCCCAAAGGGCGTTAACCA
>USDX01000017.1 GCA_900553605.1 uncultured Eggerthella sp. | reverse complement strand
CAACGAAGCAGAACACGGTGAAGATAGAACCGCAGATGAGAACTGCCTTCTTGCGACCGATGCCGTCGGATAGGGCACCTGCCATGAGGCCACCAACCAGATAGCCGATCATGGTAATTGAGTTGAACAGTGCGAACTGTTCCAAGGTCATCCACTGATTGCCAGCGGCATCGTAGGTTGACTGGAGCACTGCACCAATCGGGCCACCAACACCCATGTCAACCGAATCGCAGAACGTGATGCCTGCCAGCAGCCACAGGACTTTCCTGTGCATGCCGGTGATTGGGATGCGGTCCAGACGAGCAGCAATGCCATGATAGGAAGTTTGTGCTTCGGAACTCATAACCCACCTTCTTTCTATTCATGCCCCTACCATTTGGGGCTTCCCTCCCCTCTCGTTTTCGAGAGGGCTTCGAAGATCAATCCCCCTATAGATCCTCGATAGCGAAGTGGGCTCTTGACCATCTACCCCTCTTCAGGGCATAGCCTGATTTCAGTGCAGGTCAACAGCCCAATCCTGCTACAAGATCATTGTTATTGAACAGGTTCATTTCAGCCAATAGCAAAAAAGCCCCCATATTCGGGAGCAATTACGAAAAACTATTTACCCAGTTCATGAACGTGTTCATGGTCAATAATGAATGGCCCTACAGCTAGCACTCGCAGGGTAAAACAACAGGAGCGCAGCTTATGCCGCGCTCCTGTATTGGGAAGGTCTTTGCGGTGGTCTTAGCGACACCACAAACTGCTCAAAAAATCCCGTACATGAGGGGTTCTGACAGTGACGACATCGAACCGCAAAACGCCATTACTCACCAAATCGCTCCAATCAGACACGCGCAATACACCCAATTAAACTTCTGCCATAGGAGACACAGCGCAAAGGAAGCCTACAGCGCGTTGCGCGACTCTGCAAAAATGTCTGGGAACTCGTACGAACTCATGAAGTCGATAAAATCGCCGACAATCTTGGAATGGGACTCGTTTCGGCTCATGAGGTAAATCTTATGGAAATCGGCAGGAGCATCAGCGATAGGAATACACACCACGTCATCAAAGGCGTTAACAAGGATGGAGTACACCATAACTGCCACATTGTTTGAATGGGAAGAAACGAACGATGAAAGCGAAAGCTCATCGTCAAAGCTGCGAACCACATTGAACTCTTTCATCCTTGAGCCGAACAGCTCATCGATGCTTGGCGAAACCGAAGATTTCGCACTATAAGTAAGCAGGCGTTCGTCCTTCAGTTCGTCTAGCGTGATGGAAGTTCGCTGCGCCAGAGGGTTTTCGATGTTAACGCAAGCCACAAGCGATTGCGACCACACATGAACATGGTTGAGCCCTGCAGCTTCAGGCGTCATAGCGGCAAACGCAACATCGATTTCACGGCTTTTAAGCTGCTTTGCCAACTCGGCAGAATACGCCTGTTCCATATGGAAATGAGGCAAACTCCCCCACTGATTAATAAAGTCGTCGATAGCCTTAGACCAAAAACGGCCCTTCATGGAATATACCGTTCCAAGTCGCAGCAGGCTGTCTGATTCATTCTGGGATTCAAGGGCCAAATTCAAGCCGGTGTCATAGCGCTCAAGCGCCTGCACTACGTATTCGTGGAAAATTCGGCCCTGTTCGGTAAGCTCAACGCCCGACGCCACCCCCTCAGCACGACGGAACAGCGTAAGTCCCACCTCTTGCTCCATACGCTTAATTGCAGCAGAAAGAGTTGGCTGAGCAATGTAGAGCGATTTAGCCGCGTTGGTGTAACTCAACATATCGGCCAGACGATCAAAATAACGTAGGTGATCAAGCTTCATGCAGCGCTTCCCTCCATTACAGCAATGAAAACCCAACCTATAGACCCTCACTATTGGTTTTCATCGCAAATGAACCTTTCCCACTATAACAAAACGGGACCCCCTATGGAGGTCCCGTTCATGGGTAGCTATGTGCCCGATGGGTGGATCGAAGCTTTAACGACTAGTCGTCGAGCAGACCCTTGGTGATGTCCTCAAGCGTACGGCCGCGAGTCTCAACACCGAAGATAGCCAGCCAGATTGCCATGAAGATAGCCAGGCAAGCGTTGATGATGAATACGCCGGTGGTGCCGAGCGAGGTGCCCATGAAGAATGCGATCCACATGGGGCTGAAGATACCACCCAGACGACCGAAGGCGTTAGCAACACCAGCGCCGCGGATACGGCAAGCCGTCGGGAAAGGCTCGGACAGGTAGATAGCTGCGGTGGTAACGGAGTTGGTGAAGGTGCAGACGCAGAGCAGGAAGCCAACGAACATGATAAGCGCAGTGTTGTCGGTCGGCAGGGAAGCCCATACAGGACCGATGATTGCGATCAAAACGTAGGTTACGATCAGGATGGTCTTGCGGTTTACCTTCTCAACGTAGAAGGTAAGAGCGCCAACGCCAACAGGAATACCGAGCTGCATAACAACGGTGAGAACCGTGGACATGTGAGGATCGAAGCCGTTTGCCTTCAAGATGGTAGGCGTCCAGGAAATAACCGTGTAAACCAGAACGTTCATAACGAAGCAGAGGAACATAGCGGTAAGGGTACGGGTGATCATGCTCTTCTTGAAGAGGAACGACCACGGCAGATCCTTAACTACCTCAGCGTTCTCACGACGCTGGATTTCTTCCTCGGGAACAGCGGGAACGTCGATGCCCTTAGCAGCAGTCTTTGCCTCGATGTTGGAAACAATCTTGTCTGCCTTTTCGGTCTGACCCTTCATGGCCAACCAACGAGGAGATTCCTCGAGGAATACGAAGCAGAGGATTACAACAGCAGCACCAACAATACCGCAGATAACGAACACGGGGCGCCAGCCGAGCATGGGCAGAACAACCATGTTCATAGCGGAAGCAACGAGGGTACCGCAGTTAGCGATCAGGCCAACGTAGGACTGGTACTTACCGCGCTTCGTGGGAGGAGTGAACTCGGTGAGGGCGGAGTAGCCTGCGGGGAACGCAGCGCCAAGGCCCAGACCCATGAAGAAGCGGCAGCCGGTCAGGAACGTTGCGTCAGGAGCGCCTGCAGCAACGAAGCAGAACACGGTGAAGATAGAACCGCAGATGAGAACTGCCTTCTTGCGACCGATGCCGTCAGAGAGGGCACCTGCCATAAGACCACCAATGAGGTAGCCGATCATGGTGATAGAGTTGAACAGTGCGAACTGCTCCAAGGTCATCCACTGATTGCCTGCAGCATCATAGGTGGACTGGAGAACCATACCGATAGGACCGCCAACGGCCATATCTACGGAGTCGCAGAACGTGATACCGGCGAGCAGCCACAAGATCTTCTTGTGGAAGCCAGTGATAGGCATACGGTCAAGACGTGCTGCGATGCCGTGATACGAGCTTTGCATTGCGTCGGACATATTGCACCTACCTTCCTTTCATTTTTTGTCTTGCACTCCCTGGGCGCAAGACAACTTGTTCCCCTTGCCCCCAAGCAAAGGGATTCCCTTCATTACCCTCAATTGTTTTTCGAAAACTCTTACTCCATAGAAGTCTTTTTAAGGCCCGAAGGCCTTTCCCCTAAAAATGCCGGTTCGTTCCACCCAATTAACGAAACCCGGCACACCTTGTTCCGTTTCACCCTACTGAACGAAACAAGGCTTGCTTCGATCCGTTCGACCCAACAAACGAACCGGAGCGCGACTTCTGGATACCCATTTTCAGGTTCGTGTGCAGTTATCGCAAACAACTTTTTGTTTTCTTAAATAACAAAAAACTATAAGGAGCCTGACCTGCGCATAATATGCAATAACTGACCGATAGAACGCTCCTTAACAACCCATTTCCTGGAGCTATCTACGCAGGTCAATATTGATTTCTTCCAATTTGAGCATCATTCTCAAATTGGTGAATCTATCACCATCACAATGAGCAGTAACACTATTCTATTCATGTGAGTTATAGGTTAGGAAATAGATTCTACACATCCCAAAAATGAATATTGAACATGTTCTAAAGGTATGCTTAGGCTCTCACCAAAGGGGCAATCGCACGAGTAATTGCATCTGAAACGGGAGTCGCCTGGGCAGCGTCCTCCACCTCAAGAACAACCTTGCCCGCCAAGCCCCCCTCGGTAATTTCAGTGAATAGCACCGAAGGCTCTTTCACGATGCCGGTATGCTCAAGGGCAATATCATGAGCAACCTTTTCTACTTCTTCAGCAACCGCATCCAGATCTTTACACGTAGTTGCAACAAAGGGAACCGACACGCGCTCTGGTGGCGGCAGGTGCACTACCGCATTCTTCGAAATTACCGAATTGGGGATGATTACCGTTTCGCCCAAGCGGTTCTTGATAGTTGCATGACGCCACGTAACGTCCTGTACCACTCCCTTGCTTGAACCAACTTGGATGTTGTCGCCCGGCTTCACGATCTTCATGAAGGATATTTGCACACCGCCAATAAGGTTCGAAAGCGTGTCCTGAAAACCGAGAGAAAGGGCGATGCCTCCAACGCCCAGGGCGGCTATAAGCGCCGACATATTCACATTGAAGCACGTGTCCAAGACAAAGCAGCAGCCCAAACCCCACACTATGCCGCGCATAATATTGATGAAAATCGAACTTTGGGGAATGGAGGTATCGTCACGCTGCATAATATGGCGCAGCCACTTCACCAACACATGAGAAACAACCGCAATGGCGCAAACCAGGACAATTGCCACGATTAGCTTTCCTAGCAAATCACCGCCCGTAATACTTGAAATGAAGTTCTCGAAAACACTCATATATGCCCTATTCCCTTCAGAATTAGCCGCACATCAATACAATGGGGGCTGTTTGAACTTCCATTATCTGCGTATTATCGCAAGGGCATCAACGCTATCATGGAAACTCAACAAGCGAAGCGCCCAGGCCAAACGCAAGGCAAAAGCGTCTCGTGGGCAATCTGCCACAAGCCAACTGTACACGGTATCGAGCCAGTCTTTCATCTCGCTTAGCCTGTGTCATGCGTGATTTCGCAAGACCAGCGCACCCCACGAGTTCCATCGACTCGCCGATCGCAGCCTATTAATTAGTAAGAAGAAACAAACGCAGAAGGAGCACACCATGAACTACAACCTGGTTGAATTCCAAGGAGCCTATGGCACTTCCGCGCAAATCCCTAAGTCGGTACGTCCCGAAGTCTCATTTGTGGGTCGCTCTAACGTGGGAAAATCTTCCCTTATCAATCGCCTTTTCAACCGCAAGAAGCTCGCTAAGGTTTCCTCCATGCCGGGCAAAACCAGCACCATCAACTTCTTCACCACCAAGGAAATCGACTTTGTCGACCTTCCAGGGTACGGCTATGCGAAAGTGGCAAAAAGCGAAAAGGCCCGTTGGTCGGAAATGATCAACGGATACTTCGACCAATATCGCTACTATGCGCTGGTTGTTTCGCTTATCGACATCCGTCACCCCGCCACTAAGCTCGATGAACAGATGGTGAACTTCCTTACCGAATGTCAACTCCCCTTCATGATTGCGCTCACCAAAGCAGACAAGGTGAGCAAGAACGAGGCGAGCAAGCAGAAAGCCGCCATCCGAAAGCAGCTGAACTTGCCCGATAGCGTAAACATGGTGGTCTGCTCATCGGAAAAGGGCACCGGCTTTGACGAGTTGCGCAAACTAATTGAAACTGCCTGCAAATAACCGAAAGCACCACCACATACAACAACAGAGGGTAGCGGGGAAACGATAGTCCGCCCCCCCCCAAGGGAAGCACCCCTACCCTCCCCAAGGAGACACCTATATGAAAGTTATTCTCTACAGCGACGGATCATCACGCGGCAACCCCGGCCCTGGCGGCTTTGGCACCGTTTTGCACTTCACTGACTCAAACGGAAAACTGCATACGCGCGAACTATCGCAAGGGTATACCTGCACCACCAATAACCGCATGGAGCTTCTGGGGGTTATCACTGGGCTGGAAGCACTCAAACGTCCCTGCACGGTTGAAGTCCACTCCGATTCGCAATACGTAGTAAACGCCTTCAACCAGCACTGGGTTGAAGGATGGCTCAAACGCGGATGGAAGAACTCCAAAAAAGAGCCAGTAAAAAACTCTGACCTGTGGAAACGTCTCCTGGAGGCGAAGAAACCCCACAACGTCAGCTTCCATTGGGTGAAAGGCCACGCAGGCCATCCTGAAAACGAGCGCTGTGACGAGCTGGCAACCTCGGCAGCCGATGGCCCTGGCAAAATCGAGGACAAAGGCTTTTCGGGAAAATAGGAACAAGCTCCTTATTGCACAAAAAGAAGGCACCCAATCGGGTGCCTTCTTGCGTTTGCCGGGAAATAGAAATCGAAACCTATCCCTATCTCCTATTTAAGCTAACAGCTTCGCGGCCAGATCTTGCCCGGCAACGCTAACGATCAAGCTAGATAAGACGAACGCGACGAACGCCATCGATCTCACGGAGCTTTGCAATGGCGCCGTCCGAAGGAGCCTGGTCCATATCGATCAGGGTATAGGCATAGTCACCGCGAGCCTTGTTCATGAAGTTGGCAATGTTCACGTTGTCATCGCCAAGGATGCTGGAAATCTGAGCAATCATGTTCGGCACGTTCTTATGCAGCAGCGCAATACGGGTAAGGTCTGCAGGGCATACACCCATGTCGCATGTAGGATAGTTCACGGAGTTTGTAATGTTGCCGTTCTCGAAATAATCCATCAGCTCGCGGACAGCCATGATGGCACAGTTATCTTCCGCCTCCTCGGTGGAAGCGCCCAGGTGAGGAAGAACAACCGCGTTCTTCATCTTCATAGTGCCCGGCGTTGCAAAGTCGGTGATGTAGCGCTTCACGCGACCCGAGTCCAGCACGACCTTAAGAGCGGCTTCGTCGACCAGCGTATCGCGCGAGAAGTTCAGCAGCACTACGCCTTCCTTCATAAGGGAGCACATATGGGCATCGACCATACCGATGGTGTCCTTCAGCGCAGGAACATGGATGGTGATGTAGTCGCACGTGCGGAAGATGTCCTTCAAATCAGTGATGTAATGAACGGGGCTGGAGATTTTCCATGCGGCGCTTACCGAAACGAACGGGTCATAACCGTATACGTCCATGCCCAGTTCAACTGCGGCGTTGGCAACTTCAGCACCAACAGCGCCCAAGCCGATAACACCCAGCTTCTTGCCCTTGATTTCCTGACCCGCAAACTGCTTCTTAGCCTTTTCCGCTGCCTTGGTGATGTTCTCGTCATCCGCATTTTCGCGACACCATTCGATGCCACCCAGAATGTCACGGCTACCCAGCAGAAGCGCGCAAAGCACGATTTCCTTAACGGCGTTGGCATTTGCGCCAGGGGTGTTAAAGACCACGATGCCTTCGTCAGCACAGCGATCGAGCGGAATGTTGTTCACGCCAGCGCCCGCGCGCGCAATAGCGCGAAGACCAGCGGGAAATTTCATATCATGCATGGCGGCACTGCGAACAAGAATGCCCTCTGCTTCATCCAGTGAATCGGTAAGTGAATATGCCTTAGGATCAAGCAAATCGGTACCTTGGGCAGAAATGTTGTTCAAGCAATGAATGAGCCTCATACAGGATCTCCTAACTACCATGCATTACGAACCAGTAAACGGGTTTTATGATAATAAAAAAGGCACCCGATTGGGTGCCTGATTTGCAAATGGTGCGGGTGAAAGGACTTGAACCTTCATGAGCCGAAGCTCATACGGACCTGAACCGTACGCGTCTGCCAATTCCGCCACACCCGCATGTGCAGCTTTTGTGCACGAGTTAGATTACCTTAGGTGCTAATCCAACGCAAGAAAAAATTTCAATTTCCTCGGAATATTTTGTTTAGCCCAATGCACGTAGAATCAAAGCCCCGCCAACATCAAGGGCGGCGACCCCCAAAGCAAACGCCACATTCGCTTTTTTCCTAGACATATCTCCAGCGCGCACTTTCATTACATCCCCCAATGCCGTATATGCACATGCCTCACATAAGCTTTCTGTTGCAAAGATTGTAACCTATGGTGAACTTTTTCGTAAGCAAACGCACAAATCAATAACGAGCTGGGAGTCCTGCCCCTGCGCACCTACAAAAAACTATCAGCTTGTTTAATGGCGATGGGGTGAAAAAGCCCACCGGTACTCTTATTTATGGCAAGATTGATGGTTGGAATACCGTGCGGCCATATACCGCACTCCCAATACAACGATTTATACACCGTAAAAGGAGATCACACATGGGGTTTTTCTCAAAATTCGAACGCCGCGTAGAAGATGGCTTCGATGAGATGGGCGACAAGTTTTTTGATGCCCCCATCAGCCCCGTTCAGATTGCCAAAAAAGCCGAAAAGCAGATGCGCCGCGAAAAGATGGTCGGCGCCGGCAAAGAATACGCACCAACCCTGTACACCGTGCTGGTAAACCCCGACGACGATGAACGCCTGTTTGGCTACTACCCCACTTTGGCAGGCGAAACCGAAACGTATCTTCGCGGCAAGGCCCAGGAACTGGGCCTTGTAATGGACGGCTCTCCCTTAGTGCGCTTCATCATCGACGACGAGCTGAAGCATGGCAAGTTCGACGTGGTGGCCGAACTGGTTTCCGCCCCCATCGTCTCACAGCTTCGCGCGGAGGAAATGCAGCGCTACGGCCTTTCCGCGCAGGACGCTGGCGCTCCCATTCCCGCAAACATCCCTACGCCCCAGAGCTACGGCCAACAGCAGGCTTATGCTCCCGTGCAGAAAGCCCCTGCCCAGGCTCAGCAATTCGCTAGCTCGGGCATTGACGTAATGGCAGAAGATGCCCTGGCAATGGGAAACGCAGAGGAAGCCTACGACGCAGCGCCTGTTGCCCCATCGCAGGCACCCGCTGCCGCTCCGCGAACCGTTCGCTTTAATGAGCTCAATGCCCCCGAAGCTGTTCCGCAGCGCGCCGCTAATCAGCAGCCCCGTCTTATCGACCTCACCACAAACCGTTCTTTCCCCATCACTAAGGCGCAGATCGTAATGGGGCGCGCCCTTTCCAGCGACATCGCTATTGAAGATTTAAACGTAAGCCGTACCCACGCTGAAATTCGTCGCGAAAATGCGAGCGCCTGGAGTGTTGCCGACCTTGGCTCCACCAACGGCACGCTGGTGAACGGCCACCATATCGCTTCCACCATGTTGCAGGAGGGCGACCGCATAACTGTTGGTACCACCACGTTCTTATTCACCTTCCGATAGGGATTTTTCCTTGAACGGGCTGCGTCACTTGCTGGCACAGCCCGTTTGCGCTTTCTGCGCACCTTTTAAACCCGTTTCAAACGATAGGCTAACCCGTGATCGACGTAATCCTCCTCATAGGCAGACTGCTTTTTGTAGCACTGCTCTACCTGTTCCTTTTCGCCATCATGAAAACTGGCATTGGTCTGGTGCGCGGACAGCGCAAAGGCGAAAAGACCTGGACCGTTGCCATCGAAAAAGGGCCCAAGGAACTTCGCGGCGTGAACATTGCCGTCAACGGCCCGGTTATCGTAGGCCGCAGCCCAGGATCCGATATCGTCATCGGTGCCGAATACGTATCTTCGCGCCATGCGCGCTTTGTACTCATGGGCCAGAACCTCTTCGTGGAGGACCTAGGCTCTACCAACGGCACTGCCGTCAATGGTCGCTTTATCTCTGAACCCACCGCTTTGAAGAACGGCGACAAAGTTGCCGTTGGCGATGTAACCATGCGCGTACGGTTCGCCCAGTAAAAGAGGAAGATGAATTCAACTATGCCCACTCCCCGCAACGCCCGCGCCGAGCGCAAAGCCGCAGATGAGTCCAACGCCATCGCCTTCTTCGGAAGCCGCACTGAAGTTGGCCACATCCGCGAACATAACGAAGACAGCCTGGTTGCGGTTCCGCCGCTTTTTGCCGTTGCCGACGGCATGGGTGGCCACGAAGCAGGCGAAGTCGCCTCGGAAATTGCCATCAACACCATCATGGAGCTTGCGCCCGACCACGCCGATTCTGACGCGTTGGCGCGTGCCGTGATTGCCGCAAACCTCAACGTTATCAAAGCACCCGCAAAAGGCATTGGCCGCGAAGGCATGGGCACCACGCTTACCGCCGCCATCCTGGAAGGTGAGCGCCTGATCATCGCCCAGGTTGGCGACTCGCGCGCATACCTTCTGCATGAAGGAAAGCTCCAGCAGCTTACGCGCGACCATAGCCTCATGGCCGACATGATCGAAGCCGGCCAGCTCACAGAAGCCGAAGCCCGCGTTCACCCGAACCGCTCGGTTATCACACGAGCCATCGGTTCCGACCCTCATATGCAGCCCGACATCTACGAGCTGAACGTTGAAACGGGCGACCGCATCCTTCTGTGCTCCGACGGCATCTGCACCATGATCGAAGATCCGCAGATCGAGCACGTTATGGGCCACAGCCGCACTGCGCAGGAATGCGCCGACAATCTGGTGACTGCCGCACTTGAGGCAGGTGGGTTCGATAACGCAACTGCCGTGGTGGTGGACGTTGAAGGATTTCGCGAGGTGCGCGAACGCAAAGCACAGCGCAAATCAAAGATTTTCTACACGTTCTTGGTCCTAGCGGTTATTGCCATTTTCGCAATCGCTGGCGTTACCGCCTATCAATATGTGAACAACTCCGCTTACCTGGTGAACCAGGACGGCAAGGTTGCCGTATACCGCGGTTTGCAAGACGACCTGTTCGGCATGCCTCTTTCTAGCCTCGACCGTGTTACCGATGTTGATGTGAACAAGCTTTCACCGAGTGTGGCAAGCCGCATCAACGATGGCATTTCGGTTGGCAGCATGAATGAGGCAAATGAGCTTATCGCTTCCTATCAGGAAGACATTGCCCGCCAGGATGCCGCGACCAAACAAAGCGACGCCTCCGCTTCTACCGACAAAGCAGCGTCTTCCGACTCCTCTGCCTCGAAGACAAAGAAGAGCGCCAACGAAAGCGAGTAGTCAATGACCCGACGCAATACCGAGCTGATGCTTCTTTGCATCGCAGCTCCTCTTGTAATATTGCTTTTTGCCATGGTTGCCCTCAATGAAGGAAACCGGGTAACGCTTGACAACCTGACGGTGCCCTTGAGCATGTTTGCCACCTTCGTGGTGGCCCATCTGGCCATTCGCAAGCTAGCTCCTGGCGCCGATCCTGCCATTCTTCCGCTTTCATTCGCCCTATCAGGCATTGGCATTGCCTTCATCACGCGCCTTGCACCTGACCTGGCTATGAAACAGGTTGGATGGTTGTTCCTTGGCGTGGTGTTCATGGTGCTCGTCTTGGCATTCGTGAAGAATCTCGACAAGCTTGGCAGCTACAAATACACCATTATGATCGCCGGCATCCTGCTGTTGATGTCACCCATGCTTCCAGTTATCGGTAACGAAATTTACGGTTCGCGCATTTGGCTTTCCATCGGTGGTTTCTCTATTCAGCCTGGTGAGCTTGCAAAAATCTGTATCGTCATCTTCCTGGCAGCATACCTGGCACAAAACCGTGAGATGCTTTCCGTCTTCAATCACAAGCTGGGGCCCTTCCGTGTACCCGACATGCGTGCGCTGGTTCCCGTCATCATCATGTGGGCCGTGGCCTTGCTGGTTATCGTATTCGAAAAGGACTTGGGCTCGGCTTTGGTCCTGTTCTTCGTGTTCGTCACCATGCTCTACGTGGCCACTGGCAAGCATGCTTACATCGTCATCAGCCTTCTGATGGTTTCCGTAGGCTTCGTATTCGTATACTTCCTGTTCAGCCATGTTCAGGTTCGCGTCGATACGTGGCTCAACCCCTTTGCCGACCCCACCAACACGGGCTATCAGCTGGTTCAGTCCATCTTCAGCATCGCAGATGGCGGCTTGTTTGGCGTAGGCATTGGCAACGGTATGGCCGAGCAGATTCCTATTGTTGAATCCGACTTCATCTTCAGCGCCATCGCCGAAGAGGCGGGTCTTTTGGGTGCTGCAGGCGTACTGCTTCTGTATCTGTGCTTTGCTATCCGCGGCATCTTGATTTCCGTTCGAGCAAAGAGCGACGTCAGCTCGTTTATGGCCGTGGGCTTCACTGCCGTTATCGTGCTGCAGGCCTTCATCATCGTAGGCGGCGTAACGCGCCTTATCCCTCTTACGGGCCTTACCCTCCCGTTCGTAAGCCAAGGCGGTTCCTCGCTTCTGGCGAGCTTCATCATCTTGGGCTTCCTGCTGCGCGCAAGCGATCAGGGCACGGGCCTGGGAACTGAAATGGCATCGGGCACGGGCGTAGTAAGCCTGAACGGTGCGCTGGGACGCGTTTCCCTAGGCAAGCGCCTTACCGGCACCATGATCGTGTTCTCTGCCTTGTTTGCGCTGCTGGTTGCCAACCTGACGATGATCATGGTTATCCAAGCAGACGAATACAAGAACATGCCCATCAACAACCATACGCTGGCAAAAGAATCGAAAACCGAACGCGGCGCCATCACCACATACGACAACGTGCTTCTGGCTCATTCCGTACTACAAGACGATGGCACCTACAAGCGCGAGTATCCCGCAGGAACCCTTGCTGCACACGTAGTGGGGTACGCTTCCGACACATACGGCACCTCCGGCATTGAGGCTTCCTGCAACGATACGCTGAAGGGCGAAAGCAACTACGCTTCATGGATCGATGTGCTGAACTCCTATTCCGGAGCCGGCACCGCAGGCAACGACGTGAAGCTCACCATCAACTCAACCATTCAAAAGGCTGCACAAGACTCGCTGAAGGGCTACAAGGGTGCCTGCGTTGCCATCGACCCGAAGACGGGAGCGATTTTGGCCCTCGCCTCTTCGCCCACCTACGATGCCGACGACGTTGACAGCATCCTTTCTTCCGGCGGTGATTCTTCGGCACTGTACAACCGCGCAACCCAGGCGCTGTACTCGCCCGGCTCCACGTTTAAGATCGTAACGTTGACCACCGCGCTGGCAGATAATGTGGCAACTGAATCGACTCAGTACGATTCCCCCTCCACGCTCGACATCGGCGGCGGCAAGGTGACGAACTTCAATAACGCGTCATACGGCACCATTACGCTGCAGCGCGCAACCGAGCTTTCCGCCAACACCGTATTCGCACAGCTTGGCGATCAGATCGGCGCGGAAGATCTTGTTTCCTCTTCCGAGAAATTCGGCTTCAACAACGCGCTGAACTTCGATTTGCCGCTTGCGAAATCGCTGATGCCCGACCCGAAAGAGATGACTGAATGGGAAACCGCATGGGCCGCAGCAGGTGAGCCGGTAGGCGAACACGCCAGCCCCGCGGGCCCGCAGGCAACCGTTTTGCAGATGGGGTTGGTGGGCTGCGCAATCGCCAACAATGGCACCATTATGCAGCCCTACCTGGTCGACAGCGTAAACAACTCCGACGGCAAGAACAGCTATCGCGCAACGCCTTCCACGATGTCGAACGTATGCTCTTCATCGGTAGCCAAACGTGTACGCACGGTGCTTGAAGGGGTTGTGAACAACGGCACCGGTAAGGCAGCCGCCATTTCCGGCGTGCAGATTGCCGGCAAAACCGGTACCGCAGAAACCGGCAAGGAAAAAGACGACCGCTGGTTTGTGGGCATGGGCCCATCCGATGACTGCTCAGTAGTAGTGGCCATCGTCCTCGAAGAGGCCGGCGAGAGCCTTTCCGGCGGTGCAGCCGGACGCGCCCAAGGCGTACTGAAGGCAGCGCTTGAAGTGCAAGGGAATCTGTAAGAAAAGCGTTTCCTGATTCCTCGTGAAAGCCTTGCAAAAACGAGGAACTTGACATGGTAATACGATATGCTTATGCGATGGTCGTTAAGCATGGATCCAAAGGGAGTACAAACGTGGCTGGAAGCATGGTTGGCAGAACATTCAACAACCGTTACACGCTAACTGAACGAGTCGGCCTTGGTGGCATGGCAGAGGTATACCGCGCACAGGACAACGTCCTGGGCCGCACGGTAGCCGTAAAGGTTATGCTGCCCCAGTATGCAGCCGACCCAACCTTTACCAAGCGTTTCCGTCAGGAAGCGGCATCTGCAGCTAACCTGCAGAGCCCCTACATCGTAAGCATTTACGACTGGGGCCTAGACGGCGAAACCTACTACATTGTTATGGAGTTCCTCCGCGGAACCGATCTTAAAACCGCCATCAATGAACGAGGCGCAATCAATCAGCGAAAGGCAGCCGAAATCGGCAGCCAGATCGCTCAGGCGCTTTCCGTTGCGCACGAAGGCGGCGTAATCCACCGCGACATCAAGCCGCAAAACATCATGATCCAGCCTGATGGCAACATCAAGGTAATGGACTTCGGCATTGCACGCGCAGGTGACGCAGGCCTTTCCCAAACGGCAACCGTTCTTGGCACTGCCCATTACGTATCGCCCGAGCAGGCTCAGGGTAAGGAACTCACTGGCGCCAGCGACATCTACTCGTTGGGAGTAGTCCTCTACGAAGCCACCACGGGAAAGCTCCCCTTCGACGGTCAGGATGCAGTAAGCGTTGCCGTAAAGCAGGTCAACGAACTTCCCGCGCCGCCTAGCACCATCAATCCGAATATCGATCCCGGCCTGGAAGCCATCATCATGAAGGCCCTGGAAAAGGATCCCAATAAGCGCTTCAAAGACGCTGCGGAAATGCGTCATGTGCTGAACGACTTCCTGGCAGGTCGCCCCATCGCCCTTGGCAACGATATCAGCGGTCTTAAAACCCAGGTTATGGGTGGCGTTGCGCCTATGCAAAACGGCACCGCTGTTATGAGCCCCGTTGCCGGCGGCCAAGCTACCGGTGGTTTTACCCAGGTAGGCCCACGCGTATATTCCGCTGAAGACGAAGAGGCAGCCGCCAAAAAGAAGAAGCGCAACACCATCATCGGTGTTGTCGTGGCACTGCTGTGCATCATCGGCATTGCGGGTGCTATGTTTGCAATGAACGGTAGCGGCGACAAGGTTACCGTGCCCGACGTAACGAACAAGTCTATTGCCCAGGCACGCACCACCCTTGAGCAGGCTGGATTCAAGGTTGGCACCGAAACGGAAGTGTATAGCAGCACCGTTCCTGCAGGCAGCGTAGTAAGCACCGACCCGCAGGCGGGCGAGCAGGCAGTAAAGGGCTCTACCATCAAGATCAATGTTTCTAAGGGAACCGAGCAAGTTACCGTCCCCGATTTGAAGGGCAAATCCGCCGACGAAGCTCAGAAAGCATTGAGCGAAGCGGGCCTCACGGGCCAGCAAGGTGATTCCGTATTCTCCGACGATGTTGACGAGAACATGGTTGCATCGCAGGAAACCCCCTCGGGCACCACAGCAAACAAGGGCGATACGGTTGTGTTCCACCTTTCCAAGGGTTCTGAAAAGGTTACTATCCCCAACGTTGTGGGCATGACCCAGTCGCAGGCAACCTCCAAGCTGGAAAGCGCAGGCTTCGCGGTTAACACCACGACCGAAACCAGCAAAGATGTCGAAAAGGGCAACGTAACAAAGCAGAGCAAAACAGGCACCGCCACCAAGGGAACCACCATTACCATCACCATTTCCAGCGGTCTTGGCGAAGCCCCCAATGTAGTTGGCATGTCCGAAAGCAAGGCAAAGGAAACGCTCGACAAAGCAGGCTACAAATACGATCTGAAGTACAAGTCCGATTCAACGGTAGCAAAGGGAAATGTTATCTCGCAGAGCACTAGCGGCAGCACAGTTACCCTTACTATCTCCGATGGCCCTAGCAGCACCAATAACCAAGGATCCGACGGATCGGGAAACAACTAACCAGCACGACAACAAGCACAATGACTGGCACAATAAGGCCTCGCAGCAACGCGAGGCCTTATTTTTTACAGGCTGCCCCGCATAACACACCGCTCGCCAAACAGCAGAAACCCGTGGCAACCGCCCGAATCAAGACCGAAAGCACCAGAAACCCTCGATATCGGCAAAGGGGCTATTGCCTTAAACCACGAATTTGAATCGCTAAAAACAGCGGGCAATGCCGAGACAAACGAGATAAGATGCTTATCCGTTTTTCACAGAAACTTGCCCCGTCGCCATCACCGCGGCCCTGCGCGTCTTTCACAGGGTCTGCCCCGCTGGGCCGGTCCGCGCCTTGTAAAAACAAAAATTCCGACTTCTTTGCAACTTTTTTTCGATTAGGGACTCCCTCCTGTTCCCAAAAAGCGAAAACAGGCCGTTTCACGGCCGATTTACTGCATTTTCGAGCCGAAATCCGCACTTTGGCGCTCCGGAACAATCCCTAATCGCAAAAAAGTTGCAGTCCGGACCGATTTTTTGTTTTCGAGCTCCCAAGGCGGCATCGAACCAGCGCTATAAGCGAGACGGACGGGGGGGTACCGTGAGGCGATACTATGGGCAGGGGCGGAGGGCGCGATGCTGTGACGAAGTCCGTACCGCTATAAGCGCAACAACAAAAACAATCCCATGGGTTAGGTAACCACGAGGCACGTTTTCAACCACTCCCCGTAACGCGCAACTTGCAATAAAAAAGGCCCGCCTAAGGCGGACCTGAAGATACTGGCGCCCCCGAGAGGACTCGAACCTCCGACGCACGGTTTAGGAAACCGACGCTCTATCCTCTGAGCTACGGGGGCAAAAAGGATGCTGACAAACAGCTCTGATATCTTAACACACCCCTTCTGCACTCCAAACGGGCGCATCAAAACAACCATCGCAACCCTTTACAGCTCCACCTTCTTTTACCGTGCGGAGGAAAACTCCCGCAAAGGCCTCTTCGATGCAGGGAAGCTTCAAAATGCCCCTTCACCGAAGGGGAGACTGCCGATGGGTGCCGGCCACTTTACGACGTTGACAAAGGGCCCTTCCCTGCAAGGGGAGAACTCCCGCAATGGTACCTTTGCTCCAGGCGGGGCTCCCGCAAGGGATTCGCTTTTGCGGAAGAGGAAGCTCCCGCAAAAACACCGCCCAAGTTGAGCAAGGCACTAGAGAATGGTAGGATAACCCGCGAACGCTGTTTCAGGGCGAGGTGAAATTCCTCACTGGCGGTAACAGATCCCCCGAAGCAACCTAGCTTCATCTGAAGCCCGCAACCCTGCTTGGCCTGGCGGCTTAAGCAGACTGATTTGGTGCAAGTCCAAAGCCAACGGTTACAGTCCGGATGGAAGAGACAGGAGGCCAACTTTGTCTACCCCGAACACCCCCACCAAGAACACCAACGCATGGTCCACCAAACAGCTGGTGACCATGGCCCTCATGTGCGCCATTGGCGTTCTTCTTTCGTTCATCGAATTCCCCTTGCTGCCCGGCGTAACCTGGCTTAAATTCGACGCCTCGAATATGCCTGCCATGGTTTCCGGCTTCGCATTCGGCCCTGGCGCTGGCGTTGCGGTAGGTATCCTAACCGCCATCATTCATGGCCTGCTCATGGCAGACTTCACCGGTGCACTCATGAATGTACTCACCGTCACATGCTTCGTATTGCCCGCCGCTATCATCTACAAGAAGAAGCGCACCTACCCCGCCGCTATTGCTGGCTTGGTGCTCAGCATCATCGCCGCGATGGCTGGTGCTGTTGTGGGCAACCTCATTGTTACCCCTATGTGGCTGGGCGTCCCCTTTGAAGCGGTAACGGCAATGATCATCCCCATCCTCATTCCGTTCAACCTGCTTAAGGGTTTGCTCAACGCGGTTCTGACGCTGGTTATCTACAAATCAATCTCCAACCTTATTACTCCTAAGAAGGATCAGACGAAGGGTCGCTAAACCGTGATTACCTTTTCCGACGTTTCCTTTACCTATACAGGCGAAACCAAGGTGCTTTCCGAACTGGCTCTCTCTATCGAAGAGGGCCAGTTCGTCTGCGTTTTGGGCGCCAACGGCTCAGGTAAATCAACGTTCTCGAAGCTCATCAACGCACTCTTGGTGCCTGATACTGGCACCGTAACCGTGAACGGTCTGGAAACCAACAATCCAGACAACACCTTCGCCATACGCAGCACAGCAGGTGCAGTATTCCAGAACCCCGATGACCAGATCGTCGCCAGCCTCGTTGAAAACGACGTGGCATTCGGCCCCGAAAACCTGGGCATAGAAAACCCCGAGCTTCGTCAACGCGTAGAGGAATCGTTGGCAAAAGTCGGCTTAGCCGGCTCCGGCAAGCGCGAAACCGCAGCCCTTTCTGGAGGTCAGAAACAACGCGTCGCCATTGCAGGCGTGCTGGCAATGCACCCCTCCATTCTGATTTTCGATGAGGCTTCGGCCATGCTTGATCCACGCGGACGCCGCGGCTTGATGCGCGTATGCAAAGAGCTCCACGAACAGGGCATGACCGTTATCATGATCACTCACTTCATGGAAGAAGCCGCAGAGGCCGATCGCGTGATCGTGCTGAACGATGGCCACTGCGTACTCGACGGCACTCCCGACGAGGTGCTTACGCAGGACCACATTCTTCGCGACCTTAACCTTGATGCACCCTTCGCCACCCACATGTCACGCCTTCTACAAGATCGTGGCATCAACGTTGGCACCCATATCGAAACCGCAACGCTGAAGGAGGAACTGTGTCGATCGCTTTCGAACAGGTAAGCTTCAGCTACACGCCGCTCACCAAACGACAAAAGAAAGCTGGGGAAGTGCAACGCTACGCCTTGCGCAATGTCAGCTTCACCCTCAACGATGGCGAATTCCTTGCCATTGCAGGACATACGGGGTCCGGTAAATCCACCCTGGTACAGCACCTGAACGGCCTTGCAAACCCCACCGAAGGACGTGTGCTCTGGAACGGCAAAGATCTGGCAGACCGCAAAAACGCGAACTGCGCTCGCGGCGACATCGGCGTGGTATTCCAGTACCCCGAACACCAGCTGTTTGCCGAAACGGTCTATGAGGATGTGGCATTCGGCCCCCGCAATATGGGCTTGCCCGAAGAAGAGGTTGATTCCCGCATCCGCGAAGCACTGGCCGATGTGCATCTTGATTTCGATGCGCTGAGCGAACGCAGCCCCTTTGAGCTTTCGGGTGGTCAGCAGCGACGCGTGGCGTTTGCCGGCGTGCTTGCCATGCGCCCCACCACGTTGGTGCTCGACGAACCGGTTGCTGGCCTTGACCCGGCATCACGCGCTGATTTCCTCGACCTCATCAAACAGCTCCACGAGCAGCGCAACCTTACGGTGGTAATGGTTTCGCACAACATGAACGACATCGCCCTTCTTGCAGATCGCATGCTGGTCATGCACGAAGGTGAAGTGGCGTTCCTGGGCACGCCAGAGGAAATCTTCACCGAGCACGCGGTCGAATTGCGCGAAATCGGCCTCGGTATCCCCCATGCCCAAACCCTGGCAAACCAGCTTCGTGCCGAAGGCATGCCCTTGCCCGAAAAGCTCTATCTGCCCGAATCGTTAGCAGATGAAATTGCTCGCATCCTTGGCGAAAGCGAGGCTGCGCAATCATGAATATAGATGCCGTATTCGGTCGCTACATCGCCAAGGATTCCGCCGTTCACCGCATGGACCCACGCGCAAAGCTCCTGCTTTCAATCCTGTTCATGGTTATGGTGTTTGCTGCGGGGTCGTACGTATCGTTAGGCGTCGCCGCATTGTTTACTGCGGGAATGTTTGCTTTCGCGCACATTTCGCTTCGCCAAGCGTTCACCTCCATCGCACCCCTGGCCATTCTGGTGGTTTTCACTGCCCTGCTGAACATTTTCTTCGTCCAGGGCGGCGAAGTGTACTTTCAGTTATGGATCATCTGCATTAGCCAGCAAGGCTTGCACCAGGCACTCTTTATCGCCATCCGCCTTACCATGCTGCTGTTGGGCGTGAGCTTGCTTACGCTGGCCACCACCACGCTCGACCTCACCGATGGCTTTGAGCGCCTTCTAGAGCCTTTCAAACGCTTCGGGCTGCCTGCTCATGAGCTGTCCATGATGATGGGCATCGCCCTGCGCTTCCTGCCCCAGTTCGCTATCGAGCTGCGCACTATCTACCGCGCGCAGATTAGCCGTGGCGCTAATTTCGGCAAGGGCCCCAAAGGGGGCGTCGCCATGATGACTTCGCTTATCGTGCCTCTGTTCACCAGCGCATTCCGACATGCTGAAACGCTTTCTTTGGGCATGGACGCGCGCTGCTATCATGGAGGCGAAAACCGCACCCGCTTAAAAGAACTCTCTTTCAGCAAGCGCGATATAGCCGGTACCGTTTATTTGGGAATCGGCACTGCAGCAGTACTGGCAACTGACCTTGTCTTGAACATGCTGCTGTAAACGCAGACCGCACAAACCGGCACTTCCCCACTCGCGCAAACCCTAGCCCAGCAAGGAAAACTGGCGCGCAGGTATCAAACCCAGACTGCGAACGCATAGGAACCATTACAGCGTTTGACGGTCTCAGCAACCAAGACAACCGCCAACCACTCGAAAGGAACACCATGGACGACATCATTGAATACCTTACCGCGGTACCCGCATGGTACCTGGCGACCTGCGAAGGCGACCAGCCCCGCGTTCGCCCCTTCAGCTTCGTTATGCGCGAAGGCGATACCCTGTGGTTCTGCACCGCAACCAACAAAGATGTTTATCATCAGCTGCAGCAAAACCCCAAATTTGAGCTTTCCGCATGGAAGCCTGGCCGTGGCTGGATCATCGTTACGGGCGTAGCCGATTTGAACGACACCGCAGGCGATGAGGTTCGCAAAGCGGGCTACGAGCACATGACGGCACTTGGCGAAACCTATGAAGACTGGGGCGATCCGCGCCTGACATTCTTCTCCCTGAAAGAAGGCGTTGCCAAGATCGATGACATCGACGGCTCTTCCAGGAGCATCGAGCTGTAAAGGCATCGATGTACATACAACGCATTTGCATCAGGCCCCGCCCGGCAACGACCCGTCCTACGTCCAAAAGGATAGGTTCGCAAAGCCCGGACGGGGCCTGCCGTTTACCTGGCAGCATGTTGACCATGCCTACCAGGAGCTCAAAAGCCTCGACGGAACGTGCCGCCTAGAAGGGGCAATCACCATACCCGCCAGCCCAGCAACAAATCCGATAAAACAAAAAAACGCCGGTCGATGACCGGCGCCAAGCTTTACAGCATAGAGATTTGATCGACGAGCTTTCGTGCCGCATCGCGAACCGAAAGGCCGTTGATGTCGATAGTTAGATCGGCGTACTTTTCGTACAGGGGCACGCGCTCCTCGTACAAGTCTGCCAAGCTCATACCGATGCCGTTCTTCATAACGACACCGCGCTCATGAAGGCCGCCCAGACGGTTTTCCAGCTCTTCGTAGGAAACCTGCAGGTACACAACCGTGCCGATAGAAGACAGGTGCTTCATAGCCTCGTCAGAATAGACAGCAGAACCACCCGTAGCAATGATGGCATGGCTCGTAGAAAGCGTGCACAGCACTTCATTTTCCACTTCGATAAAGCCATCAGGACCGCATGCATCGATAATCTTCTGCAGCGTCTTGTCGAGTTTGCCCTGAATAAGCAAGTCGGCATCGATGAATTCATAGCCAAGAATCTTCGCCAAAACAACGCCCAAGGTTGACTTGCCAGCGCCCGGCATGCCAATAAGGATGATGTTCTCGGTGGTGTTAGTCATGAGGCCCGTCCTCTTTCCATTTGTCTCTACCGAAAGCAACTATAGCACGTTTCGCTTCAACCCTCGGAGCCACCACCTCGTTCACCAAGATGGCTACGAAAATCAACGCAAACCCGACCAGCAAACGGCTCGTCATAACCTCTCCGTACAGTAGAACAGAGAACAACACGCCAAATACCGATTCCAGGCTAAGAAGCAACGCCGCCTGCGAGGGGTTAACGTACGCAAGCGAAACGTTCTGGATGCCAAAGGCAATGATCGACGCAAACACAATGAGAAAGGCCATCTGACCGACAATGGTGGGCGTTATCACCGCAGCCGCAGGGAGCGTTTCCGTTGCTGCGCCAACGATGCATCCGAAGCAGCCCTCGGTGATGAACTGGAACACTGTGAGCATCAGCGCATCGTGCTTTTCAGTGAACTTGGACACAAAGACAATGTGAACCGCAAACAAAATCGAGCTGACCATTGTCAGGGATTCACCAAGGCCAATGGATAACGTCTGCCCCGACGTGGTAACCGAAACCAGCCAAATGCCTACAACGGCAATGCCAGCAGCCCCTATGTTGAAAAAGGAGGGGCGCTTGCGCATAAGGACCCACCAGGCAAACGGAACCACAACACAGTATGTTGCGGTAAGGAATGCGTTGATGCCCGGCGTTGTGTGCTGCAAGCCCACGGTTTGCGCCAAGAATGCCGAAAAATCGAATACCGCCAGCACCACACCCGCACCTAAGGCGCGTTTTGAGAAATGAGCCTTCACCCGCTTACGCAAAATGAAGAGCAGAATGAAACCCGCCAACGTGAAGCGGATGCCCAAAAGCCACGCTGGCGGCATAACCGCGACCACATCCTTCATGACCACGAAGCTGAAGCCCCAAATCATTGCGGCCAAAACCAACAGTATTTTATAAACCCATGAAGGTATTTCAGAAAGAGCAATCATAAGTGCCCATTATAACCAAGCTACTCCCTGCAAGAGGCAATTGCACGGCACCGGCGGAAAGCCACAGGTGGCGAACCCTAACGGGCGCCGCCACCGCCGCCGAAGCCGCCGCCACCGCCGCTGGAGAATCCACCGCCGCCGCCAGAGCCATCGGAAGAATCACCCGAAAGCGCCGACTGCACTGCCTGGATAGATTCCGATACCGAAGTGTTCAGCATAGAACCAAGGTCGGGCATAGTGGTGTTCGCATAGTACGTCGGGGTATACAGCCCCCACCAGGGCACATACGAGGTGTCCAGCGCTTCCTCGCCGTTAACCTGGAACATCTCGGGCACCTTTTTGCGCAGCTCACCAATGGCCTGCTCAGCTACGCCAAACAGATAGGCATACACCATGAATTCGCCCCAAACCTTCACGTCGGTGGCAGGACGCTCATCCAACGCAGAGAATTCCGTAAGCCATTTACGCAGCCCTTTGCAGCGCGCATAGACATCGGCGCCTTTCTGCGTGCGGCGCTCCATAAAGCGAGAAACCACAATAAGAGCCACTCCCGTGATGATGCCGGGAATAAGAACGAGGAAGTTCTCGAAGATGCATGCGATGATGAAACATCCCAGTATCAGCGCAATTGCCACCGAAAGCATACGGAAGCGCTTCGACTTCGAGTAGCTTTCAAAGTACTCGGCTGTTATCACATGCGAAGTTACCAAACCCTGCCAATCGGACATGGCGTCGTTGAATTCTTCGGGGTTGCTCTCGGCATACGCCTTGATGGTCCCCAGCCACAGCGAAGGCTGGCCTTGCGCTACCGTATCAAACAGGAACGACATGGCTTTGCGGTCAATCGTGCTGTTGAGCGAAAGCTCTACCTGAGGCACACGCGTAAGATAGTAATCATCGACTTGCTTCTTACGAATAACGCCACTCTGTTCGTACGAACCCTTGTTAATCAAGATCGCACCCGCATTGGCAAGATGCATGATAGTTGCCGTGAAATCGGTTGAACTTTCTTTATCGAAGGTCCACAAACGACCGATCACAGCAGGATGAACGCCAGCTTCGGGCACATCGCGCCAATACTCATCTTCGAATGTAGGCTTGAGCTCTTTGCCGTAACGGACAAAGGAGCGAACGCCCCATACCAGCAACGCCAAGCAAACAAGAATCGCCACGATAAGCAATCCGAGCGAAAGCGCACGCTCCGCATTGGCTCGGTCTGCCCACGTCTGCTCTTCGGAAAGAACGGTATCGAGACGAGCGGTAGATTCGTGCATGTTGTCGGCGCCGGAAGCTACACCCGACAGCCACTCAACGGGAAACACCACACGCGCTTCCGCATAGGAACCTGCGTTTACGTGAGGAACGCTGTAACTTACCGTACCGTCATCATTGATGGCAACCGTAGCATCCAGAGGGCCATGACCCCACGCACGCACATTTTCGCCCGCCGTAACCTTGGCTCCCGAAGCGACGGGGAGGTTCAGCGTCATGGCCACATCGCTGGAGTCTTCAGCCCAGCCGCTGCCCACAAACTGCCAGTACAGCTCTCCCACATCGGAGTATGCCTGTGCAGCCTTGGTTACCGTGTAGTCCAGCTGCACAACATCCACTTCGTCTTCCACCGAGAAGAACACATAGACGGTGTTCTTGGGCTTGTCGAACGAATAGGCGTCGCCACCAGGACCACCCGACTCACGCCAATCAAGCTGGAAGGGCACGCTGGGAAATTCCGAAAGGGATTTCGCTGAAGAACCCATGCTTACGCTGTTGATCTTGATGTCGGAACCAGAAGGCAAGCTATCGAAGTTCCACCATACAGCCGTAAAAGCACCGTTGAAATCAAACGTGCGCTGCTCAACCACATGCAAGTCGCCGTTAGGCTGCACCGTTGCGTTGATGGTGGTATGCGGCATTTCGTACGACTTTGCATGAGCCTGCTGCGGCGCAAAACAAAGGCAGGCAAACGCCAGCGCCAAAACTGCGGCAGCAAGAGTTAAGCCCTTACCAAGGTTGCTTTTGACCTGATTTTCGACCACAAGTGTGGCGGATTGGCCATTTTGGCCATTTTTTTTGATGAAAGCATGGTTTTGCACTGCTCTTCTCCTTGCAAGATGAGGGCGGGCAGGTTATCATTTCAATTCGCATATACGGAGAGCTGACCGAGAGGCCGAAGGTGCTCGCCTGCTAAGCGAGTATACGCCAAAAGCGTATCTGGGGTTCGAATCCCCAGCTCTCCGCCACCGTATA
>USDX01000016.1 GCA_900553605.1 uncultured Eggerthella sp. | reverse complement strand
AAGTTCGATTCTTCTCATGGTTTAGTTCTCCTTCGTCTGGGAATAGAGCACGTCGGCAAGCTGGCCAACACGCGGATTAGTACGGTACGAGCACGGGTTGGCAAAGAAGCGAGCGGTGGAAGCAAGAACGTCGTCCACTACCACCAGATTGTTCTCACGAAGCGTAGTGCCCGTTGCGGTGATGTCGATGATGCGTTCGGCCATGCCGGTGATGGGGGCAAGCTCGATGTTTCCGTGGAGCTTCACGATCTCAACGGGCATGCCCATCTTGGCATAGTAGGAACGGGTGATGTTGGGATACTTCGTGGCAACGCGAATAGACCCCAGCTTGCGATAGCGGCTTTCCACCGCCTCGGTAGTGCCAGCCGATTCTGCCACCACGAAACGGCAGCCTCCGAACTTCAGGTCGGCGAGCTCGACAACGTCGGGTGATGCCTCGATAAGGGAGTCCTCGCCGCAAATACCGCAATCAGCGGCACCCAGCGCAACGAAAACCGGCGCATCGGTAGGACGCACGAACAGATACTCCACGTCGCCATTGCGCAACATAAGGGTGCGTCCCGCATCCGCCAAGCCCGTTACGTCCAAGCCGGCAGCTTCGAGCGTTGCAATAGCATCATCTTTCAGCGAGCCCTTCGGCACAGCAATGCGCAAGGGACGCGCTGCCTTGGAAGATTCCAGCGCCGCCATTACCTGCTCCAGATAGAATGCAAAGCCTGCAGCGGGAACCTTTTCGGCTCCGTACTGGGCAAGCAAGTTGTCGTAGCGGCCGCCGCCACCCAAAGGCGAGCCCAGGCCGGGAGCATATGCTTCGAACACCAGACCCGTGTAATAGTCAAACGAGCTCATTACCGAGAAATCGATAAGGACCTTGCCCTCCAAGCCCGATTCGATCAGTGCGTTGTACACGCCTTCCAGCTCGCTGATGCCGCGAGCGCAGCCCAACGGCTCGAGCATTGCACGTACCTGCGCAAGCTCCGCCTTTCCGCCGCGCAAGCGGGAAAGAGAGAAGATGGCACGGGCGATGGCGGGGACTACACGGCCGGGATTGGCGATAGCAGGATCGGCAAGCTTGAAGCGGGATTTGTCCTCCGCTTCGTCAGAGCCGCCATTGGCAGCACGCTCAGCAGCGATAACAAGTTCTTCCAAGTACACGAAATTAGAGGTGTGGTAGGCCTGCATAACGGCAGTTTTCCACTGATCCGAAGCACCGCTGGCATCAAGCAAATCACGCAGAACGCCTGCCGAACCCAGGGCGATGGTAAACGTTTCCAGACCGCATTCGGAAAGGGCGGAAGCTAACAGCGAGACCAATTCAACATCGGCTTCGCTCCCTGCCGCGCCAATGCATTCAGCGCCACATTGCGTTAATTCGCGGGCAGCGGCCTCTGCCGTCTTTTCACGGAACACACGCTGGGTGTAACGCAAACGCAATGGCTGGCCCTGAGCCACTCCGCGCGTTGCGCACATGCGGGCAATCTGCATGGTAACGTCGGGGCGCATGGCCAAAAGATCGCCGTGGGAATCAAAGAATTTGAACGGGGCCTCGGGCACGTGGCCACCGGCCTCCATCACATCGAGCACTTCCAACGTGGGTGTTTCTACGGGACGATACCCTTTCTGCGCAAAGCAGGCACGGACCCGAGCCGTAAGATCTTCGCGGACAAGCGCCTCATCGCTCATCACATCACGAAAACCAACGGGAGTGATGTAGTTCATATTCCTTCTTCCCTAAACACATGCTATTCCTGAACGCTTGCATAACGCATTGACTGAAAACCCAAGCGCCTTTGCCTGCAAGCAAAGCATATTGTTGTCAACCTATTTATTATGCCCGCTCGCTGCCTCTCCGCGCTTGGCGCTTGGCATCTTTACAGGCATTTTACGGAAGCATTCCCCTTAAAACCATCGCGGCAACCAATGCCAGACGCATAGGGCGCACTATATGATTACAGTTAGGGCCCAGTGGTATTCGCCGTTCGGGCGAATGCTGCAACAATCCGCCATTCAGGTGAATACCGCCGCACCCGCAACCCAAGCGTCTGGCGTATCGGCTGCCTGCGACTAGGGGGAACAACGTTTCCGTTGGTGGTACTTTATCACAGTAGAGCGCTAAAGCAATTAAATCATGTCAGTTTCACATTTCGTAAAGAAAGTTACGCCACATCTTCACGCAAATTAGCTGATCAAGATTACTGAACGCGTTCATTAATAGAGGAAAAGGCGTATAATCAAAGGCAATAACAGAGCCTGAGGGGGCGATTTACATGGGGTTCAAAAACATCCTCGTGCCGTACGACAATTCCGAGCACGCAAACAATGCACTTAAAGAAGCCATTAACATGGCTAGCGAAAATCCCGAGGCCACAATCCATGTAGTTGAGGTTGTTGCTCCACCGCAAGACCTGGTGTACAGCAGCATCAATCAAACCGGATTCGGCATGGGCGTTTCGGTTGTAGCCAAGGGCGATTTTGCCAAAGTAGTCGAAGAGCGCAATGCCGAACAGGACAAAGAACTGCAGGAAACCATCGCCGATGTGGTTGAAGGCTTCCCTGGCACCCTTACCGCAGAAGTGGTCTTCGGCATCTACACCATCGAAACCATCATCGAAACGGCAAAGCACTATGATTGCGACCTTATCGTTATGGGCTCACGAGGACTGGGTGCTATCCGAGGCGCAATCGGCTCGGTCAGCTACGGCGTGCTTCGCTCCGCCGAAATTCCCGTACTGGTGGTTAAGTAGAAAATCGCTTACCCGCAAAGTCCATTTAAGGGCAACGGCATCTAGCATATTCCGCGAGAAAGGGCGGCGAGAGCAATCTCGCTGCTCTTTCTCGTTTTAGGCTCCAATGAGGGTTATGGGGAAATCAGCCATTATTGAGCAGCCCGAACGAAAGCAAGCCAAATGCAAACGGACCCGGAACGAGCTACCATTCCGGGTCCTACACCAAAGGCTCGGCACAATGATGCCGAGCCCGACTTAATTGCGCGAAGAGTTCAGCTACGCCAAGCCGAGCCAAGTTTGCATAGTGGGCGCCCAACCCGTGAAAAACACGATGAGGATCAGCGCAGGCACACCATACTTAACCCATAAGCGTGTCCACTTCGGGAATGCAATACCCTCGCCGCGATCAGCTTCTGCCATGAATTTATCCCAACCCCAGCCGCGCTTGGTGGTACAGAACAGCACGAACAGTAAACAACCAATGGGCAGGATGTTGTTGGAAAGGATAAAGTCTTCCAACGACTGCACATCGCCGATGCCCGGCACCAGGAAATCCGACCAGATGTTGTAGCCAAATACGCACGGCAGGGAAAGCAGCGCCAAAATAGGCGCATTGATTGCCACGGCACGCTTGCGGGAAATATCCCACTGATCCATGGTGAAGCGAAGAATCGCCTCAAACACGGCAATGACTGAAGAGAGCGCCGCAGCTGCAACAAAGAGGAAGAACAGCGTGCACCACAAATGGCCCAAAGGCATCTGCTCGAATACCGTAGGCAATGTGAGAAACACCAAACCAGGGCCAGCATCAGGGCTGATGCCGTAAGCGAAGCAAGCTGGGAAGATGATAAGGCCTGCCATGATGGCAACCAAGGCATCAAGCAGGGCAACGTTCACCGCTTCGCCCGTGAGCTTCCTATCGCGCGTCACGTAGCTGCCGAAAATAGACATGGAGCCAACGCCGATCGAGAGCATGAACATGGCCTGGCTCATAGCAGCATAGACAATCTGGGGGAAGCTGGCGTTGGGATTGTTGAAAAGGTTGTCGAAGTTGGGCAGCAGGTAGAACTCCAATCCAGCCTGGCCACCCTCCAGCGTAAGGGAGTGCACGCACAGAAGAGCCATAATGACGAACAGCGCCGCCATCATCACCTTGGTAATACGCTCGACACCCTTCTGCACGCCCATGGTGCACACGCCAAAACCAATAACGGCAACCAAAAGCATCCAGCCCGTAAGCTCCATGGGGTTACCGAGCATCGATCCGAATACCATCGTGACATCTTCCGTGCCGTCGAACGTACCCATTGCCGCCTTCACAAAGTAGGCAATGGTCCAGCCACACACCACGGTGTAGAACATCATGAGCAGATAGCAGCCAACCAAACCAAGCCACTTGAAGCGATGCCACTTCGAGCCCTGCGGCTCCAGAGCCTCGTAGCTACGCGCTAGGGAACGGTAGCTGGCGCGTCCCATGGCAAACTCCATCACCAGCAGCGGCACGCCAAGCACCACCAGGAAAAACAGGATGAGAAGAACGAATGCCGCACCGCCGTATTCACCCGTGATGTAGGGGAAGCGCCAGATGTTGCCCAAGCCGATAGCGCAACCAGCGCTGATAAGAATGAACCCAAGACGGCTTGAGAACTTCTCACGCCCTTCGTCTACGATTTCTTTATCTGCCACAGCGGTTTCTCCTCTGCTTTGAGTTGCAATGTTCGAAGTATACGCTCTTGAACTCCAAGGCAAGAGTTCAAACCGCCGAATAGTCTCGACGGGCAAAAGCCGAACGGCTCGCTACATATTCAGCCAGAAAGTGATTTTGGGCACCCATCCCGCTACGAAAATAATGATGATCAGCAGCGGCACACCGTAACGAGTCCAAACGTACAGGAATTTCGGATACGCCATGCCCTCACCTTCGTTGGCCTCAGCAAGGAAGTTCTTCCAGCCCCAGCCAGAACGGCGGGTGCAGAACAGGGCGAATACCAAAGCGCCCAACACCAGGAAGTTGTTGGAAACCAAGAAGTCTTCCAACGACTGGATATCGCCGATGCCGGGAATCTGCATGCCCGACCACACGGAAAAGCCCAGGACGCACGGCAGGGAAAGCAATGCCAGCAAAGGCCCGTTGATGGCGACTGCTCGCTTGCGCGTGACATCCCACTGATCCATCGAAAAACGCAGGATATTCTCGAACACCGCGATAACGGTTGAAAGCGCCGCGAAGGCCATGCACAGGAAGAATATCGTTCCCCACAGCTGGCCGAGCGGCATTTGCTCAAACACAGCAGGCAAGGTAAGAAACACCAGGTCGGGGCCAGCATCAGGCGCAACGCCATAAGCGAAGCATGCGGGGAAGATGATAAGACCCGCCATGATGGCGACCAAGGTATCCATACCCGCAATGCGCACCGCTTCGCCCGTAAGCTTGTTGTCACGTCCGATATAGCTACCGAAGATGGACATGCCACCAATGCCAACAGAAAGCATGAAGAACGCCTGGCTCATTGCGGCATACAGGATTTCCGCGAAACTGGCGTTTGGATTATTGAAGAGGTTGTCGAAGTTGGGCAGCAGGTAGAATTCCAAACCCTCCTGGCCACCTTCAAGAAGACACGAATGAACGCAAAGGACAGCCATCAAAACAAACAGGGCGGCCATCATCACCTTGGTGATGCGCTCTACACCCTTCTGCACGCCAGCTGCGCAGATCGCAAAACCAACCAGCGTTACCAGCAGCATCCATCCCGCCATTTCAATCGGGTCGCCGATCATGGAAGAAAAAACAGTGGGAATATCATGCGTTCCGTCAAAGGTTCCTATGCCGGTTTTGAACAGGTAGGCAACCATCCAACCGCAAACGCTGGTGTAAAACATCATCAGGACGTAGTTACCAACAAGGGTAAACCACTTGAACCAATGCCACTTTGAGCCACGCGGCTCCAGGGCATTGAAGCTTCGCGCCGTCGAGCGATGGCTTGCGCGCCCTACAGAAAACTCCATCACCAGCAGCGGGACGCCGAGCACCACCAGGAAGAGCAGGATCATCAGAACGAACGCGGCACCGCCGTATTGTCCAGTGATGTAGGGGAAGCGCCAGATGTTGCCCAGACCGATAGCGCAGCCTGCGCTGATAAGCAGAAAGCCCAAACGGCTAGAGAAACCTTCGCGCCCTTGCCCGTCTACGGAAGAGCCCGTGTTGTCGGTAGTGTTCTGGCTGGCCATGCAAGCTGCCTTTCTTGTCGTAAACGAAAACGGTTATGCCAAAAGACATAACCGTTCAATGATACGCGTTTTGTAACTAGAACAGGGTGTCAACCTCTCCCATTCGCATCCGCGGGCAAGCCAACGGCATGCGGTCCTTCGCAGTCGGGGATAAACGGTCGACCACCAGCAGCCCCCTCACTAGGCGTTGATTTCGCGCAAGAACTCTTCGCCGTATCGCTCGAGCTTTTTCTGCCCAACGCCCTGAACATCCAGGAATTGGGCTTCGTCCTTCGGGCGAGCAAGGCACATGGCGCGCAAAGCCGCATCCGAGAACACCACATAGGGAGGCACGGTGGCTTCGGTTGCTATGCGCTTGCGCAAAGCGCGCAGACGCTCGAACAATTCAGCATCCATCGGATCAAGGCCTTCTGCAGCCTTCGCCTTTTTCGGCGCATCGGAGCCAGCCGCACCGAAGGCGGCACTTGCCCCTTCAGCCCCTTTCAAACGCGTTATGCGCTCAGGTGGACGCTTCATGGCAAGCGAGAATTCAGGCACCGCCGCTTCGCGGGCACGAACGCCCAAGCCAACCAGAGGATAGCGCCCCTCCCCTATCTGCAGGTAACCTTCGCTTGCCAGGATTTCAATGATTTCCTTGATTCTTGCTGCCGAGTCATCGGGCAAGGTGCCATAAGTGCGCGAGCTTTCCAGGCCAAACTCGAAAATGCGCTGGCTCCTGGAGCCATGCAACACATCAGCCACCACGGATTTACCGAAACGACCGCGTAATTCCTGAACGCAGCGCATGACGGCGCGAGCCTGCAAGGTTACATCCAGCGCTTGATACGACCCCTCGCAATTGGAGCAATTGCCACACTCCGCAGCGGATTCGTCCCCGAAATATTCCAGGATATGACCGCGCAAACAGCGCGTAGTAAGACAGTAGCCTGTCATGGCAGCCAGCAAGCGGCGCTGCGAAGCACGCACCAATTCGCGCTCTTCAGACGTAAGGGCCTCATTTTCCACTTCTTGCTCGATAAAGAATCGGCACGTGCCGATATCGCCGTCGTTCCACAGCAGCAAACACTCCGACGACTCGCCGTCGCGACCAGCACGACCCGCTTCCTGGTAGTACGCCTCCAACGAACCAGGCATATTGTGGTGGATAACGTAGCGCACATTCGATTTGTCGATGCCCATGCCAAATGCATTGGTGGCCACCATGATGGGAGCGTCATCCAGCACAAACGCCTGTTGCGAATCGGTGCGCTCCTGAACCGAAAGGCCCGCATGGTAGCGAACCGCCTTCACGCCAGCTTCCACCAATGTCTCATGTACCTTTTCGACGTCTTTGCGTGTGGAGCAATACACAATGCCCGAGTCTTGCGGATGATTCAAAGCGTACGCAACGATACGCGCTAGTTTGCGCTTTGAGGGAAGCTGTTCAACGGCAAAGTGAAGGTTGGGGCGATCAAACCCGGTAACCACGGTAGCGGGATTGCGCAAACCCAACAGCGAAACGATGTCTTCGCGAACCTTCTCCGTTGCTGTTGCCGTAAGCGCCGCAACAATGGGGCGCTTTGGCAGGGCGTCGATAAATTCGCCTATTCCCAGGTAGGCAGGGCGAAAATCCTGCCCCCACTGCGAAACGCAATGGGCTTCATCGATAGCGATGAGGGGAATGTTTGCCTGAGAGGCAAATTCGATGAATCGAGGATCGGCCAACCGTTCGGGAGCTACATACATGATGTCATAGGTACCCGCCAACGCACGGCGCATCACGGTACCTTGCTGACCAGGGGTGAGCGTAGAGTTCAAATACGAGCCACGCACACCAGCGTCAAGCAAGGCACGTACCTGGTCGCCCATAAGGGAAACCAAAGGAGACACTACCAGGGTCAAGCCCGGCAACACCACACCTGGTATTTGGTAGCAAATCGACTTGCCCGCACCCGTCGGCATCACGCCCAGGCAATCACGCCCGGAAAGCACGGCTTCCACCAGCGTTTCCTGACCAGGGCGAAAGCCATCATAGCCGAAATGCTCTTTCAGCGCCGCACGGGCAGCATCCATTGCTCCCTCGCTCGATTCTTCGGTCACCGAACATCCTCCAAAACAATAATTAGAACTTTTTTGCATCATTTTTTCGATTAGGGACTGCCGAGCAGACCCAAACCTCGGTAAAACCCCGCTGGAAGGGCAAATTGTCCTCGATTTTGACCAAAATCGAGCTTCCTGAAATCCCTAATCGAAAAAATGATGCAGCAACACAGCTTTCCTGTTTAAGCGCCAAGCGCCCGACCCAAACGGGCCGGGCGCTTGAAACGATGCGCTCGTTTAGACAACGCATCGCATTTATAGAGCTTGGCTACGAAAGTTTCTGAGCAAGCAGCTGGTTGATAACCTTCGGGTTGCCCTGGCCTTTCATCTGCTTCATACATTGGCCGACAAAGAAGCCCAGCAGGCCCGTTTTTCCTGCCTTATACTGTTCAACCTTGTCAGGGAAAGCAGCGAGCACGCCATCGACAACAGCCTCAATAGCACCCGTATCGGATACCTGCTTCATACCACGCTCTTCGATGATGACGGAAGGATCCTTGTCGTCTTCGAGCACGATGGCAAACACTTCCTTTGCCTGCTTGGAAGAAATGGTGTCTTCGGCGAGGAGCTTAACCAATTCCACTGCACGTGCAGGCGAAAGGGCGGTTTGAGCCATGTCAGAAACACCGTTGGCATTCGCATAAGCGGCAACATCGTTGATGATGAGGTTCGCCAGAGGCTTGGCCAGCTTGCTCGAATCATCCGCCGCTTCAGCCATGCAGGCCTCGAAGAAATTCGAAGTGCTGCGATGCTCCACCAAGTGGCGAGCGTCGTAAGCGGAAAGACCGAACTCCGATTCGAAGCGCTTTGCCTTTTCGTCGGGAAGCTCGGGCAACTTAGCGCGAACGCCCTCGATGAATTCATCGGACAAGTCGTAGGGAGCCAAGTCGGGCTCAGGGAACAGGCGATAGTCGTCTGCCGTTTCCTTCACGCGCATAACGATGGTGCGTTTGGCGCTGGGGTCCCAATGGCGGGTTTCCTGGTAAATGATGCCGCCCTCTTCCAGAACCTCAGCCTGACGGCAGATCTCGTAAGCCAAGCCATCGTGAAGGTTCTTGAAGGAGTTCATGTTCTTGAGCTCGGTCTTGGTGCCCAGCTCGGTAGAACCACGGCGACGCAGGGAAACATTGCCGTCGCAACGCAGCGAGCCTTCCTCCATCGAGCAGTCGGAAATACCGATGGCCAGATAAATCTGGCGAAGCTTCTGCATGAACAGACGAGCCTCTTCGGGCGTGCGAAGGTCGGGCTTGGTTACTAACTCGATAAGAGGCGTACCTGCACGGTTGTAATCAACCAGCGAATGGGTGGCACCGGCAATACGACCTTCGCCGCCGCCGATGTGGATCATCTTGCCCGCGTCCTCTTCCATATGGATGCGCTCAATGCCCACATGGGCAACGTAGCCATCTTCGGTGCGAGTAACGTTTGCAGCAGTGGTGCCTTCAGCGCCCTGCTCGCCTGGCTTCAAATCGCCCAGATCGATGCGTTCTTTGGCAGCAGCGCCATCAACGTCCAAGTCCAAATGACCGCGCATGCAGAAGGCAACGGGGCCCTGCGTGGTCTGGAAGTTCTTCGCCATATCGGGATACATGTAGTTCTTGCGATAGAACATAGAGCGCTTCTCGATGTCGCAGTTGGTAGCCAGGCCAGCCAACACGATAGATTCGATTGCCGCCTTGTTCGGCACCGGCAAAGCACCAGGCAAGCCAAGGCATACCGGGCAGGTATGCGTGTTGGGCTCAGCGCCAAATTCGAGCTTGCAGCTGCAGAACATCTTGGTTTCAAGCGTGGTGAGCTCGGCATGGATTTCCAGGCCGATAACCGCTTCCCAATCTTCGAGTACTTGTTCGAGCTTCTTCACGGCTATTCACCATCCTTTCCATCGGCAAATGCAGGAGCAACGGGAGCTGTGCCGTACACCGTTTCAAGTGCGGCGGCAGCGCGCAGCATGTTTTCGTCTTTGAAAGCAGGGCTGATGAGCTGAACGCCCACAGGCATGCCAGAATCGGCGCCCAGGCCAACAGGCATGCTCATGCCGCCGTTGCCAGCGATGTTGATGGAAATGGTGAACATATCGGAAAGGTACATCGAAGTGGGGTCTGCAATTTCACCAAACTTAAACGCGGTGCGCGGAGCAACCGGAGCGATGATGCAATCAACCTTTTCGTATGCCTTTACGTAGTCCTGGGTAATAAGGGTGCGAACCTGCTGAGCCGGGTAGTAGTACTTTTCGTATACGCCCGCGGAAAGCAGGTAGCTGCCCAGCATGATGCGGCGGCGCGCCTCAGGGCCGAAGCCAGCGGAGCGGGAAGCCTCATATTGATGCCCCAGATCCTTGCAACCAGGCTCGCAGTAACCATAACGGACGGAATCGAAACGAGCCAAGTTGGAGAACGCCTCGCAGGGGCCGAGCACATAGTATGCGCTCATTGCCGCCTGGGCATTGGGGAGCTCAACCTCTACGATTTCCGCACCCATCTGGCGAAGATGCTCTACCGCCTCTTCGACTTTGGCACGAACCTCGGGAGCCAAGCCCTCTGCTTCCATAAAGGCAGGAACAACGCCGATGCGCATGTCAGAAACACCTTCGGCAAGATTTGCCGTGAAATCGGTGGTTACCGGCTGGCTGGTGCAATCAAGCGGATCGTGGCCAGCAAGGGCGTTCATGGCAAGAGCGGCGTCCTGAACGTTGCGAGCAAACGGGCCAACCTGATCAAGGGAGGAACCGAAGGCTACAACGCCGTAGCGAGAAACCACGCCATATGTCGGCTTCACGGCGACCGTGCCGCAGAAGCTGCCAGGCTGACGGATGGAACCGCCCGTATCGGAGCCCAGAGTTAGCGTTGCAAGACCAGCAGCCACTGCAGCAGAAGAGCCGCCGGAAGATCCGCCGGGAACACGCTCCAGATCCCACGGGTTGAAGGTACGGCCGAATGCCGAAGTTTCCGTGGAGGAGCCGAAGGCAAATTCGTCCATGTTGAGCTTGCCCAGCGGAATGCCACCAGCTTCGATGATCTTGCTTACGCACGTTGCGGTATAGGGCGAAACGTAGTTTTCCAGCATGCGGGAAGAGCAGGTGGTGTGAGTGCCCTCCAGGTTCATGTTGTCTTTGAAGGCAACGGGCACGCCCGCCAACGGGCCAGCCTGGGCAATATCGCCCGCAGCAATGGCAGCGTCAACACGTGCCGCTGCAGCCAAGGCCGCTTCTTCGGTGGTTTCGAGGAAGGCATGTACCGCCTTATCGGCAGATGCGATGCGAGCCAAAGAGCTTTCCGCAACTTCCTTGGCGCTGAATTCTTTGGCAGTAAGGCCTGCCTGGATCTGAGCTACTGAAAGCTCTGCGAATGCTTGAGCCACTACTCGTCACCTCCACCCAGAATTGCGGGAATAAGGAAGCTGCCATCCTGCTGCTTCGGTGCGTTTTCGAGGGCAACTTCCTGAGTGAAGCTTTCGCCCTCAACGTCTTCGCGCATAACGTTGGAAAGGTTTCCGATGGGATGGAAGGTGGGCTCTACGCCCTCCAAGTTGTATTCAGTGATAGGCTTCAGGCTTTCGATGATGTTGTTCAGGTCGACGGTCATTTCCGTAACCTCTTCATCGGTCAGCCCGATGCGTGCGTACGTGGCAATGCCGCGTACGTCCTTTTCGGTGAGATGCTGAGTCATGGTATTCCTTCATCGTTTTTCATGCCAAAAATGGCACAACTCTAGAACATTCCCATGATAGCAAACCACACCGCACAACTGTTGCAGCCAAACGTTTACGCAGGATACGTTCATCGAATGAAAAAAAATGACAGCACACAAGCGGGAGTCGGGCTGAAAACGCCCTTCGCCCAACTCCCGCACGGCAGTACGTCCTGACCATCTGCCCATTAAGCCCATACGCAGGCAGGGCTGACGAAATCAGAAAACAAGAAAGCCGCCCAAACGGGCGGCTTTCCGAATGCACTTAGTGCGAAATCAACTGCTTCAGCAGATGACTACATCTTCATAGCGGTGAGGTAACCGTCGCGAACGGCCTCGAGGAGACGCTTGAACTCAGGCGTACCGTAAGGATCGTTTGCTGCAACGCCTTCCCAATCGGTGTGGGGAGATGCGTTACCGATGAGGTGCAGGTGCTCTTCGCCGAGTACAGCCTTAACCTGATCGTAGAGGGAGGTGTTATCAACGCATACCGTGCCAGCGATGATGGTGTCAGCGGGAACAGTGAATTCCTTGCCCTCAGCGTCTTCGCACAGAACGCCTTCGTCGGTGTAAGCCTTAACCTTGGTGAGGGTAAGGATCTTAACGCCTTCCTTCTTGAGCTTGCGGAGCTCAGGGTTCTTGTCGATGATGCCGATTTCAGCGCCAGCCTTCTTGGCGGACTCGATAACGGTAACCTCGCGGCCCTCGTTCATGGAAGATGCAACCTCGATGCCAGCGAAGCCGCCGCCGATAACAGCAAGACGCTTCTTAACCAGCAGGTGCGTACCGAGGCCCCACTTCATAAGGCCAAGGGGTGCGCCCAGGATGCCCATGCCGAAGCAGGACAGGCCCCACATAGCGCCCATGCCCGGGGTGTTCTTGCCCTCTACGAGCTCCTTCAGTGCGTGGGAGTCGATAACGTTCTTGCGGTTCTTGCCGGGAACGTCGGGAGAAGAGGTTTCGGGGCCAACAGCGAGGATTACCTCGTCAGCGCCGAAGTCCTTGATGTAGTTGGCGTCAGCCTTGGTGTTCAGACGAACGTCGAGACCAAGACGCTTGATCTCGTTGTTGTACCAATCAACCATCGGAGGAAGCTCTTCGTTCAGAACCTGAGCGAGGTTCAGAAGACCGCAAGCCTTCTTCTTCTGGTCGACAACGGTAACGTTCTTGAAGCCGCGAAGCTTGAGGTTGCGAGCAGCTTCCAGGCCGGAGGGGCCAGCACCAACGATGAGGATCTTCTTCTCGGCTTCTGCGCCGGATACCTTGTGGTCTTCGGGCTGACCGAACTGGGAGAAGTATACGTTGGGGTTAACGGAGCACTTGCAGGGCTTGCCGATGAAGATGTTGTCCAGGCAGCGAGAGCAAACGATGCAGGGACGAACTTCTTCGGAGCGACCCTCGGCAACCTTGATGCCGATTTCGGGCTCTGCGATCCAGTGACGAGCCATACCAGCTGCGTCGCCGGAACCGTCAGCGAGAATCTTCTCGCATACGTCGAGGTGGTTGATACGAGTGCCAGGGAAGCAAGGCAGAGAAGTGTACTTCTTAGCTTCCTTGGACAGATAGATGAACTCACCTTCGGGAACGAGCTGGTTAGCAACGGGGCGAGGAGCCTCATGGAAGCCAGCCTGGATGGACCAAGCGTCGATGCCGTGAGCCTCTACAACCTCGATGACCTCCTTGAGGTCCTCAACGCGCTGGCCGCCAGGCATAAGGTCGTCTGCAGAGTAACGAACGAGGATCGGGTAATCTTCGCCGCACTGCTTGTGGATCTCGTCGATGATGTCGGTGAGAAGCTTGCAGCGACCCTTGGTGTCTCCACCGTACTCGTCGGTACGATGGTTGGAGTACTTGGAGATGAAGCGCATAACCATGTAGCCAATGCCTGCATGGATCTCGATGATGTCGATGCCAGCCTTCTGGCAGCGCTTAGCAGCATCGCCGTACTGCTTTACAACGAGCTGGATCTCTTCCTTGGTGAATTCCTTTTCAGGCATACCAACGAAGGGGCCGGAAGCAACGTCGATAGAAGGGGCATAGGAGTGAAGCTCGTCTTCACCCGTTGCACGCCACTCGTAGCAAAGCTGCAGCTGAGCAGCGAGCTTTGCGCCATGCTTGTGGCAAACTTCAGCGGTGCGGGTAAGACCAGGGATGAAGCAGTCGTCCCAAACGCCTACAGCGCCGGTGGTGGTGTGGTACTTGGGGTGAGTGTCGAAAACGTCGCAAACGTAGCAAGAGCCGAGCTCGATCAGAGCGGCACCGCCCTTTGCGCGCTGCTCGTAAAAGTCTACGAGGTCATCGCCAACATGGTAGTTGTCGGTCTTTTCGATGGTCATTGGCAGCATGACAAAGCGATTTCGCAATTCCACGTTGCCGATCTTAAACGGCTTGTTCAGTAATTCGTACTTCACGTCGCAGCCCCTTTCCTAAGAACATAAGATGTGAACCTCTGAGAGCAGATTAGACATACCTGGCACAATTCGTTTCCGAACATGAAAACGACGACCTCCCCCTTCTGGAAGCCGCCTACCCTACATGCAACGATCTATACCAGTGATGACCAATCGTGAGCACTCCTTCGCGTAAATTATTGTAAAACAGATATTCGGACGAATTGGCGGCATTATGCATAATTTGCGCGATGTGCATCCATTCATCGAGCATTAGCCGACCAATTGCTGCGATAGTTTTTGAATCAACTACTCATTTTCATTGATTTGACCAAAAGAATGCTCGGTAGCGCTAAACTAGCCAAGTATGGAAGGTTGAAAGGATCGGGAAATGGGAACACTCGACACAAAACTGCTAATTGCCGATGCGCTTGTGCAACTGTGCGAGGAGCAGCCGCTGAAGAAGGTTTCCATCAGCGACATCGTTGAGCGTACGGGCAAGAACCGCAAAACGTTCTACTACCACTTCGAGGACAAGAACGCTCTTATCATTTGGAAGTTCAGATATGATCTCGGGCTCGAGCTTCAAAACCGCTTCCCCGAGAACATCTTGGTTTACAAGAAAGACGAAGACCCTTCGCTTTCGAGCTTCCCCTTCTACATCACGCAGAAATCGGGAGTGCGCTCGCTTGACCACTCGAAGTTCTTCGATGCCTTCGCCATTGTGTTGGAGCGAAACCGCGCCTTTTATATGCAGGCTTTCGCCGAAACCGGACCTGCCACCCTGCGAGAATACCTGTACGATCTGTACCTTCCCGCCTTGCGCAACGACATCACCATCATCTTGGCCAACCGCTATCTGCCGGAAGAGAATATTGACTTCTTAAGCGAGTTCTACACCTGTGCATTCCTTTCTTATTTCACACACAAGTGCGAACAGCCCGGCACCAAGCACCTGATCAGCAACGCAGGACCTTTTTCCAACATCATCCACAGCTCCATGGAAAGCGAAATCAAGGAAGCTCAATTAAGGCGCAATTTATGAGTGCTTCGTTCTGCCGAACAAAGCACGTTGCCGACGCTGCGCGGGTGTGAGAACTTCAATCTTCCCGCTGCAAGCGCTCGTCACGTGCAGCCGCACGCTTCCTCACGCTTTCGCGGAATCTTGAAGCCCTCACACCCGCTCGCTGACTTACTACACCAACCTGGAAATCAAACCTGTTTGTAAGAATCCATGATCAAAGGCGCGGAAATATACACCATGATCTGATCGGTGCCTTCGGCTATCTGATTGCCACGGCAATCCTGCCAGATGGTGCTCACTCGAGCGCTTTCGGTGTAACCCAGGCCGCCCAAGATCTGCATAGCGCTGCTTGCCACCTCAGTTGCCGTCTTAGGGATATAGCGCTTCATCAACGCAACTGCCAAACGCTTATCGGGCTGGTCGGTTTCAATGGCCCATGCAGCTTGGTACAGCATGGAACGCATCGTGCGCAGCGACACTTCCATATCGGTAAGCATCTGCTCTACCTGCTGGAATTGCCCGATGGAAACACCGAATGCCTTTCGCACGCGCGCATTGGCAACTGCATCTTCCATTGCGGCTTGCGCCATGCCCAATGACGCTGCGCACGTGAACACGCGGCCGAACTCCAACATCTTGAACAGGTGGCGGAAGCCCCCTTCGTGACCACGCAAACGGTACTCGGGCTTCAACTCGACTTCATCGAAGGAGACCGATGCAAACGGAACCATCGATTGGCCGATTTTGTTGATGGGAACAGCGCGTATGCCTGGCAAATCGTGCGGAATAAGCCAAAAGGAAAGTGACGGATACTCGTCTTCGGAAGGCGTGTCCTTGTCGATGGCAGCGCACAGAATGCTCGGCGAATACTCGCCGTTGTTCACATAGGTTTTCTTGCCGTTGAGCACCAGGCGGCCGTCGCGCGTTTCAACCGACGTGGTCATGCTCATGGTGTCGGAACCCGCATTTGGCTCAGAAACGCCCAGCGAAAACATCAGGCGCCCCGTTTGACGGTAGTCGTCCAAGACCCTCGACGATACCGCCTCATCGGCAAAACCACCCATAATCTGCAGATTGAACAGGTCGTTTTGAAAAGGAAGAGCAGCACCCGCGCAACGGCAAAGCTCTTCCAAGATAAGCGTCTGCGACATAATGCCCATGCCATCAGGGCACTGATCGTCCAGCGCAAAGTAGCGATCGACGAAGCCCTTCACCACTTCATCAGGAAGACCTTGATCTTTGCGCCACTGGAATACCGATTCAGGAGTAAATACCGATTCACCGAATTCGCGAAATGTGGCAATGATGTTCTTCTGATTGTCGGACAAAGCGAAGTCCACGGTACCCCTCCTGATACATACTTTTCACCTTTAAAAGGATACGGTACCAAAAGGGTCTTACCTATTCCCAAGTTTGACGAAATGTAACCTCTCCAGGTTATGACGAAAGCACAAACCCCATTCATCAGGTAATCCCGATAAAACGAAATACCCCATTTACTCGTTTTTGACCAAAAAAGGCGCCCCTTTACGGAGCGCCTTTGCCAACAAGCTCGATTGAAGATCTTAGCGGCCCTTCCAAACTGGCTCACGCTTTTCGGCAAACGCCGTTGCGCCCTCAATCTTGTCTTCACTGTTTTGGGTAATCTGCTCAATCTCTTCGAGAATTTCCCAGCCTCGCGAAGGGTAGACCACGTTTTCTCCCATGGTTTCGTAGGCGGTTCGTTTTGTGCACTCGACCGCCAAAGGTGCACCCTTGCAGATAAGCTTCGCCAAGGAAATAGCCTCGTCAAGCACCTGATCAGGCTCAACAACACGATTTACCAAGAAGCAGTCAAGCGCCTTTTGAGCAGAGAAAGGCTCGCAGGTAAGCATCAGCTCCATCGCTGCTTTTTGAGGCACCATCTGCATGATGCGCATCAGCAGACCACCGCCCGCAGCCGTAAGGCCACGCCGCGGTTCAGGAAGCGAAAACGTCGATTCGGTTGAGCAGACTGCCAAATCGCACGCCATAACAACTTCTACGCCGCCCCCTAAAACACGCCCCTGGCATGCCGCGATGATCGGCTTCGCAATATAACGCTTGGTCATGCCACAGAACCCGCTTTCCTCATACCCCTCGGGAGCATGATAGGTGCCTGCAGCAATTTCCTTCAGGTCGCTCCCGGCGCAGAAGCAATCACCAACATTCGTCATGATGCAGCAACGAAGCGAATCGGTTTCATCGAGGTGGTCAAAGGCCCAGCACAACTCTTGCCACATTTCGCTGTTCATGGCATTTTTCGCCTTTGGCCTGTTCAGCGTAATGATGTAAATGCCATCACGCTCTTCGGTTTTGATGGTGTTGAATGACATAACCCCTCCTCTAATCACGTGATACGGTGCTCGCAAACGGCTTGCCGTGCTCGCTTGCGGGCAATCGCCGGGCAATCGTGCTTCCCGCAAAAGTCTATGGGCTGGCGGCGGGCGCCCCGAGCAAAAGCCTATGAGCAGGTACGGGTGCCCCTAACCGATGAAAAGCCCTAGTTGTTGACGCCTAATAACTGTTGCCCTTCAGGGACGCACCTTGCTTAAGCATCGAATGCAATAGCCCCTGTTTCTTCGCAGTACGCAAACGAAACCCCATAGCGTTCGCTGGCATGCGCAAGGTACTCGGCGAACTTCTTTCCCTCTTCAGGGGTAGAAACCTCCGGCAAGCCGCGCTTCAGGTTGTTTTCACGATGCATATCCAAATCAAGCGGAACAATTTCGTAGTTCGCCCCCTCCTCGTCGATATCGAGGACGACCAGGAAGTTGGTAGAGAAACGACGTTCCGAGTAGAACCCATTCCAGGAGCCATCAGGCTTCTGGGCGCGATTCGAATGCAGATCAGACGGATGGGCATCGGGGCCCAGATGATACGTCTCGTACATTTCCGGCGAGATCATCGATTCGCCCGATTCGAACTCCATCAGCAAGCTGCCCAGATTGTAGAAAATGGGGCATCCCTTATACACTTCCACGCCACGCGGGAAATGGGCGCCCTGCCCTACAAAGCACGTTGCCCCCGCATCAATGGCTTTACGGGCAAATTCTTCTACGAATTTTGGCGCATAGGTTGCATACCAGTTTTCGTTTTCGCCTTCATGCGTATGCAATGTGGCAATAACCACATCCGACCTACGCGCAGCATCGCGAATACTTTCCAGGATTGCTTCCTGATCGGATTCGTTCACATAATCGCGAACATAGGCGCGGTCACCGCGCTCAATCTGCAAGTTTCCACTCATGGCAGAACCGAACTTGAACGCATCTTCTGTCGGTGGCTCCCACGTTTCAATCTTGCTCACTTCTTTGAAGCTTTTGTCGGTACCCAACATTGCGTCAATAGCACGAAGCTGTTCGAATTGCTCGCTGGGTAACACATACGAACGCCCCCAACGCAGCGGGCACAACCCAGGACGCGCCACCACATCGGCATTCTCGTTGCTTGCCAAAGCGCGTTCGGCCCAGGTCGAAGAGCATGCAACCACCGCTACACGACCTTGCTCTGTGTCGAGGAAACGCGCCTTACGAGCTTCCCAAAGATTGCGACCTACACCACAGGGAATAATGCCTCGCGCTTCGGCGGCCTCCATGGTTTCAAGGCAACCCTGCGGGCCGTAATCAACAGTGTGATTGTTCGCAAAGGAAACCAGCTTGATGTTCAAGTCGGTTAACTCATCGAGGATATCTTGACGCACTGAAGTCAAATACATGCACAAGCCCGGAGGGGTATTTCGTTTTGGCGTGCTGAACTCGGCATTTGCAAATACCGCATCTGCATCAACAAGCAGATCAACCACACGCTTATCCAATCGATTCTTCAAGTTCCTGCTCGAAAAAAGCAGATCGCCGCAGAGCACTACTCTCATAGCTCTTCCTCCCCTTTGTATTCCCCCTTTGCGCATATTTGCGCGCTGATTTCATTGTAGGGGTCGGCCCGCGCCGCAAGATTATTAGCAATTCGGGCAATACCCGCATTATCGAAAGAAACGCAATAAGCCCTTTTCAAAAGAATAAAAGAATCCCAAGCATCACCTACCCGTCCCCACGCACCGTCCGCGCGTTCGGCGATTGGGCGAAACAACCTCTCCTCGCCCGATACAATGGAAAAGCCCGTAACAAAGAGAGGTGCCATCATGAAAATACTGGCAATCAACGGAAGCCATCGCGCTGGACAAAACACCGCCTTCCTTTTGAACCTTGTGCTTGAAGAAGCCAAGGCAAAAGACGCCGAAACCGAATTGGTCGAGCTTTCCGAACTCAACATCGAATACTGCAATGGGTGCAACCGCTGCCTCGGCAAACCCGTCTGCCCCATATCCGATGATATGGACGAACTGAAAGAAAGGATGTTAGAAGCAGATGGAATCATCCTCGAATCACCCGACTACTTCGGAAACGTTACCGCGCGCACCAAGTGCTTCATCGACCGCACTCGTCCGCTTCACATGGTTGAGAATCAGCTGAAGGGCAAGGTGGGCGGCTTTCTTACCATGGCAGGTTTGGACAACTGCGGAGCAGAAGCAACTAACCGCGTTCTGGAAAACTTCTTTACCACTCATGAAATGCTGGTTGTCCATCCACGTCCAGCCGGGCCCGTTATCGGATCGGGCATTACCGGATCGCTTATGGCAGGCATGAAAGACGGCAAACCACGCTGGCGCCGCAGCGTAGAGGAAGACCCCCATCGCCGTGCCCATGGCAAAGCAGCTCGGACGCGACATGGCAGATCTTATTGCTCGTTTACATGCATAGCCGAATCATACACAGCCAAAAAACGTACTGCCTTCCATTTCTCGATACCCAAGAAATGGAAGGCAGTTCAAAAAGCAGGGCCCTCCTCCGTTGCAGCCCGCACAACCACGATGCACACAAACGCAAAAGAAGCGGCCCCGATGCCGTATCGGGGCCGCTCGGTAAAAGATATTCGATTCAGCTCTTTCGCTGTTCAGGAAACAGAGCCGCACTCGCATTCGAAACACGGTCCGTCTCAAGACAGCCGTCATTCACAAGCTAAAACTCTTTGAGGAATTTATCCACCGCTTCGTTGAACGCAACGGGATTGTCATAGGCAATGAAATGATCACCCTGGACGAACACCAATTCAGCGTTGGGCAAACTGCTGTAAATAAGCTTGGTGTGAGCGCCTTCGATCAAATCCTGCGTGCCCACAATAACCAAAGTGGGAGCCTCGACCTTGGAAAGCTCTTTCGGATCGATAGAGGGCTGCTCTGCCATAAGACGCAGGTTTTCGTAGCGCTGCATGTTTTCGGCGCTTTCGTCTTTGGCCTGCGCAGCTTCCTCCGCCTTTTCCCGAATTTTCGTGCGCAATGGCTCAATTACGCCTTCAGGGTCAAGGTTGGCGCCGTTCAGGATCAGCTTGTTTACGCGCTCAGGACGCGTGAGCGCGAAGATAAGCGCAGTGATGCCACCATCGGAGAAGCCCAGGATGTTCGCACGGAAAATGCCATGCTCATCCATGAAGTCTTCCAGGTCTTGAGCAAACTGCTCGAAGGTAAAGGGAGCGGTACCGCGAGGCGATTCACCCTGGCCGCGCGTATCAATAGCGATAACGCGATATTCCTTAGAGAAATACTCCAACTGATGCCTAAAGCAGCTGCTGTCTTCACCATTCCCATGCAGAAGAATCAGCGGATAGCCATCACCCTGCTCACGATAATTAAGCTTGATATCCATAAACCCTCTCCTTAAAAACTAACTTCATACCAGGCAGCATTGCGCGCTTTGCCTGAGAAGAGTAATCCCTTTTAAACATAATAACGGCTTGGCAAGGCAAAAACGCGAATTGACGGCAAAGGGAAGACGCAAGTCCGCAAAACCCATGACATAGCGCTTTTTCCCTTTGCTGCGGAAATGAATCCGGCAATTGCCCATACACACTTCGGAATCGGACGGGCGCAACCTGTTATTTTGAACCTTGATCACGAAGCGAATCTGCAAGCGGTTTTTCTTTCAGGGCAATCATAAGCAGGCCAGCCACCACCGTCAGCGGAACCATGAGCAGGAACACCGGCATCAGGGCATCGTTGTACGCCACGGCAACCGCATGCTGCAGCCCATCGGGCAAAGTCCTTACCAGCGCAGGGGTAAGCGAATTGGCATCAAAGCCCAAAGCGGCAATTCCGCCGAAAGGAGCAAGTTTGTCCGCCATCTGACTTGCGATATTGGCCGTAAACAAGGCACCGGCAACAGAAGCACCCAAGGTGGTGCCAATTTCGCGGAAGAAGTTCGTGGCACTGGTTGCAACTCCAACCATATCCGAAGGAAACTCATTCTGAACAATGAGCACCAACACCTCGAAGCTCAATCCCATGCCAAAGCCCATAATAGCCAGATAGAGTCCCGCCAGCACCACCGTAGTATCGGCAGTTAGCGTCGTGATGAGCACGGTACCTACCGCAGCAATAACGAAACTCACTGCCATCAACTTCTTGTAGCGCCCGCTTTTGCTGATCAGCACGCCAGAAATAATCGAGGCGATAAGATACGCGATGCTCATGGGCACTTCCATGTATCCCGCTGCCGTGGCGCTCAAGCCGTGGGCGATCTGGAAATACGTAGGCAGATACGACATTGCCGCCATCGTAGCAAAAAGGATGATAAATCCACCTATCGTGGTGAGCATAAAGTTCCTGTTCTTGAACAGGAACAAGGGCATGATGGGATGCTTTGCCTTGGCCTCGGCAACGGCGAACAGCACGGAAAACAGAATCGCAGCAGCTATCAGGCAAATGATAACGGGGCTATTCCAGGCATACTCAACACCGCCCCATGATGTGGCCAAGGTGAGCGCACAAACCGCAGCAGCAACAAACGCGATGCCCCAATAGTCAAAGTTCGCAAGGGATTCGCGTTTGCAGTACGTAGGCAGCAGCACCGCCGAAATAGCAATAGAGAACACTGTAAGCGGGATATTCATCCAGAACGCCCAACGCCAGCTAATCAAGTCGGTGAAGACTCCGCCCAAAAGGGGACCCACCAGCATGGGCACCGCCCAACCGATTCCCATGATGTTCAAATACAGGGCACGTTTACGCGCAGGAACGATGTCGGCCACAATGGCCTGAGAAAGCACCAGCAAGCCGCCATCGCCCAAACCGGCAACGGCACGACCCGCAATAAGCATCGCCATGTCGCTTGCGGCACCGCACATGATCGAACCGACCAGAAACAACACCGATGCAATGATGAACAGGCCTTTCCTGCCAATCATGTCGCCTATCTTGCCATATACCGGCATAGTGATTGTGCATGTCAGTACATATGCCGCGACAACCCACAGCATATGGTTGACGCCACCCAGATCGCCCACAATAGTTGGAAGGGCCGTGGACACAATGGTCTGATCAAGCGAACCGATAACCTCGCAAACCATGAGTGCCACAAATACGGCGATCACAGTACGCCGCGAAGGCTCATGCGCCAAGACCGAACCTTTAGCGCTTGCTTCTTCGATAGCCACGCCTATTCCCCGCCTTCCCAAGGAAAGGGTTCATTGGCATTAAGAAACGCAACTCCCTGAGTACAACGATCAGCAATACTGCACAGAACTCTTCGCACCTGGTCGAGCTCTTCCCTACTCACTCCATTCAGAGAATAGATTCCAAGCATACGCTCATCACGGCGAATCGCATCGAGCTTTTCCCCGCCCGCCGCAGTAAGCACATGGAGCTTGCTTCTTCCATCGCTACTATTGGGCTTCGTTTCCACCAAGCCACGTCGCACAAATGACGCAACAACGGAATTCACCGTCTGCTTAGGCGAGTACAAAATCTCGCACAGCTGTTTTTGGGTTACCCCTTCTGGCCTATCTCCAATTTCTTCAAGCACCCACATGCCAAAGTATGATTCACCGTGACGTTTAGCCAGGTCATAATAGATTTTGTCGAACTGAGCAAGAAGAGGCGTAAGGAAATCCATCACGCTTTCTTCGCTTCTGTTTTCAGCGTCCACTCTGCTCCTTTCGTCCAATGTCGGACTATCTCAAAAGAGCAGTATAGTTAGTCCGAACATGGACTTTATTCAGAACCTTCTTTCGTCATCTTCTCGGCACAAAAAAAGAAAGGCCACCCGAGGGTGGCCTTTCGAGGAGAAGAGAGGCACGTTACGAAAACAGTTTTTCTCGAATAAGTTCAATGGGCATATCCGTCCCAAACCAGATCTTCTCAGCAAGAGCAGCTTGCTGAAGAAGCATGCCCAAGCCGCCATATGCCGCAAGACCATGAGCTTTCGCCATCTTGATCAGCTTCGACTCAACAGGGTTATAAACCGTATCGGCAACGGTAAGACCTTCATGGAGCATGTCTTCGTCGATCACGCATTGATCAATCAAGTCGCCAGCGCCAACACGAGTTGCATTAACAAACAAGTCAGACTCTGCAATGGAGGAAGCAAGATGATCCCTCTCGGCAAGATCGCTCAGAGTAACTTTTACCCCTGTCTCTTTTGCAAGCGACTCAATGCGGGTTATGGTTTTGTCCCAAAATTCATCACGTATGTTGAAAATTGAAATTGAGGCAGCTCCATCAAGGGCAAGTTGGGTTGAAACAGCAGAACCAGCCCCGCCCGCGCCAACGATCGTCACCTTTTTCCCAGAAGGATCAAACCCATGCAGACGGAGGTTTTCGCTGAAACCAGCACCATCGGTATTATGGCCGTACGATTTTCCGTCCTTGACAACAACGGTATTTACAGCGCCCATAAGCCTTGCAGCTGGAGAAAGCCCATCCAGAAGTTCACAGATATAGGTTTTGTACGGCATCGTTACGTTGTATCCGACGGCAATATCCTGAAGCCCGCGCACAACGTCACCAAGCATTTCTGGTGTGATCGGAAAGCTCAAATACACCGCGTCAACACCAACCTCAGCAAAAGAAGCAGTGTGCATACGCGGGGAAAAAGAACTGGTAATCCCCGACCCACCGACGAGACCCGTCAGCTTTGTTTCCCCTGAAACAGTCAAATCAATTCCCATGATCGCCCTCCTTAAATTAATAAGATAAACGTCTGTTGGTACTGTTCACGTTAATCTTCTCCCTGCCTCAAATATAATAGCCATGCGAATTGTTTCCAATTCCAAGAGCAAAATAGTCATTTCGGAACAGAACATTTTTTTTTCAGCGTCAAACTATCCCCTTACAAATTGGATATCAGGGGAAACCTCCATTGCGAAAATGAGAAGCTAGGCAACAATGAACGGCCGAACTCCATTTGCGCACAACAGGAGATGAGTAGAATGAATCTTCGGCAGCATAGATTAATTCGTTATTACCAAATTCGAACATTATGGGCAATCCTGCGACTATAACTATTTCCCCACATCATTCCTTCCATCGACTATTGCTTATTATGTTTCTCAATCTTTGATAAACACTATTTACTGGTTTACGCCTGTCGTCCCCCCTATCCTAAGCACAGGGGATCACATAGCCAACAATAGGGGGAGTTATGAGCAAAATCAAAATGGCTGTATTCGGCTTAAACCAGGGTGCACGAATCGCTCGCCTTTTCAAGGAAAACGATGAAGTTGAGCTAACGGCAGTCGCAGGATTCGGCCAACAAGCGATCGATGTGGCCAACGAAGTCAGAGCAAAGCTCTACGAAGACTACAACGATCTTCTTGCAAACGAGACGCTCGACGGAGTGGCTATTGCCCTTCCAAACAGCCTCCATCTTTCCGCAACAAAAGCCTGCTGCGAGGCTGGTATAAAGAACATTCTCCTTGAGAAGCCCATCGCCAACACGCCGGAAGAAGGTCAAGCGATTATCGATTGTTGCAACGAGCACAATGCAACACTCTTAATTGGCCATCACCGTCGCTCTTCGAACTTGTTTCTCTTTCTCAAGGAATTCCTCGCAACAGGGAAACTTGGAGACATCATTGGCATTCAGAGCAGTTTTGCGATCGCAAAAGAAAAGCACTACTGGGATGCAGAATGGCATAAAGAGCCTGAGGGGGCCATCTTGCTGGTCAATGCCATTCACGACCTCGACGATTTGAACAACGTCTTGAACATGAAGGCTACAAGGGTATATGCCGCAAAGCGCAACACCATTAGAGGCTACAATGCAGAAGATTCCGTGTCAGCCCTATTCGAGTTCGAGGGAGGAGCTACCGCAACGTACTTCATATCAGACGGTACACCCTCTCCGTGGAATTACGACTTACTGGCAGGGGAAAACGAACAGTGGGCACAGGAGATTGGCCCAGATTCGATGCATATTTTCGGCACCAAGGGTTCGTTCGGATTCCCATCCATGACCTTCTATCATTACCCATCCGACAAAGACGAAGAATATGGCTGGCGACACCCACTCGAGAAGGAAGTATTCAGCGTCGAGCCAAACAATCCTATGGAATCGGAGATACTGCATTTCATCGATCTGTGCGCCGGAAGAGCCAGCACCCCACGCTGCACTGGAGAGCAGGGGCTTGCCTCTCTTAAGGTCATTAATGCGACCATCGAATCGGCGAAATCCGGCAAGATAGTTGAAATCCGCTAATTACTGAGAATCAAGCTTTCCAAATTCTCGGCAATATGCTGAAGCTTAAAAAGCTCATCAAAAAAGAAAGACCACCCGAGGGTGGCCTTTCTTAATAAGCAACTATGAATTCAGCTTATTCCCAAGTGCAAGCTGCGTCGCCAGCCTCCTGGCGCTTGGACTTGAAGATGGTGTCGGGGATAGGCTCGCCGTGGTAGATGCCAACGCCGCCCTTGTCCTCGATAGCCTTGATCTCGTCCTCGGAATAGCCGTACTTCTCCATGATTTCCTTGGTGTGATAGCCAATGGGCTTTGCCAGGATAACCGGAGGATCGCCAGCAGACTCGAAGCGGAGCGGGGTCATAGGCAGAGCATGCTTGCCGAACTCGTCGTACTCAACGGTACGCAGGGAGTCGTTGATGTAAGCCTCTTCGTCACGCAGGATGTCGGGGAAGCGGAAGAGCTTCTGGGCCGGTACCTGATGCTCGCGGAACTGTTCCATCCAGTACTCAAACGGCTGCTTTGCGAATGCCTCTTCGAGCCAACCGATAACTTCCTTGTTCTTGCCGGAAGCCTTGAGGTGGGACAGGTCGCGGGTGTCAACGTTGTCTACCTGGTCCTGACGGCCGAAGAGTTCCATCATCATTGCGTAGTACTTGTCGTACTGAGGCATGCAGATGTAGATCCACTTGTCGTCAGAGGTGCGATAGGTGTTGTTGAAGGGGTTGGGTACGTCGGTGCGGGACTTAGGATAGTCAGCGCCGAACTGCTGAGCGCAGATGCCGATGTCAGATGCGAAGATTGCAGCAGCATAGAGGTTGGTTACAACCTTGTCGCCCACGCCGGTGCGGGTGCGATTGAACAGAGCAGCGCAAATGCCGCCAGCCAGCATGCATGCAGCGTTGTTGTCGCCGAATGCCTGAGGAGCGATAGCAGGAGACTGATCCTTCTCACGGAAAACGTTAGCAACGCCGCCACGAGCAGCCCAGCATACTGCGTCATAACCAGGAGAATCCTTCTCGGGGCCGAATTCGCCATAGCCGCGCATCTGAGCCCAGATCAGGTGAGGGAACTCAGCATGGATGGTTTCCCAGTCGAGACCAAGCTTCTTCAGAGCCTTGTCACGCAGGTTAACAACGAAAACGTCAGCGTCAGCAAGAAGCTTCTTCATGAACTTCATGCCGTCCTCATCCTTGAGGTTGATAGCAACGAGGTCCTTGTTGGTGTTGTTCAGGTCGAACGTAGGATCTTCGTAGTCGTTCTTTTCGCAACCGAAGCCAGGACCCTGGGTGCGCTGAGCGTCGCCGTGCAGGGGCTCGGTCTTGATGACGGTAGCGCCCATTTCGGACAGGCAGCGTACTGCAGCAGGAGCGGCAACCCATTCGCAGAGTTCTACAACTTTGACACCTGCGAGAGGGCCGAAGCCGTTGAGTTTATCTGTAGTGGACATACAGACTGTTCTCCTTCCATTATCACAAACCCATGAAATTCACCTTGGGAAAGCTGTCGGAAGACCGCGCACGCTGCACTCAAGGCAAACAACATTACCTTATTCAGTATCGGTATCCTTGGTTCCTGTTGGGACGGTCAGTAATTCGGGATTGGGTATTTTTTTCCGAAAAGTTGCGATTTTACCCAGAAAT
>USDX01000015.1 GCA_900553605.1 uncultured Eggerthella sp. | reverse complement strand
CCGATCAGGTGACCGATGACATCCTGGCCTTGGATCCCGGCGCGAAGGCCATCATCATGGCGCCGGTGGTTGCTGGTCGTAAGGGAGAATTCACCAAGCTGTTCGCAGACATGGCTCATGAGGGCCTCAGCCGTGTTCGTATCGATGGCGAGATAGTGAAGTTGGATGGCCAGCCTCGTACGCTCAATAAGAAGATCAAGCATTTCATCGATGTGGTGGTCGACCGTGTCGTACTGAAGGAAAGTGCGCGCGCACGCATTGCTCAGGCGGTCGAGATGGCCTGCCAGCTTGCCGAGGGGCGAGTCTTGGTGAAGGTGATGCGCAAGGGCGAAGAGGCTGCCGACGTGGTAACCTCTTCGGGCGCTACGGGTGGTTTGGCGGAAGGCGAGCACCTGTTTTCGCTTGCGTTGGCGTGCCCCGAGCATGGTTATTCCATGACCGAGCTCCAGCCACGTGACTTCTCGTTCAACGCGCCGTACGGTGCGTGTCCCGATTGCTTGGGCATTGGCAGCCGCGAAGAGGTTGACCCAAGCTTGGTGGTTCCCGATAAGTCGCTTTCGCTCTCCGAAGGCGCGGTTGCGCCGTTCAGGACGGGCAACTATTACCCTCAGGTTATGCGGGCGGTACTCGAGCATTACAACGTGAGCCCCGATACTCCTTGGGAGGATATCCCAAGGAAGGTCCAGAAAATCATGATGGAAGGCGCGCCCGGCGAAAAGATTCGCGTGGACTACGTAACCGTCGATGGCCGCGAAACCTACTGGTTCATCGAATGGGAGGGCATTTGCGAAGCGGTGATGCATCGCTACAAAGAAGCGTCCTCTGATCGTCAGCGCCAGAAATACGAGCAGTATTTTTCCATCATTCCCTGTGCAACCTGCGGGGGTAAGCGTCTGAACCCCCAGATCCTTGCGGTAACGGTTGCTGGTAAAAATATCCATGAGGTTTGCGAGATGTCGTCCCGTGATTCGCTCGCATTCTTTGAGGGCTTGAGCTTTTCCGATGCGCAGGCGGTCATTGCAGTGCCTATCGTGAAGGAAATCAAGACGCGCTTGCGCTTCTTGGTTGACGTGGGGCTTGATTACCTCACGCTCGAACGTGCCACGGCTACGCTTTCGGGTGGTGAAGCGCAGCGTATTCGCCTTGCCACCCAGATTGGCGCAGGCTTGATGGGAGTGCTCTATATCTTGGACGAACCCTCTATCGGCCTGCATCAGCGTGACAACGAGCGCCTGATTGGTACGCTTGAGCATTTGCGCGATCTGGGCAATACCGTGGTGGTGGTTGAGCATGACGAAGACACCATTCGGAGTGCTGATTACGTTATCGATATGGGTCCTGGCGCAGGCGAGTTGGGTGGTGAGGTGGTTGCTGCCGGCACGCCTGAAGAGATTATGCAGGCTCAGGATTCTCTTACCGCGCAGTATCTAAGCGGCCGTAAGTGTGTCCCCATTCCGTCCGAGCGTCGCCATCCGCGCCGAGGCTCCATTCAGCTGAAGGGAGCGTGCGAGAACAACCTGAAGAAGGTCGATCTCACGGTGCCCCTCGGCACGCTTACGCTTATCACGGGCGTGTCCGGTTCGGGAAAAAGCTCGCTTATCACCGATACCTTGGCGCCAGCGCTCGCAAATCGCGTGAACCATGCCCACCGCAAAGCGGGCGAGTATCGTCGACTTCTGGGTGCTGAGCGTATCGATAAGGTTGTCAACATCGACCAGAGTCCCATTGGGCGCACACCGCGCTCCAACCCTGCAACCTATATTGGCCTATGGGACGATATCCGTGCCCTGTTCGCCTCTACGCCGGAAGCGAAGGTGCGCGGATACGCTCCCGGCCGCTTCTCGTTCAACGTGGCGGGCGGTCGCTGCGAGGCATGTAAGGGCGATGGCCAGAAAAAGATCGAGATGCATTTTCTGCCCGACGTATACGTCGATTGCGAGGTGTGCCAAGGCAAAAGGTACAATCGCGAAACGCTGGAAGTGACGTATCGTGGCAAGAACGTGTATGACGTTTTGGATATGACGGTCGACGAGGCTCGCGGTTTCTTTTCTAAGATCCCTGGGCTGGCGCGCAAGCTCGACACTCTGCACGATGTGGGGTTGGGTTACATTCGTTTGGGGCAGCCCGCCACCACGCTTTCCGGCGGTGAAGCTCAGCGTGTGAAGCTTGCAAGCGAACTCCAACGTCGCCAAACGGGCAAAACCTTCTATATTCTCGATGAACCCACCACGGGCCTCCACTTCGATGACGTTCGTCAGTTACTTGAGGTGCTGCAGCGTTTGGTGGACGCGGGGAACACCGTGCTTGTCATCGAACATAACCTCGACATCATCAAGGCAGCCGATTACGTGGTTGACCTTGGCCCTGAGGGGGGCGATCGCGGTGGCACTATCGTGGCGTCCGGCACGCCCGAGGAAGTTGCTGCGGTGCCCGAAAGCCACACGGGTCGCTTCCTGGCTCGCATCTTCGCTCAGAGCGAATGCGCCGAAGGCAGTCGTGACTAGCGTGGCAGGGTTGGGTTGTCGATGAAGAAAGTATCGCGTGAAAAAGCGGCGCTGGTTGTGTTCTTCTTGCTAGGGTTTTCTGTCCTTGCCGTAGCTATCGCCTACATCTGCACCTTGGGCCATTCCTTGAATGTGGCGGCAAGCTCCATCGATGATGCTGCTGGTAGTCTTGATGGCTATACGGCGCTGGTGTATGAGGGGACAGCTGAAAGCCGTCGTGAAACGGTGGTTGACACTACGGGCGTGAAGGACGGCAAATTGATGCCGCGCTCTCTTAACAAAGAATCAATCCAGAAAAGCGTGGAAAAAAACGATGAGTTAAGTGCTTCTCAGGCATCAGATGTTGCCAAGGAGGGGGAAGGTGAAAATTCGCTTTCGCTCTTTTCTCTGCGTTGCTCATATGTGGAGAAGCAAGCAAGCGTGATCGTGGTCGATGTGGTCGATTTGGGTCGATATAACGAGCGCACGGTTGTACGCGCGGATGGCCGTACGTTCGGCTTCCTCTCTATCGACGAGGTAACGGCGCAGCAGAGCTATTTTTCCAAGCGTATTGCCGACTACAAGAACCTTGGTGTTGACATGATTGTGTGCGTGACAAAGGATCTTTCGCTTCTGGACAGTTACGCAGGCGCCACCATCGTCATATCAAGCCAGGATGAGGGTCTTTCCTCCCATGGCGCTTTGGTGAAGGGCGTGTTCTACGACGATGCTGCCATGGTGGGGCAGGTGGGAACCGTGTTGGTTTCCCCTTCTCGAACCATTACAGCAAAGGACGTTTCCTCGCTTTAGAGCGCATTGATTTCCCGTTCGGGGCGCCTGACGACCGTTGAGCGAATGAAAATCAAAGAAGATTCGTGCACCTTTCTGCGTTTTTTGCATTGTGAGTTACAACTGCAAAGTGATTTGTTATCATAGCGAAGTTGTCGCCCTGGACGGGTGGCAAACGTCGCGTACCAAAATGCGGGTGTGGCGGAATTGGCAGACGCGCCAGGTTTAGGTTCTGGTGGGTAACCCCCGTGAAGGTTCAAGTCCTTTCACCCGCACCATTTACGCGATTCAATGTTGTACCCAAGAAGGAGTTTATTCGTGAACATCAAAGTAGAGGCTCTCGAGAACAACCAAGTGAAGTTCAGCTTCGAGGTCGACGCTGACGATGTAGACGCACGCATCAAGCGTACGTATCGTCAGGTTGCCAAGCGCTACAGCTTCCCTGGCTTCCGCCCTGGCAAGGCTCCTCGTCCCGTTATCGACAACATCATGGGCGCTGATGCAGTACGCACCACCGTTACCGAGGATCTTGTCAACGAGGTATACCCTCAGGCACTCGAAGAGAACAACATCGTGCCTCTGCAGCGTCCTGACTATCAGTACGAGCTTGAGCTTGTTGAAGACCACAAGCCCTTCAACTTCACCGCAACCGTTCAGGTTAAGCCCGAGTACGAGCTTTCCAGCTACGAGCCTGTTGAGGTAGAGGTTCCCACTTCCGAGGCTACCGACGAAGAGATCGACGCTCAGATCGAAGAACTCCGTAACTACTACCACGACTTCAAAGATGCCAACGCCAACACCAAGGTTAAGCCTGGCGAATTCGTGGAGCTCACCCTTTCCGCAACCGATGCAGAGGGCAACGATGTTCCTGCGCTTTCTGCCGACCATCGCCTGTACGAGCTTGGCCAGGGCGTATACCCTGAGTCCTTCGATGCAGAGCTCATTGGCCTGAAGAAGGGTGCAGAAAAGTCCTTCGACCTTGATCTTTCCGAGGACACTTCTGCTGTTGCTGCTTCCCTTGAGAAGAAGGGCATGTTCCACTTCGACGTCAAGATCGACGTTATCAAGAAGAAGATCGTTCCCGAGGTTACCGAGGAATGGGCAAAGGAAACCTTCGGTTTCGAGGGCCTCGAGGATATGCGCAGCAAGATTGCCGAGAGCATCAAGACCCAGAAGGGTTCCAGCATGGTTCGCCGCAAGGAGAACGAGTGCCTTATCGCTCTGGGCAGCCGTCTCGAAGGCGAGCTCCCCGAGGCAATGCTCGAGCGCGAAGAGACCAACCTGCTCCAGAATTTCTATGGCCAGCTTTCCAGCATGGGCTTGACTTTCGACAAGTACCTCACTGCTATGGATATCACCGCTGACCAGTTCAAGGAAGACAACAAGAAGCAGGCTGCTGACGTGGTACGCCAGGACCTCGCTCTTGATGCTTGGGCACGTCACTTCGACATGAAGGCAACCGAGGAAGACGTTCATAACGAGTTTGCTCAGGCTGACCTCGACGATCCCGAGCTCATCGAGAACGAATGGCGCAAGGAAGGCCGTCTGCCCATGATCCGCGAGAGCATCGTTCGTGCAAACGCACTGCGCGATGTTATCGCTCAGGCCAAGGTTACCGAGGTCGAAGAAACCAAGGAAGCCGAATAGGACTAACAGAGCTTCTGCTCGTCCTTGATACTTTAGTAACGCGGGGGCAGCTGTCGCTTAGGCGATGGTTGCCCCTTCGATCCATAAAAGCCCTGTCGCATTAGCGACATGAATGAGTGAAAGAGGTATCCATGTTCATAAACCCCACTCAATCAGCTCTCGTGCCGTACGTTGTGGAGCAGTCGCCCCGCGGTGAGCGCAGCTACGACATCTACTCCCGCTTGCTCAATGAGCGCATCGTATTTCTTGGCGAGCCCATCGACGACGCCGTTGCGAATACGGTAGTTGCTCAGCTCCTGCACTTGGAGTCGGTTGATCCCGATAAGGATATCTCGCTTTATATCAATTCTCCCGGAGGCTCGGTATCCGCAGGCCTTGCTATCTATGACACCATGCAGTACATCAAGTGCGATGTTTCTACCATCTGCATGGGGCTTGCAGCGTCTATGGGTTCTGTTTTGCTTACTGCTGGCGCACCTGGCAAGCGTATCATCCTGCCTAACGCTCAGGTAATGATCCATCAGCCCATGGGCGGTTCTGGCGAGCGCACTCAGCAGACCGATTTTCAGATCTTGGCAACCGAGATGAAGAAAACCCGTGATCGCCTCGAGGGGATTATTGCCAAGCACTGCGGTCAGCCCGTAGAGCGCGTTCATGCTGATTCCGAGCGCGACAATTGGATGACGGCGGAAGAAGCTTGTGCCTATGGCTTGGTAGACAAGGTTGTTGCATCTCGCTTCGCCTCTGACGAAAAGAAAGCAGAGTAATTTAGAATGACCGATCAGAAGGGATCCGTCCCCCCTGCACGCGAAGATATCCGTTGCACGTTCTGTGGAAAGACGCCCGATCAGGTTAACGCCATGATCTCGGGCCCTGATGGCATTTTTATCTGCGATGAGTGCATTTCTCTTTCCGCGGAGGCCATGATGGCTGATCTTAATCTGCGTGGACTCGAATCTGATGCGCTGAACCATGTGCTTCAGGTTACTGCAGATGCCGATGACGATGGTCGTTCTGATAGCGGTGTTCCTGTTCTGGAGAATCTTCCTACTCCCCGCGAGCTTTTCGAGCAGCTCTCAGAGCATGTTGTGGGTCAGGAAGAGGCAAAGCGCGCGCTCTCTGTTGCGGTATACAACCATTACAAGCGCGTTAGCCTGGGAGAGGCTGCAGATAGCGGTGATGTTGAGCTCGCAAAGAGCAATATCATGCTTCTTGGCCCTACCGGTTCCGGCAAAACACTGCTGGCTCAGACGCTCGCTCGTACGCTTAAGGTGCCATTTGCTATTGCCGACGCCACTACGTTGACGGAAGCGGGCTATGTTGGCGAAGACGTTGAGAATATCCTGCTGAAGCTTATTACGGCAGCTGATTTCGACATCCCGCGCGCCGAAGTCGGTATCGTTTATATCGACGAAATCGATAAGGTTGCCCGCAAGGCTGAAAACCTCTCCATCACGCGTGACGTGTCGGGTGAGGGCGTTCAGCAAGCATTGCTGAAAATCGTAGAAGGTTGCGAGGCATCGGTTCCTCCTCAAGGCGGCCGCAAGCACCCCCAGCAAGAGCTCATTCACATCGACACGACCAACATCCTGTTCATTCTGGGCGGCGCTTTTGTTGGTTTGCCCGACATCATCGCTGAGCGTGTTGGCAAGACCAATATCGGTTTTGGGTCCGACATGCCCGAATCGAAGCGTGCCGCCGATGCGGAACTGCTTACCCAGGTGCTGCCGGAAGACTTACACAAGTTTGGCATGATCCCTGAATTCGTTGGTCGTATTCCTGTTGTCACCGCTCTCAAAGAGCTTTCCGAGGAAGATCTGGTACGTGTTCTCACTGAACCTAAGAATGCCTTGGTAAAGCAGTACACCGTGATGTTCAAATACGAAGATTCCGATCTGGTGTTTGAGGATGATGCACTTACCGCTATTGCTGAGCGCGCTATTGAACATCAGACGGGTGCTCGAGGTTTGCGCAGCATCTGCGAAAAGGCGTTGATGGACGTTATGTACGAGCTCCCCGAATATGAAGGGCATACTCGTGTCGTTATTCGCCGCAGCGACATCGAAGGAACCACTAAGCCTGCTATCGAGCAGGTAAGCGCCGAAGCGGCGGATACTGAATAAATTTTCCCCTATGCCGTCGCATTGCCCGAGTGGGGTTGATGCGGCGGCTTTTGGGCTGTTTACTGGAACTAACACAATCTGACATTTTGGAAGGAACAGGCATGGCATCTGATAAAAAGGCAGAGCAGTCTTACCAAGACTGGGAAAAGCCGCTTTTCGACGCCTGGAAAGAGAAGGGGTACTTTGGTCGTACGCCCGGTTTCGGCAAGAACGGTGCAGACACTTACACCATCGTTATTCCTCCGCCGAACGTAACCGGCATGCTTCATATGGGCCATGCCTTGAACGACACCATCCAAGACACCTGCATCCGTCGTGCTCGCATGCAGGGCTATCAGGCTCGTTGGATCCTTGGCACCGACCATGCAGGTATCGCCACCCAAACCAAGGTGGACAAAAAGCTTGCTGAAGAAGGCATCTCCCGCCTTGAAATCGGCCGTGAGAAGTTTATTGATGCATGCTGGGATTGGCGCGAAGACTATGGCAACACTATTGTGAAGCAGATTGCTGGCATGGGATGCTCGTGCGATTACGACGACGAGAAGTTCACCATGTCGCCTGAATACGCCAATGCTGTTCGTAAGGTGTTCTGCGATTGGTATCACGATGACCTCATTTACAAGGGTCGTCGAATCGTTAATTGGTGTCCTTCCTGCACCACTGCTATCGCTGATGATGAGGCTGAATACGTAGATGAAAAGGGCCATTTGTGGTACCTGCGCTACCCGCTTTCCGAGCCAGTTGACGGGATGGAATATGTGGTTGTTGCCACCACCCGTCCCGAAACTATGTTGGGCGATACCGGTGTTGCGGTAAGCCCCAAGGACGAGCGATACAAGCATCTTGTTGGCAAGACGATCGATCTGCCTATTGTAGGTCGTAAGATTCCGATTTTTGCCGACTACTATGTCAATTCCGAGTTCGGCACGGGTTGCGTGAAGACCACTCCTGCCCATGACCCGAATGACTATGCCATGGGCCAGCGCAACAACCTTGAGCAGATCAACGTTTTCGACGAGCATGCGGTTGTCGTTGAGGGCTACGGCAAGTTCAGCGGCATGACGCGCGATGAAGCACGTGAAGCCATTGTTGCGGAATTCGAGGCTTTGGGCCTTCTTGATCACGTGGAAGACCATGATCATTCCGTTATGACGTGCTATCGTTGCCACACCAAGCTCGAGCCTTGGTTGTCGGAGCAGTGGTTTGTTGCGGTTGACCGCCTGAAGAAACGTGCTGCCGAAGTGGTGGAGAACGGCGAAATCCAATTCCACCCTGCACGCTGGAAGCAGGTTTACCTTGATTGGCTGGAAAACCTGAAGGATTGGTGCATTTCCCGTCAGCTTTGGTGGGGTCATCGTATCCCGATGTTCTATTGCGATTCCTGCGGCTGGGAAGACGCCCTCATGGAAGACACCGACGTTTGCCCAAAGTGCGGCGGTCATGTTCATCAGGACGAAGACGTTCTTGATACTTGGTTCTCCTCGCAGCTGTGGCCTTTTGCCACGCAGGGCTGGCCGGAAAACCCTGACGAGCTGAAGCCCACCTATCCAACGCAGATGCTGTCTACCGCCCGTGACATCATGGGCTTGTGGGTTGCGCGCATGGTAATGTCTTCGCTTTACTTTACCGACCAGATCCCGTTCAAGGACGTCATCATCCATCCCACGGTTATGGCTGCCGATGGCAAGCCGATGTCGAAGAGCCGCGGCAATGGCGTGGATCCCCTGAAATTGATGCAGGATTACGGTGCCGACGGCATGCGCTTCGGTTTGCTTATGCAGGTTACCGGTGCCCAGGATTTGAAGTTCAACGAGAATAAGCTGGTAAGCAGCCGTAACTTTGCCAACAAGGTTCGTAATGCTGCCCGTTTTGTGAATATGAACTTGGACGGTTTCGTTCCTGGTGAGCCTGAGCCTAAGACGGAAGCGGATCGCTGGATGTTCTCGCGTCTGGCCCGATTGGTTCGTTCCCTTGACACCGCATACGACGGCTTTGAGTTCGCTGATGTTGCTCGAGAACTGTACGCGTTCTTCTGGAATGAATTCTGCGACTGGTATATTGAGCTCTCGAAGGCTCGCCTGAACGCTGGCGGGGAAGAGCGCGCTGTTATGCAGCGAAATCTGGTGTTCGTTCTTGATACGGCCTTGCGTCTGCTTCATCCCGCAATGCCTTTTGTAACCGAGCAGATCTATCAGGAGCTTCCGGGTGAAAAAGAAGCACCGTATCTGATGGTTGCATCGTGGCCTGATGCCGACAAGCTGGAAAAGTACATCGATCCCGAAGCCGAGCAGGTCATCACCATGGTTACCCAGGTTGTCTCCGGTATCCGTTCCATTCGTGCTCGCTACGGAATCTCGCCTCGCGCGGAGCTCGAAGTAGTGGTTAAGGCCCAGAACGATGCAGCGGCAAACCTCTTCGAGAGCCAGGTGCAGTTGATTTCCACGTTGGCGAATACCAAGGTTTCTGCGGTATCCGTTGACGCGGCGCGTCCTGGTGAGTCCAGCGTGTGCCTCGCCGATGGGGTGGAAGCCTATGTGGTTCTGTCTGGCTTGGTTGACTTCGACAAGGAGCGCGCTCGCTTGGAGAAGGAAATCGGCAAGCTGGAGAAGGATTTCACCAAGTTTGACAAGAAACTTTCCAACCCTGGCTTCCTTTCCAAGGCGGCTCCTGAGGTTGTAGAGAAGGACCGTGCAAAGCTGGCCGATATCACCGACCGCCTTACGCGTTTGCGTGCTGAGCTTGCTGAGATTTCCCAGGAAGGATAACCATGAACGAAATCATGTCCCAGTTCCTTACGAGTGAGGTTCAGACGGTGCTGTTTGCACTGCTGGGCATTGTCGTAGTTCTGTATCTGCTCTCTATTTTCTGGGCTGCACGTGATGCCCGGGCTCGTGGTTTCGGCTGGGCATGGGGTTTGCTTTCCGTTGTGCCTATCGTTGGGTTGGTTGCTTATTGCATGATTCGCCCTCCGCTTCTTAAGGCGGATCGTGAAGAGCAAGATCTCGAGCTTGCCCTGAAGCAGCGTGAGCTTATGAAGTTTGGCGATTGCGCAAACTGCGGTTATCCGGTTGAAGCGGATTACGTGCTGTGCCCAAATTGCCATACGCGCTTGAAGAACCTGTGTCCTACCTGTCATCATGCGCTTGATCCCGCATGGACTGTATGCCCGTACTGCACAACAAAGATCAAGTAGCTGCCTGTTTGCGAACGGGGTAGCGTGAGGGCTCAGCCGATCCTGTCTCTTTTATGCAGGGAAGGACCGGCTGGGCTTTCTGTATTTGGCAGCGGCTCAAGGATTGTGTCGGCTGGTGTGCTAAGGTAAGGCGAGCTGTGTGGTAATATAGCTCGTTCGTTGATGGTTGTATGGGCGCTTATGCGCTCTATGCAAGAAAGGAAACGATTGTGGAAATCATTCTCCCAGATGGGTCGAAGAAGATTCTCGAGGAAGGCGCCACGGTTTACGATGTGGCAGCATCTATCGGCACCAGTCTTGCTAAAGCTGCGCTTGCCGGCAAGGTTAACGGTGAGCTGGTGGACGTTACTGCTCAGGTAACCGACGGGGCAACCATCGAAATCATCACCAACAAGAGCCCAGAGGCTCTTTCCATCATGCGCCACTCCTGTGCGCATATCATGGCTGAGGCTGTTCAGGAGCTGTTCCCTGGTGCTCAGATTGCATTTGGTCCTGCCACCGACAATGGGTATTTCTACGACTTCGAATTGCCTGAAAATATCTCTTCGGATGATTTTGCGGCTATCGAAAAGAAAATGGCTCAGATCGTGAAGAGGAACGAGCCTTTTGTTCGCGAGGTTGTATCGGTTGAAGAGGCGAAAGAAATTTTCGCTGATCAGCGTTTCAAGCTTGAGCACATCGACGACTTGACCGAAGGTGAGATCTCGGTATACCGCCACGGTTCTTTTGTGGATCTGTGCGCAGGCCCTCATGTTCCCTCTGCAGGTAAAATCGGCGCATTTAAGATGATGAAGCTCGCTGGTGCATACTGGCGAGGCGACGCAAGCCGCGAACAGCTGCAGCGCCTTTATGGCACGGCGTTCTTCAAGAAGGCCGATCTGGACGAGTATCTGCATAATCTTGAAGAGGCGGAAAAGCGTGATCATCGTCGTATCGGTCGCGAAATGGACATCTTCATGATGCGCGAAGAGGCTCCGGGCTTTCCTTTCTTCCTTCCTAACGGCATGATCCTGAAGAATACCCTGCTTGATTACTGGCGTGAGATCCATCATGAGGCGGGATATGTGGAAATCTCCACGCCGCTTATCATGAGCAAGCAGCTGTGGGAAACGTCTGGCCATTGGGACCATTACAAGGACAACATGTACTCCACGATCATTGACGAGGAGGAGTTCTGCGTTAAGCCCATGAACTGCCCTGGTGGCGTTCTGGTGTATGGCTCTAAGCCGCACAGCTATCGTGATCTCCCTATTCGTGCTGGTGAAATCGGTACGGTTCATCGCCATGAGCTTCGCGGTGCCTTGCATGGTTTGTTCCGTGTTCGTTGCTTCAACCAGGACGATGCTCATCTGTTCGTACGCCCTGATCAGCTCACTGATGAAATTGTGGGCGTAGTGAAGCTTATTGACTCGGTATATCAGCAGTTTGGCTTCAAATACCACGTGGAGCTTTCCACGCGCCCCGAAGATTCGATGGGATCGGATGAGGATTGGGCAGCAGCTGAGGCGGGTCTTAAGACTGCTCTCGATCAGCTGGGCATGGAATACGAGGTCAATGAAGGCGATGGCGCTTTCTATGGTCCGAAGATCGACTTCCATCTGCAGGACTCTATTGGACGTACGTGGCAATGCGGTACGGTTCAGCTTGACTTCCAGATGCCCCAGAACTTCAACTTGGAGTACACCGACCACGATGGTTCCAAGAAGCGTCCTGTCATGCTACATCGCGTATGCTTCGGCTCCGTTGAGCGCTTTATCGGCATTCTTATCGAGCATTATGCTGGCAAATTCCCTGTTTGGCTTGCTCCGACCCAGGTAAAGATTTTGCCGGTTTCCGAAAAGAGCCGCGACTATGCCCATAAGGTTGCCGAGCAGATTGAAGCGGCTGGTATCCGTGTAACGGTTGACAATCGTGATGAGAAAATTGGCTACAAGATCCGCGAGGCGCGCAGCATCGACCGCGTTCCTTATATGCTGATCCTGGGCGAAAAGGAAGCTGCCGAGGGCAATATTTCGGTACGCGACCGTTCCAACGAGACCGTTCCTTCAACCGTTGAGGAATTCTGCGCAAAGGTCAAGGAAGAGATTCGTACCCGCGCTTAGCCTTCTTGATCTCAGTTAAGTTTTTTTGAAAATGAGCCGCAAAGCAGTTCCGCTGCTTTGCGGCTTTTCTATTTGCGCCATCCTGTTGGGCAGGGGTGGGCATGCCCTGAAGGGCAAAATGACCATGGAGCACGAAAACCGTGTTGCTGTATTTTGGTCATCCATTCATTTCGCGTTCGTCGTGTTGTGCCGTCGCGTCTTCTTCGGTGCGTCTTGACTCGCGAGTTTGCCCCGATCGCTGTACCGCGCGGTTTGATCCCCTTGGCGTTCCGGCGTCTCGGCAGGTGACGATAATGAAACGAGAAGTGCATACATCAACATAGAGGGGCAAAATGATAGAAGGGTATCCGCCATTCCTCAAAAGCGTGCTACAATGGTTTAAACTAAATGATACTAACTAAGTTGCATTTATGGGAACGGAAGGGAGTTTGTTATGGTGCCTCATATCACTCAGTCTGAATTCGCAGAAAAAGTCGAGAACGTTTCATATCCCGTATTGGTTGACTTCTTTGCCACTTGGTGCGGGCCATGCAAGATGATGGCTCCCGTTCTTGATCGCGTTGCCCTTGCCAAGCAGGGTAAGGCTGCTGTTTACAAGGTTGATGTTGACCAGGAGCCTGAGCTTGCCCAGCGTTTTGGCGTAATGAGTGTTCCGACGCTTATCGTATTCAAGGGCGGGTCTGCCGCTCGACAGTTTGTGGGCGTCCAGTCAGAGCAGACGTTGCTCAAAGCTTTGGATTAAAGGCGATCTGTTACCGACGATGCCGTTTGGTAAAGTCGCGATATTTCAGTTCAAGCTCGGAAAGCTCATCGGGGGAAAGCTCGGTGAGCTTTCTCATTTGCTCATCGAAGGTCATGATGCTGTCGTTTTTTCGTAGCCTCATCATTTCGTTGTAGTAATTGACCACGGTTCCGGTGATCAGGGCAACAACGACGAGCGAGGAAAGCCCTATCAGAATCGTGATAACGCGACAGATGGTGGTGTGCGCAACAATGTCGCCAAATCCAATGGTGGTAATGGCTTGGAAGGAATACCAAACAGCGTTGCCGAAAACTGGGAACGTATCAGGTTCAAGGATGCAGAACAATGCGCAGCACGCCAAAAGGAATGCCCCGTAGGCGGCGAAGAGTCCGCAGCCTCCGATCTGCTTAAAAGCATTGGCGAGCACCGCAAGTGACTGTTTTGCGGAGCGAAGGGGTTGTTTCTTTCGGGGCTTGCTCATGGAGGCTCGTTTCTGCTTGGGTGGTGTTATTGTACGCTCAAAGCCTCCGTGGAGTGTTCGTATTGCCCAATGAATCTCTTGCGATACCGGGATAAGAAGGAAGGTGCTTCCTATGATGGATAAAAAGCGTACCGATATCGTGATTGTAGGTGCGGGTCCCGCTGGGCTTGCGGCGGGTATCTACGCTGCACGTGCTGGCCTTTCCGCAGTAATTCTCGAAGAGCTTGGTGCGGGAGGGCAGCTGCTCTCCATCGACAATCTTGAGAATTATCCAGGGTTTGCCGAGGGAATCAATGGATTCGAGGTGGCTTACTCGCTGCAGGCGCAGGCGGAACGGTTCGGCGCTGTTATTGAAAGCGACAAAGCCGTAGGCATTTCGGTGAACAACGGGAATTCCGGCGATTCCAGATTCGTGGTTCAAGGGATACAGGATTCCTATTCTGCGCGGAGCGTGATAATTGCTACGGGGGCGAAACCTGTTCCCCTTCCCGTTGACGGGGCTGATGCCTTAGTGGGGAAGGGCGTATCGTATTGCGCAACCTGCGATGGCAATTTCTTTCGCAACAAGGATGTAATTGTGGTAGGCGGTGGCGATAGCGCCGTTGCCGATGTGGTGTATCTGTCTCGTGTTGCGCAAAGCGTTCATTTAGTTCATCGCCGCGAAGCGTTGAGGGCAAGCCCGTGGTATGCCAGGCAGCTTGAGGGCATAGGGAACCTAGTTACACATTGGAACTGTGTTGTGTCGGACGTATTGCAGGAGGAGGGCCGCGTGAGCGGTGTTCAACTGAATAACGTCCTAACAGGAGAAACGAGCACGATTCGTGCCCAAGGGGTCTTTGTCGCCATCGGAACACGTCCCGATACGAAATGGCTGAGTGGGGTCGTTGAGCTTGATGAGTCGGGTTACATTGTTGCCGATGAGGGCGGAACAACGTCGGTTCCGGGCTTATTCGCAGCAGGCGATGTGCGCACTACGCCTTTGCGTCAGGTTGTAACGGCGGTCTCCGATGGTGCTCTTGCTGCGGAGGCGGCTGCTAGTTTTCTGGCTTCATGCTAGAATATATGGCTGTGAATTTTCCGGGTGATGTGTTCATGGGCACATGCTTGTGGGCTGGTTGGTGGAACTGGCAATTGAAATGCGAAAAGGAAGAACATGCGCGAAAAGCTTGAGAAGATCATCGATGCATACGAAGAGCTGGAACAGAAGCTGGGCGATCCTCAGATTCTTGCCGACCAGCACGAATACAATAAGCTTGCAAAGAGTTACGCCGACCAGGGTCCGCTTGTTGTAGCTGCTCGCAAGTACGTGCAGGATCTCAACGATTTGGCAGAGGCCAAGGAAATGCTCTCTGACGCTGATATGAAGGAATTCGCTCAGGAAGAGATTTCCCGTATCGAAGGCGAGCTCCCTCAGCTTGAGGAAGATATCAAGTTCATGCTTATCCCTTCTGATCCTGCCGATGAGAAGAACATCATTGTTGAAATCCGTGCAGCTGCGGGCGGCGATGAAGCGGCAATTTTTGCTGGCGATCTGTATAAGATGTACTTGCGTTTTGCCGACCATCATGGCTGGAAAGTGGAGGCCATGGACGTCTCCCCTTCCGAAGCGGGCGGCTACAAGGAAATCCAGTTCAAGGTAACGGGCAACAAGGTGTACTCCGTTATGAAATTCGAATCGGGCGTTCACCGCGTTCAGCGAATCCCTAAGACGGAAAGCCAGGGTCGCATCCATACCTCGACAGCAACGGTTGCTGTCCTTCCCGAGGCGGACGAAATCGATATCGACATCAAAGACAGCGATCTCCGCATTGACGTGTTCCGCGCTGGCGGACCGGGCGGTCAGTGCGTTAACACCACCGACTCGGCGGTTCGCATCACGCACTTGCCTTCCGGTTTGGTGGTTCAGTCTCAGGACCAGAAGAGCCAGCTGCAGAACAAGATTGCCGCAATGGCCGTTCTCCGTGCTCGTTTGTATGAGAAGATGCTTGCAGAGCAGCAAGCAGCTGAAGGCGCAAAGCGTTTGGCCCAGATCGGTTCGGGCGACCGCGCTGAGAAAATCCGCACCTACAACGCCCCTCAGGATCGCGTGACCGACCACCGTATCGGTTTCAACTCCACCTACAACGGTGTGCTTATGGGCGACCTGCTGGAGGATGTTATTACTGCGCTGCAGGCAGCTGATCGAGCCCAGAAGCTTGAGGAAGCCGTTTAGTATTGTCGTTGCATTGCGGTGCCTGGCAGCGTTGTGCGAGATTTTGATTCGAAGAGAATCTGAAAGGGTAGGGCGTGGCCTGGGGTCGATGTCCTGCCCTTTTTATTTGAGTATTGCGTTTCGACATGCGTTTGGCGAATGCAATGAGCGCGTGCGTTGTTCGCACCGAGGTTGAGCGCACCTGGTTTGGTATGCGATCGCCGTGTGGTAATGAAAGGTGGCCAGTGTGGCTGATAACGATATGTGGACCATAAAGGCAGCTCTTGATTGGACAGTAGGGTTTCTTGAGCGTAAGGGCGATGAAAATCCTCGCCTTTCGGCAGAATGGCTGATGTCTGAAGCTACGGGTTTGAGTCGTATTGAGCTGTATGTGAACTTTGAGCGACCTCTTACGCTCGATGAGCGAGCCGTTCTGCGTGATTTCGTAGCCCGCCGCGGTAAGGGGGAGCCACTGCAGCTTATCAGCGGCAAGGTTCCCTTTCGCTATATAACCGTCTTGGTTGCTCCGAATGTATTGATTCCTCGTCCCGAGACTGAGGTTTTGGTGAGCGAGGCGTTTGCGGAACTGAAGCTTCCGCGCGTTGCCGATCATGTTGCTGCTGGTGAAAATGGCGACGAGGTTGTTTCTCCCGAATTGCCCGAGCTTCGTGCTGTGGACTTATGCACGGGTTCGGGATGCATTGCCTGCTCGATCGCTTCGGAATACCCAGCGGCGCAGGTAGTGGCACTCGATATTGCCCCCGAGGCTTTGGCCCTTGCTGGAAAGAACGTAGAGGCGCTTGGGCTCGGGGATCGTGTCGAAGTTTGTGAAAGCGATCTCCTTGGCGCTCTCGATCCCGGCAAGAAGGGGAGCTTCGATCTTATTGTCTCGAATCCGCCGTATGTACCCACAAAAGTGTGTGATACCCTTCCTCGCGAAGTGAGCGAGTGGGATCCGCGTCTGGCTTTGGATGGCGGGGAGGACGGTCTTGATTTGTTCAGGCGCTTTCTTCCCGATGCTCTTTTATATTTGAAGCCAGGTGGTGTTCTGGCGGTTGAATTGTTCGAGGGACACCTTGAGAAAGCGCGCAATTGTGCCTGCGCTGCTGGGTTTGACCAGGCTCGAATCGCTCTAGACTTGACGGGAAGGCCACGCGTGTTGATAGCCAGAAAACCCCGCTAATTTGCTTCTCGGTCTTTAGCAAGCCGCTGCTCTGTGAGGGAGCAGCGGCTTTTTTGTTAGGGTGGCTTGATTCGCAAAAACCAGATTGCATGAAACGCTTGCATAACAAGATTTCTCGAAAACGCAGGTCGATTGCTCACAAAATAATAGTTAGATACATAGTTTGTGATAATCAAACAACAGTTAATTAATTTGAAATCGATGTTTGATGTTCGCCTGAACTCATGGTTTAATGGTCTTGTTCGATTGGAACGCGTTCATTTGGAAAACGTCTTCGGGTCTGGGGAGTCCTGAAAATGAATGAGCGAACGCGATTCGATATAAGGGCGAGTTTCCGCATAATGCGGGAGGGGTTTTAAATCGTCGGCGAGCACATTGTTTCGGCGTGAAGGTAGCCCGCCAGACTTTCGGGGGATGAAGGTCTGGCGGGCTTCTTTTTTGTATTCCCCGGGGCTTTTATGGCGTTCTGTGACGCTTTTGCAAAATAATTCACTCTATTGAAATAAAGTTGCGCTCTTGGCTTTGGATGGTGCTATAGTGACAACATTGAAAAGCGCAGACGAGGAAAAGTAGGGACGAATCCTTCCCACAGAGAGTTGGCGGTTGCTGAAAGCCAATGGTTGGACGGTCCGAAAGGCGCCTCTGAGCTGTTCTGCCTGAACATCTTCCATTCGAAGCGGACGATCTCCGATTCGGTGGTTGGTCAGTAGGCTGAATCGGTGACCCCGTAATCGGTCCGTGGGAACATTGTTTCCCCTTTCTCTTTGTGGTCCTGATGCAGTCTGCTGCACAGGATTTTTTTATGCTCGGGTTTTCCGAAACCCGCTCAATGAGTTTAAGAGCCCAATAGAGAAAGGGGTGTGATCAGATGCGAAGCGACGCGATCAAGAAAGGCCTTGCGCGTGCCCCGCACCGAAGCCTTTTAAAGGCTGACGGTTTGACCGATGAGGAGATTGAGCGCCCACTCATCGCCGTTATCTCTTCTACCAATGACATCATTCCCGGCCATAATCACCTGGATAAGATCGCTGAAGCTGTTAAAGCAGGTGTCCGCATGGCGGGTGGTACGCCTTTGGAGGCAACCACTATCGGCGTGTGCGACGGCATTGCCATGAACCATGAGGGTATGCATTTCTCCCTTACCAGCCGTGAGGTTATTGCCGACTCGGTTGAGTGCGTTGTGCAGGGTCACCAGTTTGATGGTATGGTGCTCATTCCTTCTTGTGACAAGGTTGTTCCTGGCATGCTTCTTGCCGCTTGTCGTCTGAACATTCCTACGGTCCTTGTTTCCGGCGGCCCCATGCTTGCCGGTCGTGACAAGTGCGGAAATGAAACCGACCTGAACACCTTGTTTGACGCGGTGGGCCAGGTAACCGCCGGCACTATGACCGAAGAAGAGTGCAAGTGGTTCGAGAACACCGCATGTCCCACTTGCGGTAGCTGCTCGGGCATGTTCACCGCGAACTCCATCTGCTGCCTGTCCGAGGGTCTGGGCATCGCCCTTCCCGGCAATGGCACTATCCCTGCTGTGTACTCTGAGCGCATTCGCCTTGCAAAGCATGCGGGTATGAAGGTTATGGAGCTCGTAGCGGAGGACATCACTGCGCTCGACATCATCAACGAGCATTCCATCCGTAACGGCATGGCTCTTGATATGGCTTTTGGTGGATCGACCAACACCATGCTCCACCTCACCGCAATCAGCCACGCAGCCGGCTGCCCCATTACCATGGACGACTGGAACGAGGTTTGCCAGCAGATCCCGAACATCACGCGCATCGCTCCTGCCGGTCCGCTCCATATCGAGGACCTGAATGCGGTTGGCGGCATCCCCGCCATCATCGGCGAACTTGGCCGTCACGGCTTGCTCGATGGCGAGGCCATGACGTGCCACGGTTCCATGGCTGAATGGATCAAGGAATGCCCGCAGGTTGATGGTGAAGTTGTTCGTACCGTTGAAAATGCCTACAGCCCTTATGGCGGTCTGCGCGTTATGCACGGCAACCTTGCTCCCGATCGCGGCGTTGTGAAGCAGTCTGCTGTTTCCGACGATATGCGCAAACATCGCGGCCCGGCACGTGTCTTCGAGTCTGAGGAAGAGGCCTGCGAGGCTATCTTCGGCGGCAAGATCAACGCCGGCGACGTTGTGGTTATTCGTTACGAGGGTCCTGCAGGCGGCCCTGGTATGCGCGAAATGCTCACGCCCACCAGCGCTATCTGTGGCATGGGCTTGGATAAGTCCGTCGCCCTCATCACCGATGGCCGCTTCTCTGGCGCAACCAAGGGTCCTGCTATCGGCCATGTAAGCCCTGAGGCTGCTGCGGGCGGTCCTATTGCTTTGGTCCATGAGGGCGACATCATCGACATCGACATCGATGAAGGCACCCTTACGCTTGAAGTATCCGATGAAGAGCTCGAAGCCCGTCGTGCTGCTTGGGTGAAGCCTGAACCCAAGTACCAGGTTGGCGTTCTTGCTCGTTACGCAAAGCTCGTTTCCAGCGCTGACAAGGGGGCGTATTTCGGATGAGCGTGATCGATAAGGAATACGAAGCCAAGATGGGCCTCGGTCCTCATACCGAAAAACAAGGCAAGAAGATGCTGGGCGCAGAGGCCATCATCGCTTCGCTCGAAGCCGAAGGTGTGGACACGGTATTCGGTTATCCAGGCGGTCAAGCTATCAAGATCTATGACGCCCTGTATGATTCGAAGAAGATCAACCATGTTCTTGCTCGCCATGAGCAGGGTGCGACTCATGAAGCCGATGGCTACGCTCGTGCCACGGGCAAAACCGGTGTTGTCATCGTGACTTCCGGCCCTGGTGCTACCAACACGGTTACTGGCATTGCCACCGCTTATATGGACAGCGTTCCCATGGTGGTAATCACCGGCCAGGTTCCTCGCAGTGTTATCGGTACCGATGCATTCCAGGAATCCGATATCGTGGGCATCACCATGCCTATCGTAAAGCACAGCTACCTGCTTCAGAGCTGCGACGATATGACCAAGACCTTCCGTGAGGCCTTCTATATCGCCAACTCAGGTCGTCCCGGTCCGGTTCTCATCGATATTCCTTCCGACCTCGCTGGCTCGGAAATGGTGTTCGAGTACCCTGAGGATGTGCTGATTCCTTCGTATAAGCCAACGGTTAAAGGCAACATTCGCCAGATCCGCCAGGCATGCGAGATGATGAAGGAAGCGAAGCGCCCCATTCTCTACATCGGCGGCGGTATCATTGCATCCCATTCCGAAGAGGAATTGCTTGCGGTGGCAGAAAAGTTGCAGATTCCTGTGGTCTCTACGCTGATGGGCAAGGGCGCATTCCCTGCATCCAACCCGCTCAGCCTGGGCCTTGTGGGCATGCACGGCTCCAAGTTTGCGAACTATGCGGTAACTAATTCCGATTTGCTTATTGCGGTAGGCGCACGCTTCTCGGACCGCGTTACTGGTAAGCTTGCTGACTTTGCGCCCGATGCGAAGGTTATCCATATCGATGTGGACCCTGCTGAAATCGGCAAGAACCGCATTCCTCAGATTCCTATCGTAGGTGACGCGAAAGTTGTTCTGGGTGGCATCAACGAGCAGCTTGAGCAGACAGGCTACGAACCCTGCACCAAGGAATGGTTGGCTCAAATCGAAGAATGGCGAAGCCGTCATCCGTTCTATAGCCCTGGCGTATCCACTCCCGCTGGCTCCATTTCGCCCGAAGGCTCTCTCGACCTGCTTTCTAGCTTGCTCGATCCTGAGAACTCCATTGTGACCACTGAGGTTGGGCAGCATCAGATGTGGGCTGCTCAGCATATTGACCGTGACGTATCGCGCACGTTCCTTTCCAGTGGCGGCTTGGGCACCATGGGATTCGGCTTCCCGGCTGCTATCGGTGCCAAGGTTGCTTGCCCTGAAAAGCAAGTAGTGTGCATTGCGGGCGATGGCTCTTTCCAGATGAACGTTCAGGAAATGGCAACCGCAGCCGTCAAGGGTATCAACGTGAAGGTTCTTCTTATGAACAATTCCGCGTTGGGCATGGTCCATCAGTGGCAGGGCTTGTTCTACAACGAGCGCTACAGTGAAACGCTGTTGCCCGACAATCCTGATTTCGTGAAGCTGTGCGAGGCTTACGGTTGGGGTGGCAAGCGCGTTTCCGATCCTGCCGAGCTCGAAGACGCCATGAAGTGGATGCTTGATTACGATGGCCCTGCGCTGCTCGATATGCGCATCGATCGTGATGAAAACGTATTCCCGATGGTGGCTCCCGGTGCTCCGCTCGATGACATTATCGGAGCGGTGAATGTTGGTCCTATCTCCAACATGCTTGAGGGATTCGAGAACCTGCCGTTTGCGAACGCTGCCGAGGCAAATGCGGCTGCGCACAGCGCCAACAATGAAGGAGGCCGATAATGAGCACTCAGCAGAGGCATATCCTTTCGGTACTGGTCGAAAACAAGCCAGGCGTGCTTTCTCGCGTTACCGGTTTGGTTTCCCGCCGCGGTTTCAACATTGAGTCTCTTTCCGTTGGCCCAACCGAAGACCAGACGCTTTCCCGTTTGACGATCATCATGATCGCCGACGATGTTGCATATGAGCAGATCACCAAGCAGCTGCATAAGCTTATCAGCGTGCATAAGATCACCGATCTCACTCAAGAGCAGGCGATCGAACGCGAGTTGGTGCTGTTCAAGGTTCACGCCAACCCTGAGCGCCGAAGCGAGATCATCGAGATCGCCAACGTGTTCCGCGCCAACATCGTTGATGTGGGTAAGTCGTCGCTGACCATTGAGGTCACCGGCACCGAGTCTAAGATCTCGGGCATTGAAGACCTCCTGCGTGCCTATGGCATCAAGGAGATTATTCGCACGGGTATAATTGCAATGTCTCGCGGCTCCAAGGTGAGCTAAGCCATCTGTCGCGCGATGCAATTCACCATATAGTAATAACAGTCAGTCATTAGAAGAAGGGATGAATCATGGCTGTAACGATCTATTACGAAGAGGATGTCGATCCTAAGGTAATCCAGGGCATGAAGGTAGCTATCATCGGCTACGGCTCTCAGGGCCATGCACACGCACTGAACCTGAAGGATTCCGGCGTTGACGTTCGCGTTGGTCTTCGCGAAGGCTCCAAGAACTGGGCTGTCGCAGAAGAGGCCGGCCTGAAGGTCACCACGATGGATCAGGCTGCTGAGGAAGCAGACTTCATCATGATCCTCGTTCCTGACGAGAAGCAGCCCCAGGTTTACAAGGACCACGTTGAAAAGCACCTCAAGCCTGGCAAGACTCTTGCGTTCGCTCACGGCTTCAACATCCACTACGGCTACATCAAGGCTCCCGAAGGCGTTAACGTTGTTATGTGCGCTCCTAAGGGTCCTGGCCACATCGTTCGCCGTCAGTTCACCGAGGGTTCTGGCGTGCCTGATCTGGCTTGCGTTTACGAGGATGCAACCGGTAACGCTTGGGACATCATCATGTCCTACTGCTGGGGTGTTGGCGGTGCTCGTTCCGGCATCATCAAGGCAACCTTCGCTGAGGAAACCGAGGAAGACCTCTTCGGCGAGCAGGCAGTTCTTTGCGGCGGCCTCGTAGAGCTGGTAAAGGCTGGTTTCGAGACTTTGACCGAGGCTGGCTATCCGCCCGAGTTGGCATACTTCGAGTGCTATCACGAGATGAAGATGATCGTCGACCTGATGTACGAATCCGGTATCCACTTCATGAACTACTCCATCTCCAACACTGCTGAGTACGGCGAGTACTACGCTGGCCCCAAGGTCATCAACGAGCAGTCCCGCGAGGCTATGAAGCTTATTCTCAAGCGTATCCAGAACGGCGAGTTCGCCAAGGAATTCGTTGCCGACTGCAAGAACGGCCACAAGTGGCTCTTCGAGCAGCGCGAGGCCATCAACAACCATGAGATCGAGAAGACGGGCGCGAAGATTCGCGACATGTTCTCTTGGGTCAAGAGCGACGAAGAGTAAGTACGACGCGCATTAAAAAAGGAGCCGAAAGGCTCCTTTTTTGTTTATTGGGGTGACGCCTCTTGCTGGGTTGTCGTTTTGATGTACTGGCGTTGCGCAGGGGCGTGCTTTGTCGAGCTTGCGGCGCTTTGGGGAATTGTTGCGCTTTCCGTTCTATTCGATGATGGAGCTCAAAATCGAACTTGCGATGCTAATCACGATGCTTGCGATGAACGCGCTGCCGAATGACGCGATATAAAAATCAACGCCGAACAGCCCACCCGAGATACCCGATGCCAAGTACAGCATTGCCGTATTCACGACCAGATAAAACAGACCGAACGTGAGCACTGTGATAGGCAGGCTTAGCGCTTGGAGAATGGGCTTCACGGCCATATTGAGCAGGGCAAGCACAATCGCGAACGCCACGACGTCGATGGCGGAATTGCCCGCTGTGGCGAAGCCGATGCCAGGAACGAGCCAAACGGTAAACGCAACGGCAAGGGCGGTAATGAGCCAGCGAACGATGAAATTCATGATGATGCCTTTCTGCGAGTCTTACTGGGCTGCTTCTGCTTTGGTTTCTTCTTCGGATTCCGCGCTTCGGTTTTGCTTTTCGGACCCCTTGTTTTCGGCGTGTTCTTTCTTTCGGCGCCTCCTTCGGCGGCGCTTGCCCTCGGAAGCCTTGCCTTCCGTTATCGTGTTTTCTTCGGGCTTGGCCCGAGGCGCCTTGTCCGGCTCGGCGGCTTCCTTCGGCTTCTTTGAGCTGATGATATCAAGGCATTGCTTCAACGGGCTATTTGGAAGCGATTTGTAAACCGGCTTGGCCGCCTCTTCGCGCAGCAGCTCTTCAGTGCACGCGGCAACGATTTCGTCAGCGCGAATGAGCTTGCGCACAGAAGCCTTCATGAGCTTTTGGAAATTGCCGAGCAACGAATGCGTTGTTTGCGGCATCTCCAGTTGGCCGTGTTGTGCGCGGGTTTGCGCATCTTGCGCGATGAGGCGAATGCAGACAAGGCACGCGTCGAAAGCGCACACTTCGTCGGGGCAGGTGAGGAAAGGCTTGAGCGCCTTATACACCGGTTTCGCAGCGGAAGCGAACTGTTTGCTGCCGGCATCGTCTTTGCGAGAAAGCTTACGTGCCGCCTTCAGGTAAGCCTTGGTCTCGCGCGCAAGCGCTTCACGCGCGGCGGCCCAATCGGTCTCTGCCGTATCGCGCTTCGAACCTGTTAAATGCTCGCAGCGTTTAGCAGATTTTTGCTCGGCCTGCTTCGAAGAAGAGGTCCGTCTTGAAGAGACGTCTTGTTTTGAGGAATCGACCTGCTCCGAAGGAGACGCCTGCTTTTCGGGGGCGACCTCATCGGAAGGGGTACGCTGCTCTGCAGAAACGCCCTGCTCAGAGGGTATATTCTGGCAAGACGGCACACCCTGGCCAGAGAGCTCGTTCTGTTCGGAAACCTCCGCTTCCGTCAATACTTCGACGATGAAGGCTTCATTGATAGCGGCTTTGCCCTCTGCGACGGCGACCTCGTCGATGGCGGTTTCGCCTGCTTCGGCGGCGGTTTCATCGATGGCGGATTCGCCCTCTGCGACGGTGCCTTCTTCAATCACGCCTTCGTCCCCTGCGGCGATGAAGGCGTCCTGGGGGTATTCGCTTACACGCTCGACCTCTGCGCTTGCCTCGTCGAGGACATCGCTTTCGACCTGCGATTCTTTGCGAGCAATCTTCTTTTGAGCCTCGCGTCGAGCTGCTTTTTCTTCAGCTCGACGGGCTTCGGCGCGCTTTTTGCTCGCGCGCCGTTTGGCTGCCTTGGTCGGGCCTTCTCCATTAATCATTTCCTGCGCGCGGACTCCCGAACGCACACAGGCGGCGTCGATTTTTTCGGCTACTTCGGCCATGCCCTCTTCGGCGGCCGCTTGAAGGCTCGATTTCTCTTCGGCCTTATGGTTGCCGCGTGCGGGAATCGCCGCAAGCTCGGCCTCTTCTGCCGCAGCTTTTTCTTCGGCGGCGCGTTTCTCGGCTTTGTGCTGGGCTTCTTCCGCGCGCTTAATGGCGAGAATTTCAGGCGCTTCGGGTGTGACGAATACGCCCGTCTCGTCAAGCACGGGCAGGGGATTGCAGGTAAACGTGCCAGCAGGCGCTTCAGCGGGGATTATTTCCGCGCGGTTCGGGTTTTGCGATTCGTCGCCCGAAATCTCTGGGGCGTCGAGCGCTTCGCTATTATTCGCATTGTCGTCTGCAATCGCTTTTTTGGCCGCCTCGGGCGCCTCGAGCGCGCGTTTGAGCGCCTTCTTCTTTATGCGGCGCAGCTTCATTGTGCCCATAGGCTTTACTTCTGCGAGAAGCCCAGCGTCGCGCACGGCATCGTCGAGCGGCGCTGTTAGGCCACAGGGCCCCATGTTGTGGATGCGCGTGTGCTCGTCGTGCGTGAGCACCATGAGGTTCACCAGGCGATCGTCGGTGCGGTATCCGTTAACGTGATGAACCTCATGTTCGGCATCGCCTTTTTTGAAATCGAGGAATGCCATGGCTACGAGCACCGAACGGTATACTCGTTTCTTGTGGGCCATGCCGCCGCGGCGACCGCGTCGCGAAGGGTGCTGTTCTTCGGGCTTGTAGGCGATTTGGTAGCGCCCGTTCGCGAGCATCATGCGCGGCTCGGACCCGTCGATAAGGCGCACGTTGCCTCGATCCGATACGAGAAACGGCGTGAGGCCGCAGTACACCTGGCGCCACTGCTCAGGCATCGATCCTTCGAGGTAGGCGACGGCGTCGCGGGCCGTTTTCATGCGCCCGCTTCCGTTTGCGCGCCATCCGCAGGCGTGCAATGAGATGCGGTCGGAGTTGCGAAGATATTCGGTTGGCCGGAATCCTTGGCGGTAGAGCCATAAGAATTCACGAAGGTCTTTGAAAAATGATGGCATGGGTGGCCTTTCTGGGTGGCCTTTGAACGCCGTCACGCGGCGTGGTTTTTCAGCCGCCAATTATACGCGAGTTGCGCGTGTGGCGAAAATGCCTGTGTACGGGGCGTGTTGCCGCGGATGGACGGTGTCGCGTGTGGGCGACGCATAGTAGAATGGCAGGCATGAAAAGCGGAAATCACAAAAACTCATCTACGGCGCGCGGTGCCGCTGCTCAGCGTCGCAAGCCGAGTGCTCGACCAGGAAAGGTCGACGAGCGTCGCGCGTCGAAAAGCCGTGGCGCGAAGGGCGGTGCGCCCGCGAAAAATGAATTGGCCACCTTCGACGGCACGAAGCCGAACCGCAAGGGCGGAAATCGCTCGATGGACGCCCGTTTCGGCAAAAACAATCTGGACAGGCTGGGCAAGCCGGGCAAGCTGGGCGGGCCGGGCGGGCCGAGCGATGCTAACAGGCCGAATAAGCCGAACAGGTCGAACAAATCGGGAAAGGCATCCAAATCGGGCAAACCGACTAAGTTCGCCAAGGCCGCATCAGTTCGTCGCGACGGTGGGCTTCGTGCGGGCTGTGCTCGAGGGGGCGTTGTGCCAGGGGCGTTTTTCTGTCCCATCGATAGCAAATGCGGCGGTTGCGAATGGCTTGCCGTGCCTTATGCCGAACAGCTGAAACGCAAACAGCATGAAGTCGAAGGGCTTTTCGACGGTTTGCTTGATTCCGAAACGGCGGTGCGGCCTATTCTAGGCATGGACGACCCGCGTTACTATCGCAACAAGGTCGTGTCGCCTTATGTTGGCATATGGGACAAAAAAGCACGTCAAATGCGTGTTTTGTGCGGCATGTACGAACGCGGAACGCACCGCGTGATCGATTCTGGCGAATGCCTGCTCGAAAATCGCGAAGCCAAGCGCATTATTCTTACGATTCGCGACCTCATGCGCCGTTTCCGCATTGAGCCATACGACGAAGACACCGACGAGGGCTTCCTTCGCCATGTGCAGGTGCGCGTCGGGCATACGTCGGGTGAAATCATGGTCACGGTGGTCACGCGCGAAGATCAATTCCCTGGCGCGAAAGGCTTCGTGCGCGCGTTGCGCGAGAAGCACCCGTCCATCACGACGGTCGTGCAGAATGTGAACACGCGTCAAACGAATGTGATTTTGGGCGATAAGGAACGCACGCTGTTTGGCCCAGGCTTTATTCTCGATGAGTTGTGCGGGCTGAGTTTCCGCATTTCCTCGAAATCGTTTTACCAGGTCAACTCAACGCAAACGGAAGTGCTGTATCGTCGTGCGATTGAGATGGCGAAGCTTGCGGGCACCGAGGTGCTTATGGACGCGTACTGCGGCACGGGCACGATTGGACTTGTGGCTGCGCGTGGCGTCGATGGCAACCCGGGTGCTGCGCGCGTGATTGGCGTCGAAGAGCGCCCTGATGCCGTGGCCGACGCCCGCAACAACGCGCGCCACAACGGCATCAAGCGTGCCGAATTCGTTGCGGCCGACGCGGGCGAATACATGCACCGTATGGCCGACGAAGGGGCGCCGCTCGACGTGCTTATGATGGATCCGCCTCGTGCGGGTTCCACGCCGGAATTCCTGAAGGCTGCGTGCGAGCTTGCGCCCAAACGCGTCGTCTACATTTCGTGCAACCCTCAAACGCAGGCGCGCGACGCGGCGTTTCTCGCTGAACGCGGTTGGCGCATAGTGGAAATGCAGCCGGTGGATATGTTCCCGTGGACTTATCATGTGGAGACAATAGTGTTACTACAAAGAGAAGCCTTGTAGAAATCCTTAGATTTAGGCACTTTTTAAAGCATTGCGTTTTCACTGGTGATGGCGAAAAATGCAGGAATAAGTATAGGTAGTGTCAAGTATTTTTCGCAAAAAAGTCTGCGGGGTCTGGCAAGAACAAAGTCAGCCAGCAACGGAGGTGTCCTCCGGGGCGACCTCCAGATGATTCATGTTCATGTACTTCTTGTTGCCCCATTGAGTACCAGCTACATGACGCAATCGGGCACAGACTAGCATCAGAGCAGAGTTACCATCCGGGAAGCAGCCCACCACACGGGTGCGGCGTCGGATTTCCCGGTTCAGTCTCTCAATAACATTATTGGTACGGATGCGGTTCCAGTGTTCGCTGGGAAAATCGCAGTATGTCAGCGTTTCCTCGATGCTATCCTCCACCTTCTTAGCTGCTTCCTTTAGCTTCATGGCGCGCAATTCTTCTACCACGGCTTGGGCTTTCTCGCGGGCAGCTTTCTTGCTTTCCTGAGCATGGATCGCCTTAAGCATCTTAGCCACGTGCTTTACCTTGGAGCGGGGTGTTACGGAGAACACATTGCGGTAAAAATGTACCGTACAGCGCTGAAACTTGGCTTCAGGGAATATTTCTCCCACAGCCTCCAGCATACCAAGGCATTTGTCACCAACCACCAGTTTAACCCCATCCAGACCACGGCCTCGCAACCACTGGAAGAAACTGACCCAGCTGGCTTTGTCCTCCTTCATGCCCTCGGCAGCACCAAGAACCTCACGGTAGCCGTCCTCATTTACCGCAATCGCCACCAGAATGGCTACATTCTCAAACTCTCCGCCCCAGTTACGGCGCAGATAGATTCCATCTACGTAGACATATGGGTACCGTCCGCCCTGTAAGGGACGGTTGCGCCAATCCTCGATGTGGACATACGCCTTCTTGTTCAGTTCACTAATAGTTGCCGGAGATACCTTGCTGCCCCACAACGCCTCCGTGATATCCTCTACACGCCGGACAGATACGCCTGCCAGATACATCTCAATGAGAGCTTCTTCCACACTGCTCTCCCGGCGGCGGTACCGCTCGATAATAGCAGTTTCAAAGGAGATCCCTTTGAGCTTGGGTACCTTGAGAGTGACATCCCCAGAAGTGGTGGTGAGGTTGCGGCTATAGTGCCCGCTGCGGTAGCCCTGGCGCTGTTCATTGCGCTCGTACCGGGCTGCCTGTGTCAGTTTCTCTGCCTCAGCCTCCAGCAGTTCGTTGAGCGTTTCCTCTACGCTACCGCGCACCAGCTCCTTAATCTGCCCCTTGATAACTTCCTCATTTAGCTGTACAATCTTTTCGGACATGGTTTGTTGTCTCCTTTCAGAATGGCGTGTCGCAACTTCATTCTACCAGACTTTTGCAAACCATGTCTTTTCTTTTTGCGAAATTTATTGTACCTTATCTTCGGTTGAGCATCTTGTTCCGGTTTTCGTACTGCTGTAATAGCTTCTGTGTGCGTTCCAGTTCGGCATTACATTCCTCGATGGTCTGCGGCAGTTTTTTCTTTGGCATGGGTAGTCGCTCCTTTCATGATTTTGGGTAATAAAAAATCCACTGGCTTTGCGCATACGGCAAAGCCAGCGGACTGGAATTCAGTTTGACAATTTCGTGTACAAGTTGATATTCTTTAGCTTTTATCTGGGATCATCTGCTTTGTAAAAACTTTGTACTGATCCTACAGCATCTTTATAACTGCTCTGAGTTACAGTAACCTCTAAGTGGTCACCTTTGTTTACAACATCTGCTTCAAAAACAGCTCCGCCGTCATCACCGCCACTAAAACTAAGAATTCCGGTTTCAGAATTATACGTTCCGACTGCATTTTCAGCATAAAGTAACTTGGTAATGCTGTATTCAATGTTATATGTGTTATCATCGGATTTTTGGATTTTCAGGATTTCATCATAGTCGTTACTATAATAACCTTCTTCCGGGGCCTGAAAATCTGTAGAAGAACTCGATGAACTTTCATCATTCGAATTCGGTAATTGGTTTTCGACTTGAGATGATTTGTTTGACAAATCATCATTACTGTTCGCCGCTGCTGAATCCTTTTTATTGGCACATCCCGTCACAAAAGAACACATAGCAATAACAACGAGTCCAATTACAATGCTTGTTCTGATATTATGTTTCATTGTTTAATTCCTCCTATATAATTGATTGAACATCAAGACAGCGACTAAGATTGATTTAAGGCAATTATACCTGAAAGCTGT
>USDX01000014.1 GCA_900553605.1 uncultured Eggerthella sp. | reverse complement strand
CGAACAGACCGGTCTTACCACCCTTAATGAAGGGCTGGATAAGGTCGATAACCTTGATGCCGGTTTCGAAGATCTCGGTCTTGTTGACGAGCTCTTCGTAAGCGGGAGCGGGACGATGAATGGGTGCCCACTGCTTAACGTCGGGCATGGGCATACCGTCAACGGGCTGGCCCATAACGTTCCAGATGCGGCCGAGGGTCTCAGGACCTACGGGCATCTTCATAGGTGCACCAGTGTCCTGTACGGGCAGACCGCGTACCAGGCCGTCGGTAGACGACATGGCAACGGAGCGAACCAGGTCACCAGGGAGGTGCATCTGAACCTCGAGAACGACATCAATGTCGCCCGCGGGGGTAGTAGCTTTCACGGTCAGAGCGTTGTAGATCGCCGGCATATGATCCGGAGCGAACTCAACGTCGACAACAGGGCCAACGATGCGGACAATGTGTCCGATGGAACCCTGCGTGGCCGCAGAAGCAGTATTGGTTTCTTCAGCCATTTAGTCCTCCAAAGCTGCGGCGCCACCGACGATCTCGTTGATCTCGGTCGTAATAGCGCCTTGACGTACACGGTTGTAGACACGGTTGAGGGTCTCAATCATGTCATTGGCGTTGTCCGTCGCATTCTTCATAGCATTGCGACGAGCAGCCTGCTCAGCTGCTGCTGAGTCAATGAGCATATAGTAGAAATGACCTGCAATATACTCGGGAAGGAAGTGATCCAAGACATCTTCCTCGCTGGGCTCGTAATCGATAGCACCCGGAAGATCGGGGTTATCGGGAGTCGGCTCGGTGATGCCGCCGCCCTTGACGAATACCTCGCCCTTGGGGAGGAATGCCTTCGGGTTTACCGGCAACAGAGGCTGCTGGATCAGAACCTGCTCACCTGCGTTCTTCGCATGATTGTAAAGAACGACTACCTCGTCAATTTCGCCAGAGAGGTAATGCTCTATAGCATAGTCAGCCAGGGCATCAGACTCTTCGACGCGAGGATCAGCGGACAAGTCGCGGAAGGCAAGCACCGTATCGATACCACGATACTTGAAGTAGCCGATCGCCTTCTTGCCACATGCGGCAACAGCGATCTCCTTGCCCTCTGCCTTGCGCTCCTTCATGATCTGCTCGGCACGACGAAGCACGCTGGAATTGAAGCCGCCAGCCAAACCACGGTCGGAGGCGATGACCACAATAAGGGTCTTCTTAACCTCGTCATGCGGCGTCGCGAGCGGTGCAGTAGTACCGCCCATGCGTGCGATGTTGGCCAGCATCTCCTTCACAGCCTCGCCATAAGGCGTAGCAGCTTCGACACGCTCGGTCGAATGACGGATTTTTGCAGCAGCAACCATCTGCATGGTATGCGTAATCTGCTTCGTCGATTCGACGGACTTGATTCGCCTTTCAATATCGTGAAGGTTGGGCATAGTGACCTACCTTACGCGATGAACTGAGCCTTGAATGCCGGGATAACAGCATTCAGTTCAGCCTCTACTTCGTCGGTGAACTTCTTTGCATCAGCAAGCTTGTCCATAACGCCATTGCCGGAGTGATGCAGGTAGTCGAGCATTTCAGCGCGGAAGCGAACAATGCTCTTAACCGGAACATCATCCAGGAAGCCATGAGCGCCAGCCCAGATAGCAGTTGCCTGGTCTTCAACGGACATCGGGGTGTAACGACCCTGCTTAAGAAGCTCGGTCATTGCAGCACCACGGGTAAGCTGCTGCTGGGTTGCAGCGTCCAGGTCGGAACCGAACTGGGTAAATGCAGCGAGCTCGCGATATGCAGCGAGGTCGAGACGCAGCGTACCAGCAACGGACTTCATGGACTTCACCTGAGCGGAGCCACCAACGCGGGATACGGAGATACCAACGTTAACAGCAGGACGCTGACCCTGATAGAACAGGTCGGTGGTGAGGTAAATCTGACCGTCGGTAATGGAGATAACGTTCGTAGGAATGAACGCACCAACGTCACCAGCCTGGGTTTCGATGATAGGCAGTGCGGTAAGAGAACCTGCACCGTTTTCATCGGACAGCTTACATGCACGCTCGAGCAGGCGAGAATGCAGGTAGAAGATGTCGCCAGGATATGCTTCGCGTCCGGGAGGACGATGCAGGGTCAGGGACATCTGACGATATGCAACGGCCTGCTTGGTGAGGTCGTCGTAGATGCAGAGTACGTGGCCGCCAGGATTCTCAGCGTTGGCAGGCTTGCCGTCTTCGCCGTTGTACATGAAGTACTCGCCCATTGCAGCACCAACCATAGGAGCCATGTACTGCAGAGGAGCAGGATCGGATGCGGTAGCAGCAACAACGATGGTGTAATCCATAGCGCCAAAGCGCTCGAGGGTCTCAACGATGCCGGATACGGTGGAAGCCTTCTGGCCTACAGCAACGTATACGCAGACCATGCCCTTGCCCTTTTGGTTGATGATGGCATCAACGGCAATAGAGGTCTTACCGGTCTGACGGTCGCCAATGATGAGCTCGCGCTGACCACGGCCGATCGGAATCATGGAGTCAACTGCGAGGATACCGGTCTGCATCGGCTCTTCAACAGGCTGACGCTCATGAACGCCGGGAGCCTTGAATTCTACCGGGCGGGTAGCAGTGGTCTCAATGGGGCCCTTGCCGTCGATAGGCTGGCCAAGTACGTTAACAACGCGACCAAGCATAGCCTTGCCAACAGGAACCTCAAGAATCTTGCCAGTGGTACGTACCTGGTCGTTTTCCTTAATTGCGGTGACGTCACCGAGGAGTACGGCGCCAACCTCATCTTCTTCGAGGTTCTGCACCAAACCGGAAACGATACGTCCATCGGAAGCGACGAACTCGAGAAGCTCGCCAGACATCGCACCCTTAAGGCCGTCGATACGCGCAATACCGTCGCCAATTTGTACAACCGTGCCGGTCTCGCGAGACTCAACGCTGGTGTTAATGGCGTCGAGCTGCTTGCGCAGTGCGGCGTCGATAGACTGTGCGGTGATTTCAGTCACTAGCATTCACCTCCATCTTTCTTTTTCAGAGCAATGCGAGCCTTGTCGAACTGCGTGCGGACGCTCGCATCGACATAACGGTCGCCAGTGCTCAGGATAATGCCGCCCTGGATCGAAGGATCGATGTGCTCAACAAGAACACAGTCACGACCCAGATCAGATTCGGCCTTATTGGTAATTACGGTTCGCAGGTTGTCATCAAGTTCAACAACCGTCGTCACATCAACAACGTTGAAGTTAAGCTTGCTCTCGATGAGATCCTCGTACAGAGAAACAACGCGGCGGAACAGCGCTGCATCGCAGCGAGAAGCCATAACTCCAAGAAGCTCTTTGACCACTGGGTTGTAGCCATCGAAAACGTTGCCTGCAAGCGCCTGGCGCTCTTCGGCAGTGTAAGCCTCGTTGTCCAACGAGAGACGTAAATCGATGTTAGTTGCCATGAACCCAAGGATCTGGCGCATCTGGTTGCGAACCTCAACGACAGCGTCACGACCGCCGGTGGCGTTAGCGCCATCGATGGCAGCGTTGGCGTAGGCTGCAATCGTTTCATTGATGACAAGACGATTAGCCATTTAGACTACCTGCCTCTTTCACGTAGCGCTCGATGAGCTTACGGTGCTCATCGTCGCTGAAATCCTCACCGATCAGGCGAGATGCAACGGCAATAGAAGTATCTGCCATGGTAGCCTGAAGCTCCTTGATGGCGTTTTCCTTCTCCTGCTCGATTTGCGCACGAGCCTTGTCGACAATGGCATCTGCCTCAGCCTGAGCCTTAGCGGTGATCTCCTTTTCGAGAGCATCGCCGGTGAGCTTGGCATTGTTGAGGATCTGCTGAGCCTGGGTTTTTGCACCCTCGAGCTGCTCACGATACTCAGCCAGAAGTCGTTCGCTTTCCTGTCGTGCCTCTTCGGACTTCTCCAAAGAGTTCTTGATCGTTTCCTCACGCTTGTTCAGCATGCCCTCGAACAGAGGCCAACCAAACTTAGCAAGGACGATCCACAAGATGATGAAGGCGACGAGCATGGGGATGAATTCTTCCATCTGGGGAAGAATTGCATTGATTCCTGCTCCTTCGTCAGCGAACGCGCATACCGGGAATGCCGCAGACGCAGCCGCAAAGGCGATCATGCCACTTGCGCAGTTACGTACGTGTGCGTTCAATTCGCGTGCCTCCTTCTCTTCTTTCGGTTTCTTCGTTAGTTACTTACTTCGCGAAGTTCTAGCCGATGAAGAAAAGAACCAGGCCGAGCAGTGCGAGTGCCTCAGACATAGCAGCACCGATGAAGAAGTAGCCCATGAGCTGACCCTTCATCTCAGGCTGACGAGCAGCAGACACGCACAGGCCGTAGGTAGCAACGCCGATACCGATGCCAGGGCCGATTGCTGCGAGGCCATAGCCAACGACCTTCAACGCAGCGATTGCGAGAGTGAGTTCCACGATTACCTCCTTTAGTTGGACAAGGGCCTTTCCCTCGTCCCTATTACTTAATCAGCTGAAATTTTTCTTGTACCAGCTGTAGTACACAAGTTAAGTGGCGGCCTCTAGGCCGCCTGCGCCGCTAAGGGCGCAAGCCGAAAACTGTTTCTTCTTATCAGTGAGGATGGATTGCCATGCCGATGTAGGAAGAAGACAGAATGGTGAATACGTATGCCTGCAAGAAAGCAACGAGGGTTTCGAGCGCATACATGAAGAACAGCAAGAAGAACCATGCGATTGCAGGCAGGCCCGCAACGATGTCCATCTGGAAGATGGCGGTCTGCAGGAAGATGGTGGTTGCCAAAGAGAATACGGCGAGAACCATATGGCCTGCGAGCATGTTGCCGTAAAGTCGAACGGCGAGAGTCAGAACGCGGATTACCATGGAGAAGAACTCCAAGAACCAAATGATGGGGGCAATAGGTGCCGGTACGCCCGAAGGGCACAGCGACTTGAAGTAATGGAAGAAACCAAGCTCCTTCAAGCCCCAAAAGTTGAAGTAGATAAAGGAAATAGCAGCCAGCGCCCAGGTGATTGAGATGGTGCCCATAGCAGCCTTTGCACCAGGGATGAGGCCGATGATGTTGGCGGTAAGGATGAAGAAGAACAGCGTAGCCAGGAAGGGAACGTGCTTCTTGAAGCCTTCGCCGATAACGTCGGCGCCAACGCCTTCAGAAATGAAGTTGTAGCCGAACTCGAAGATGTGCGCGAACTTACCGTGAGGTACGAGCGTAAGCTTGCGACCCGCGATAAGAACCAATGCAGCTACCAGAACGAGAGCGACCAGCATGTACAGGACGTACTGGGACACGTTCCAACCCGCAATGGAAAAGACCGTCGTCGAGTCGAACTGAGACGAGAGATGCTGTGCCTCCTCGACGAACTGTGAAAGAGCTTCACCCATCAGGATTCCTTACCTTTCCGTTACTTACTTATTTCTTGCGCTTAGCAAGGACGTTCTTATAAACGACATATGCAGACGTGGACACGATAAGCGCCACGATCTCAGCCACACCAAAGGGAAGAACCACATCGCGTGCAACCATAGCGCACACGATAAGAGCGACGGCAACCACGATGAGCGATACAAACGTACCAGCCAAACCGTACAAACCAGCGCTCATGGCAGAAAGACTCGTGGAGCGGCGTGCAAGGCGCAGGGAGATAAACAAGGGGAGAAACCCAATGATTCCTGCTGCGATTCCTGCTGCTACTGGTGCGAGCATTTCTTCCTTTCTTCCGCGTTCAGGGTCAAAGCCCAGTTTTGACCACATGCAGCATAAACGCCATCACGTGGTTGTTACCAGTGTTTCCGATAACGTGCAATAAATTTGGGCGAGTGGTATTTATTCACAAACCCAGCTGAACACAATAGCGCACTAACCCGTTATCCGAAACCTCAATTTGGCAATCTGACGGCCAATACTATTGTTTTGTCCTACATTTTTGTATATTTCAAACTTTTCAAACACGTTCTATAAAGCAAACATGGTCATTTGTGGAAAATACGCTACTCACTTTTTGAAGTCTGTCCGTCAAATATGCGAATTTTGATATTTGACTCATTCAAAAGCTCCATAGCAAGTTCATCGGGATACGGATTGCGGTAGATAATCTCACTGATTCCAGCATTTATAAGCATTTTCGCACACACTACACAGGGCTGCGTGGTGATGTAGATAGATGAACCTTCGATATCGATGCCGTAACGCGCTGCCTGAAGAAGGGCATTCTGTTCCGCGTGCAAGCCGCGGCAGATTTCGTGACGCTGGCCCGAAGGAACACCGAGCTTTTCTCGCAGACATCCGGTAACAGAGCAATGGCGCAGCCCTGTGGGCACACCGTTGTAGCCAGTAGCCAGGATGCGCTTCTCCTTTACGATGATGGCACCCACTGCGCGACGCAAGCACGTTGTGCGCGTGGCAACTTCATCGGCCAAGGTCATAAAGTACTCATCCCATGAAGGGCGCTCTTGTCTGATCATCAAACTCCCTCCCCGCTCTTAAACCAGTTCGCTTTGAACCGGCGTGCCTTCAGTACGAAAAATGCGATCGCCTGCGTCACCCAGGCCGGGGACGATGTAGGCATCTTCGTTAAGTCCTTCGTCGATAGCGCAGGTAAATAAGCGTACGGAAGGATCATGCTCGAGCACGGCTTGCACGCCCTCGGGCGATGCGACAATAACGCATGCTGAGATATCTTTCACGCCGCGCTTGCGCAACGCATCGATTGCCGCGCAAAGGGATCCACCTGTAGCAAGCATGGGATCGACGAGCAGCACCGAACGCTCGGCAATGTAATCGGGCATTTTCGCATAATATTCGTGGGGTTCGTGAGTTACCTCATCACGATACATGCCCAAATGGGCAACGGGAGCAGTGGGAATCAGATCCAACATACCGTCGAGCATGCCAAGGCCTGCACGCAAGATGGGAACGACCACCGGCTCGATGCCCCTGATTGATTCGCATTCGCACGTGGCGATGGGCGTTTTCACCTCGACCGAGCGCGTTGATAAGTCCTGGGTGGCTGCATAGCCCTCCAAAAGCGTAATCTCACGCACGGTCTGGCGGAAAAGATAATCGGGCGTATCTTCATTGCGGATTACCGACAGCTTATGCTTAATAAGCGGGTGATCGACAACGGTTAGGCGCTCTTCGCTTGCGAAGTCCATGCGTTTCTCCTTACTGCTGCGCACTTCTTCGCTGAACAGTGTATTGCTTTTAGCCGAATCAAAACAGGGAAAAGGCAGGGTTTACGCACTCATGGCAAGATATCACCTGAAATAGGTGAGGTGGAATGGCGTGGGAATATAGGGGCTGTCCCCATTTTCCCACCCAACGAGAAGAACCCCGCTTGCGACACGTTGCGCAAACGGGGTTCTTTCTTTATGCATTATGACTAGATAGGAATATGGGACCAGCCCCTATATTCCCACTTACAGCTCGGGATAAAGAGGATGCTTGGCGATAAGGCCCGCAACTTCTTCCTTGATCTGTGCGAGGCGTGCCTCGTCTTCAGCGTTGAATACCGTAGCAGCGATAAGCTGGCCGATGCGATGGAACTCATCGGCATCAAAACCACGCGTGGTGCCCGCTGCCGTACCAACGCGAATGCCGCTGGTTACGAAAGGCGAGCGCTTTTCGTTGGGGATGGTGTTCTTGTTCACCGTCAAGCCCACGGATTCAAGAAGCTTCTCTGCATCCTTGCCGGTAATGTCGGCGGGAGTAAGGTCTACCAAAACCAAGTGATTGTCGGTACCGCCCGATACCAGACGCAGGCCACCTTCTACCATGCCTTCACCCATGGATGCGCAGTTCTTAACCACGTTTTCCATGTACGTCTTGAACTCGGGCTTCAAAGCCTCACCGAAAGCAACGGCCTTTGCTGCGATGATGTGCATCAGAGGACCGCCCTGCGTACCAGGGAATACCGCGGAATTGATCTTCTTCGCCAGAGCTTCGTCGTTGGTGAGAATGAAACCGCCACGAGGACCGCGAAGGGTCTTATGGCTGGTGGAGGTTACCACGTGAGCATAGGGCACGGGGCTCGGATGCAAACCAGCAGCAACCAGACCGGCAATGTGCGCCATATCGATCATGAGATATGCGCCAACCTCGTCTGCGATTTCGCGCATGCGCTTGAAGTCGATAACGCGAGGATATGCAGAAGCGCCACCCACAATGAGCTTGGGCTTATGCTCCTTGGCAAGACGCTCGATCTCGTCGTAGTCGATAAGCTCGGTTTCGGGGTTAACGCCGTAAGAGACGATGTTGTAATTCTTGCCCGAGAAATTAACGGGAGAACCATGGGTAAGGTGACCACCATGGTCGAGGGAAAGTCCCAGCACGGTGTCGCCCAGGTTGATCAGAGCCTGATAGGCAGCAAGGTTGGCATTAGCGCCGGAATGAGGCTGCACGTTGGCGAACTTGCAGTCGAACAGCTTGCAGGCACGCTCGATGGCCAAATCTTCAACGATGTCGACCTTTTCGCAGCCGCCGTAATAGCGCTTGCCAGAATAACCTTCAGCATACTTGTTGGTAAGCACGGTGCCCATTGCCTGCATTACGGCAGGTGAAGCAATGTTCTCTGATGCGATGAGCTCGATAGTTGAGCGCTGGCGGGAAAGCTCCTGCCCAATTGCGTCTGCTATTTGAGGGTCTTCTGCTGCGAGATAGTCGTAAGACATATGCCGCGCTCCTTTCGAACTGCGCTTAGCGCTTTTGTAATGCTCTCAAAGATAGCACAGCGTCATAAGAAAAGGAGCCGTAGCACCGCTCCTACGGCCCTACGGCTCCTTGTTTTCGACAAATGTTACGTGCGCGAAATGAATCCGCCGCGAACCCCTTAGCTACCGAAAGCCTCGGAAGCGGAAATGCCGCCACCGAACATGCTGTCAGCAAGTGCCTGCTGGTTGTCGGTGTTGTCCATGTCGAGCTTCCAGTCTTTACCATCCTTGGTCAAGGTAAAGGTAACTTCGGTTTCTACCGGAGCTGCAGCATCGAGAGCTGCCATGAACGTCTTACCTGCATAAGCATAGATCTCGTCGGTGGTGCTGAAATCCTGGTTCATGGCGTCATCGGCGAAGCTGTCGCCCCAGCTCGTAAGAACAACATAGAGCTGCTTGCTGGTGATCTTGGTGGTTGCCTTGGCGGTATCGCCGTCAACCTTTACATCGCCGATTTCATAAGCGAAGCCGTTCACCCAAGACTTGAACAGGGATTCGCCATCCATGCCCAGCTGCTCAAGCTGCTGTAAGTCAGAACCGCCCATTTCGCCAACAAGCTTAGATGCCTCATCGTCGCTGGGATTGACGAACTGGGAAAGCTCACCATCGAGTGCCTGCTTCGCCTTCTCCTCTTCGCTCGGGCCACAGCCTACCAGGCCGAGGCACAGAATTGCCGCGAACAGCGCCACGGCTGCCGCCAAAAGCCAATGGCGGGCTTGCGTCTTTGCGTTGTCCATCTTTTCCTCCTTGCATTCGTCTTTCCGCACGAATGCAGAAAGATATCTTTTCAAGCTCAAACGAACTTGTCCCAAACAGATTTACCCAAAAGGGGCGCTATCGATACGAGCGGGTTGCGCAATATGCCATATTAGCTGATAAGTGCTTTAATCGAGCGCATTGATCTTTTCAACGCGGCCAGCATGACGCCCACCGGCGAATTCCGTGGCAATAAAGGCATCCAGGATGCTTTCGTTGTCTTCCAGGGAAACGAAGCGGCCGGAAAGCGTGATGACATTGGCATCGTTGTGCTCGCGGCACAGCACGGCGAAATCACGGCGAACCACATTGGCTGCGCGGATGCCTTCCATCTTGCCTACCGCCATTGCCATGCCAATACCCGTACCGCACACCAAAACGCCGCGCTCAGCAGCGCCCGACCGCACGTCTTCGCCAACCTTAACGGCGAAATCGGGATAATCTACACGGTTGTCGCTATCGGGACCGCGATCGATAACCTCGTGGCCTTCGCCCTTCAAGTAAGCAGCAAGCTGCTGCTTCTGCTCGAAGCCAGCGTGATCCGATGCGATAGAGATCTTCATGATGCCTTCTCCTTTTCCGCGCTAAGGCGGCACACAGACGCAAGGCCGCACAGCCTCGCTATAGATAATCTATCCACATTATACGGAAGAAGCGCGCAAGCTCACCCAGCTTAACGCCGCCGAAACGGAAAAGGGTCGCTGCGGCCGAAGGCTATCGGGAGCGCGTCCTGTCGACGCACTCATGCCAATAGTCGAGCATGCGGGAGCGCGTACCAGCGCTCACATCCGGCATGAAGGTGCGCTCGATGCCACGCAAGCTCGCAATTTCTTCGGTGTCACGCCAGAAGCCCGTAGACAAACCGGCCAGATAAGCCGCTCCCAAAGCCGTGCTTTCCACGCATTCAGGACGCTGGATGGCAGCACTTACGATATCGGCACAGCATTGAAGCATGAAATTGTTACGGCAGGCGCCGCCATCAACCGCCAACGCAGATACGGGAATTCCCGCATCGCGAGCCATACCTTGTAGCACGTCCTGCACCTGGAATGCTTGCGCCTCGAGGCACGCGCGCACCACATGCGCTTTTGTGGCGCCACGTGTCAATCCGTAGATGGCGCCACGCGCGTTAGCGTCCCAATACGGGGCGCCCAGCCCCGTAAACGCAGGTACCACGCACACTCCCGCCGAGTCGGAAACGCTCATTGCCAATTCCTCGGTCTGGGAAACATCATCGATGATCCCCAGGCCATCGCGCAGCCACTGAATAAGGGCGCCTGCCATGAAGACGCTTCCCTCCAACGCGTATTCAAGGCCCTCCGAACCCGGCGCAGAGGCAGCAACCGTGGTTACCAGCCCGTGGGTGGAAGCGCATAGCCGCTGCCCCGTGCTCATAAGCAGGAAGCACCCAGTGCCAAACGTTGCCTTCACCTGACCGGGCTTAAAGCAGCATTGCCCGAACAGCGCCGCCTGCTGGTCACCCGCCACACCGCGAATCGGAATAGCACCTGCGATTACTGGATGATGCATCATTCCGAAATCGCCCGAAGAAGGGCGAACCTCGGGCAACATGGACTCAGGAACGCCAAACAGTTGGCACAGCCATTGGTCCCACTGCCCCGTATATATGTTGAAGAGCATGGTGCGACTGGCATTGGTGGGGTCGGTCGCGTGGACCTCGCCCTGGGTTAAATTCCAGATAAGCCAGGAATCCACCGTGCCGAAAGCCAGTTCGCCGGCTTCGGCGCGTTCACGCGCACCGGGCACCGCATCCAAAATCCAAGCGATTTTCGAAGCGGAGTAGTACGCGTCGGGAATTAGGCCGGTTCTGCGAGTTACTTCTTCAGTGATTTCCGCATCCGAACAGCATCGCTCCACGATTTCCGTGGTGCGGCGACATTGCCACACAATGGCATTGTGAATGGGCTCGCCCGTAACACGATCCCACACAACGGTGGTCTCGCGCTGGTTAGTGATGCCAATACTGTCTATCTGATCTGCTGATATACCCGTTGATACCAACAATTCCGCCAACACCTTAAGCTGGCTGGAAAGAATGTCTTTCGGAGAATGCTCCACCCAACCCGGCTGCGGGAACAACTGGGGGAAGGGGCTTTGGGACATGCCCTTTATGCGGCCCAGCCTATCTATCAAAACTGCGCGGGAGGACGTCGTCCCCTGATCAAGCGCAATAACATATTCGCCCATAATGGCTGCTCTCCTTGTTCTTCGGAGGGTTGGTGCTTGGCGTTGCTTAGCTTTTGAAAGTTTCGGATTCTGCAGCAGCGCCTCCCGCACCTTCGCCCGCATTCGCATTGCAATCCGCGGTTGCGTTTGCGTTCACCTTTGCATCACGGCCTACGGTTGCACTTGCTCCCGCATTCGAGCCCGCATTATGGCTCGCATCAGTGCATCCACTCGCGTCATAGCCTGCACCCGCACCCGCATCGCGGCTCGCGCCTGCGTCCACCTCTTCTTTTGCCGGCGAGTTCGCTTCATCGCTTTCGACGGCAATGGGCCGCACAACCTCGCGTGTACGCACCACGGCGTTCATAACCACGCACTCGGTAAACCATTGCTCAACATCGGTGAACACATCAACGCGGCGTGGCTCATTCAGAATCTCATGGCGCATGTTCGGATAGATGATTTCGCGAACATCTTCAACGCCCTGGCTGCGATACAGATCAGCCGCCTCGCGGACACCTTCGCCGCACGCGCCCACAGGGTCTTCCGCGCCAGCCACAAACAGCAGAGGCAAATTTTTCGGCACTGCCGCCGCGCTCTTTTTCGTTACCACTTCTGCGGTAAGGTCGGTGAGCGTTGCATAGGCGCCGGCCGAAAAGGCCTGGCCGGAAAGCGGGTCGGCCAAATAGGTATCAACAACAGCAGGATCGGTGGAAATCCAATCTGAATCGGTACGCGCATCTTCGATAGCAGATGAGAACGCGCCGATTGTCAGCGAATCAAGCAGACGAGAACGATACGCTTCCCCACGCAAGGCGCCAATCACGCGCGAAAGCGTACGACCAAGCAGGGAAAGCGCACGAGGCTGATTGCCCGTTCCGCACAGCACAGCGCCTGTAAGGCCCTTCGGGTTACGGGCAATACAGGCACGCACCACGAAACTTCCCATGGAATGGCCGAACAGGAACAGCGGGAGATCGCCCGTTTCGCGGCTTGCCTTAAATGCGGCTTCACGTGCGCGCAGCACATCGGCAACCAGGATGTCTTTCCCTCCTTGGAGAGGCATGCATCCCAGTTCATCGGCAGAAGAGACGCTTTTTCCGTGACCAATATGGTCGTGCCCAAACACAACATAACCCAGACCAGCCAAAAAACGGGCAAACGAATCATAGCGCCCGATGTGCTCCGCCATGCCATGGACCAATTGAACTACGCCGCGGCGACTGTATACCGGGTCGGGCAGCCACACCATAACGCGCAACCACGACCTGCCGTCGGCGGAAAGCGTGGAGGTTTCTTGCACAAGGGGATAGGTATTACGAGCCATAGCCGTGCCTCCTTTTAGGAAAGCGCGCGAATATCGGCGACGGTGATTGCCCCCTCGCGCACCAACACAGGATGATCGCCCAAGGCGCAGTTAACGATAGTGGAAGCGATGCCGCTTTTCGGCTCTTCGTCGGAAAGCGCTGCACCCGCTGCTGCAAATATTGCTGGATCAATTTCGTTGAAGGCTATGGTGTTCTTCTGCCCCGAAATGTTCGCCGAGGTAGTGGCCAAAGGACAGCCCAATTCCCTGATAAGAGCACGGGCTGTTTCATTTGCGGGCATGCGCAAACCTATGGTGCCTTCCTCCGAGCAGAAAGCGGCAGGTACTTCGTCGCTTGCCTTCACAATGATGGTGAGCGGACCAGGCCAAAACGTACGCGCCAGAGCAAAAGCGAAATCGGGAACCATCTTGCCGTAGCGTTCGAGATCTTTGATACCACCCACCAACCAGGCGATAGGCTTTTTCTTTTCGCGATGCTTGATGGCATAAAGGATATCGGGGCTCGGCGCATGTAGCACCGAAACACCCAACCCGAATAGGGTATCGGTAGGGAAAACGATGGGCTGGCCGCTCTTTAGCGCTTCCAGGGCCTCTTCGTGTGTGTGCGCTCCGTGGGGCATTTTCATCAAAGCTTTCATGATTATGGGACGTTTCGCCATGCGGTTTCGCGCGTGGCACTAAGCCTTGTTTCAGGACTTCAATAATACCGCGCCCACAGCGTGGGGCGCAGCATTACCCGCGGATAATGGTTCGCTTTCAGCGAATTGTTACCTTGTTTTTCGGTGGCGGTTAAAGGGAAAGAGAGGCTGCGCTCTTCGCGCCCCCAGGCACAGACGCCGCATTCCTGCGCCGGCAAAGGGGAAGAGTCTGAGCCACAAACAGAGTGCTCGCAGATTTTCCAACCAGGAAATGAGACGGATCCGATTGGCTCGCAAGCCGAAAACCCACTCGCAACCACCACAACCCCAAGCCCGACGCCCCTCGCTAACTCCTGGGCTTAAACGGCACATGAAAAATAATGCCACCAGGAGCACATGCTCCCGATGGCATTGAACTGGGATTAAACGTAGCGCTCTGCAATCCTGCTGGCTATCCTCAAGCCATCACAGGCGGCAGACATGATGCCGCCCGCAAAGCCAGGACCTTCCCCGCAGGGGTACACGCCGTTGCCGGGAAGCCCTTCAAGATCGGTGCCTTCCTTGGCAAAACGTGCCTGCATATCACGGCCACGACAAATGCGAACCGGCGAAGAAGACCGCGTTTCCGGGGCTGTCATCAAGGCATTCGGGTCATCAAAACCCTTCAACTTTCGTCCCAGCAGAGGCAACGCCTGCGCGAGCGATTCAGACACGAAAGAAGGGAAGCACTCGGCAATGGGCCCTTCGATCACGCCGCGGGCATACGTTGGCGCAGGCTTTGCGCCCTTCACCCGAGCGGAGCCACCCAAAAAACTCCCCACGCGCTGGCTTGGCGCTTCGTAGGGCTTCCCGCCGTGTTCTGCCGAAACGCGAAACGCCGCCTGCTCTATTTCACGCTGGAGCTGAACGCCCGCCAGCACATCGCTGCTTCCGAAATCGGTAGGATCGACGTTCACCAGCACTGCCGAATTGGCGTTCTTTCCCGCGCGGGCATAACGGCTCATGCCGTTGGTGACGATGCCTCCCTCTTCGCTGGCGGCGGCCACCACTTCCCCACCAGGGCACATGCAGAACGTGTACACGCTGCGGCCCGTAGGCAGATGCACCGCTAGCTTGTATTCGGCAGCGCCCAAGGCGGGATGCTTCGATGCTTTCCCCCATTGAGCCTGATTAATGGCCTGCTGCGAATGCTCTATGCGCACGCCCACCGAAAAGGGCTTCTGCTCCATGACGAAGCCCTGGTTGCGGCACAGCTCGAACACGTCACGCGCCGAATGGCCGCACGCCAGCACCAATTCGGCAACGGCAACCTCTTCGTAAGCGCCCGTTTCCACGTTTTCCAGCTGTACGGTGGCAAGCTCGCCTTCCGCAAAGCTCCACCCAGAAAGGCGCGTGCCGAAGCGCACTTCACCGCCACGCTCGATTACTTCGTTGCGCATAGCACTCACGATACCGGGCAAGTTATCGCTACCCAGGTGCGGATGGGCATCGATCAAGATGCTTTCGGGCGCGCCAGCATCAACGAACCAATGCAGCACGTGCTCTGCAAAAGGATTCTTGATATTGGTAGTGAGCTTGCCGTCTGAAAACGTACCCGCTCCGCCTTCACCGAATTGAATGTTGGAGTTGGGGTTTAAAGCGCCCGTTGCGTGGAATGCCGCAATGTCTTCAGCGCGCCGTTCCACGTCGAAGCCGCGTTCCACCACCAAGGGGCGGAGCCCACAGCGTGCCAGGTACAGCGCAGCGAAAAGCCCCGCAGGACCCAAGCCCACTACCACAACTCTGCCGCCCTGATTGCGATTGGAATGAGAGCGGTCAGGGCACAAAAGGGGTTCGTATTCTTTTGCCACGCGAACGTTTAGGCCCTTTGGCGCCCTTTTAAGCAGGCGTTGTTCCTGAGCTTGCGGCAATTCGACGCGGAACGATGTGGTGAAATGAACGTTGCTCCTTTTGCGCGCATCCACGCTTTTACGCGTCAGAACAGCACTGCAGATATCGCGCTCGGAAACACCCAAGGCGCGAGCCACTTCCTTCGTTCTCATCTCGGCATTTTCCGGCAGCGCCGCATCCAGCGAAAGACGAATGCCCGAAACCTCTAGCATGGCTGCTCCTTCTTTATCGTTTGCGCGATATCCCTTCCTGAAAGGATGCCGCATGCCCAAGCCCAATGCAGGTTATATCCGCCGCACGGACCGTCAACGTCAAGCGCTTCGCCCAATACATACAAGCCCGGCTGGGCTTTCAGCTCCAACGATTCCGGGCGGACGGATTCGGGGGCTATGCCGCCGCGGTAAACCTGACACTGCGCTTCATCGGCGATACCTTGAACCGTTAGAGGGAATGCTTTCATAGTGTGCGCTATGTGACAGCACAACTCTTGCTGCAGCGGCTCGGCAGACCGTATGCCAGATGCCGCCAACAGAGCAGCGCCCAACTCGGGCAGAACGAATCCTCGGAATAACGTGTGCGCTGGCTGGCCCTGAAGGCACTCGATACGCGCACGGATTGCGTTTTCGGCTTCGCGGGGTTCCATAGCGGGAAGGAAATCGACTAGAAGCGTTTCGCCTGGGTTCGCATAACGAGAAGCGTTGAACACTACAATGCCCGAGATGCCATAGCTGCGGAACAGCACTTCCCCCTCTTCGGAAAAACCGCTGTTTGGAAGCGAGATGCGAACCTGCGAGCGTATACCATCCAGCTCTTCGCCCGATACGTTTTCGGGAAATGTCGTAGCAAGCGGACCAAGCGTTGGACGCCACGGCGCAACGGGAAGTGTTGGGACAACGCCGGTAAACAGAGATTCCGCGCCACCGCCACCTGCGGCAACAACCACGCGACCCGCGTGAACCGTTGCCTGCTGCAGCGTCCCGCTCGATTTGCTGACAGCCGCACATCCGTTGCTTGCAACGGGATGCGACTCTTCAAGAAGAACATCGAACCCATCATGCTCGCGGTGAATTTCGAGCGCCTTTACGCAGGGATGGATATCGACGACATGCGCCGACAGCTCCGCCATAAGAACTTCCAGCACCGATGAGGCTTTATTCGAAAAGGGATACAGCAGCCCGCCGGTTTGGGGGGCTTCCTCCCAAACAAGACCCAACTCTTCGAACCAATCGGTAATGGGATGGACAGGGTCACCGCCAAGAAAGCCAAGGGCTTGAGACACGAATGCGCTATTCCAATAGCGGCTAACATCTAGCTGCGAATTCGAGAAGTTGCAGCGACCATTACCGCTGCGTAGGATAGGAGCGCCGATTCGTTTCCCCTGATCAACCAGAAGGATGCTCGGCAGTGCCGCTCCCGCCGTGCGGGCTTCCCAGAGGCACGAAACCGCGCAAGCGAGGCCAGAGGCTCCGCCGCCCACGATAGCAACATCATACGATTCTTTGAAAGCAAACGGCTTACGCTGCTCGGCAGCCTGCCGTTTGCGCTGTGTGTTCTTCTTTTTGCTCATGCATCACATAATACGTGAGCGCATGGCAATTAATCGCTTGAAGAGCGCGGTGCCATGAAAGTCCAAAAGAAGCCTGGGTCGATTCACGCCTCCGCTGCGGCAGCCGCGCTGTCGGCATCTCCTCCGCTGCGGCGGTTGCGCTGCCGGCATCTCCTCCGCTACGGCGGCGGTGCGTTGCCAGCACCTCCTCCGCTGCGGTGGCAGCCGCGTTGCCGGCACCTCCTCTGCGGCGGCAGCCGCGCTGTCGGCATCCGAAGCATATTGAATAATGCGCCTGCCCCTTATTTCCCTTGTGCAAAAAACGACCCCGGGATTAAACCCCAGGGTCGGTTTTGCCTACTTCTTCGATTGCGTGCAGCCCATCCAAGTTCTGAGCTGTTTCTGCGCCAGCGTTTTAGCCAAAGCGCCACCCGCTTTTGGGCTTGTTTGAATGCTCGGCAACGATTCTGCCCGCCCAAACTAGCAGGTGCAACGTTGTAGAATCTGCCTTCAGTCTGTTCGTTCGCTAACAGGAAGGCTTACCTTGGCAGCGCTTACTGGACGTCCGCCTTCCACAGGCCGTGCAAATTGCAGTACTCGTATACAGCAACAGGCTCTTCGCCAGGAACAACCGCAAAATCGGCCTTGGGCTCTTCGCCAGGCTGAAGATGCTTTACCTGGAAGCCGTTCGAGGTTTCCAGCACGATCATGGTGATGAAATGAGCTTCCATCATGGGGTGCAGAACGCTGCCAACCTCAACATGAATGGTTTCGCCCACCGTGACTACTGGAACATGCTTTTCCGCAGCACCGTCGGTTTCGCCCGCACGGAGCAGCGCCATTTCTTCACCACAGCAAGAAAGCGGTGCGCCCTGGTCGAACAGCTTGACGGCAACGTTTCCGCAATGAGCGCATTTGTAGAATTCGAGTTTCATGATATTCCCCCTTCATTCGGGACACTGCCGATACATGGGCTCTTCGGCAGCGGGTTAACTTTGATATCTTCATTATGCTACTTTTTCAGTATCATTTCTAGACGAGAATCGGCGAACGGCAATCAGGCTGCAATCAAACTCTTTATGGCAAACGGGGGCCTTCCTGAGGATGCTTGGTTTTCAGCGCATACACCAACAGCGCCATGCCCGCCACAATAAGCGGCACCGAAAGCACCTGGCCCATGGTGAGCCAGCCGCCCCAAAGGTAACCGAGCTGAGCGTCGGGTTGACGTACAAATTCAATAAGGAAACGGCAGATGCCATACCCCACCATGAACACGCCGAAATACGTGCCGCGCGGAAACGGCGGGCGCTTGCGCGACATCACGAAGAGAATCGCAAACAGCAATGCGCCTTCCAGCAAAGCCTCGTACAGCTGGCTGGGATGGCGTGGCTCCATGCCGGCAGAACCGCCAAACACAACGCCCCAGGGAAGATCGGTTGGCGCGCCCCACAGTTCGCCGTTGACGAAATTTGCACAACGACCAAAGAAAAGGCCAATAGGAACGCCGATAATTGCCAGGTCAACAAGGGAAAGATAAGGCATGCGAACCATGCGCGCCGCCACAATACCTGCCACAAGCGCACCGATAAAGCCGCCATGGAAGCTCATTCCCCCGCGCGAAAACTCGAGAATGGCCAGCGGATTCGCGGCGTACATATCCCAGTTGTAGAAAAGCACGTAGCCCAAGCGACCGCCCACGATAACACCGATCATGGCGCATAGCATAATGATGCAAAGCGAGTCAAAGTCGAAGCGCATCTTCCAGCGCTTGCCAACTACATACATGATGGCAATGACGCAGATGAAGCCCACCACATAGGCAAGGCCATACCAACGCGCCGAGAAAGGGCCGATGGTAAAGGCCACAGGGTCGAGGCTCTGATAAAGGTTGTTTAGCATGTGTCCCTTTCGCTGTCTTTAGGCAACAAGCACTGGAAGGTGCGCACTGATTTCTGGCGATTACCCTAGCACACCTTTACCGCTCAACTCCGAGAAGGGCATCAAAACAAAAAAGCCGCTCCGGAGAGCGGCTTTCGTTTACTTTTCGGCATTCGTCGAAGGCGCATTGCTTAGGAAGAACTCGCAGAAACGGCAGATGTCCTTCACGCTTTGCTCCCTGTCGATGTCGCACCTGAACAGCAAATCAAGGTTCGAGGTTACCTTGTGGGTCGGACGTTCGCAGGCTGCAAAATGGCAGTCCGCCGGGCACGGCTCACCGGGTACGTTATGAGGGCAGCGCGACTGCATTTCGTCGTCGCAACCGCGAAGTTCCCAGCAATGCATAGCGCACTCCTTAGGATGCGGGTACTACGCGGGTTACGCCAGGAACGCGATCCTTCAAAACGCGCTCAACGCCATGGGCGAGCGTCATCTGGGACATGGGGCAGCCCTTGCAAGCGCCCTGAAGCTCAACGGTAACTACGCCTTCTTCGTCAACGTCTACCAGTTGAACGTCGCCGCCGTCTGCCTGGAGGGAGGGGCGAATGAGCTCGAGCACTGCAGCTACATCGGACTTCTCTACCATACTTTTCTCCTTACATTTACCGGGGCTCGCAGCTGCGAGCCCCGTTTCTGCTTTATTCCTGGGTCATTCTATCATGCACAAAGCGGCCAATTCGCTCGAAATCGGCCACGAGCGCTTCCATGCGTGTGGGGTCATGAAGCGCTGCGGCAGGGTGATATACCGGCGCCACCAAAAAGCGCCCAGTTTGCCTCACGGTCCCGCGCAAATGACTCACCCCCATGTCGGTTTTCAGGATGAACTGGGTGGCAAAATTGCCCATGGTTATGAGTAGCCACGGGCTGATTGTTTGCACTTGCGTACGCAGAAAAGGCGCACACGCTTCGATTTCCGACGCTGAAGGATTGCGGTTCGACGGCGGTCGGCATTTCAACACGTTGGCAATAAATACCTCTTCGCGACGAAGATGAGCATGCCACAAAAGCTCATCGAGCAATTTGCCAGCGGCGCCCACAAAGGGACGCCCCTGCAAATCCTCATTTCTTCCAGGGGCTTCGCCGATAAGCATAATACCTGCGCGCGGATCCCCTTCGCCGAACACCGTATTGGTTCGGCCTTCACACAAGCCGCAGGCATGGCACGCCGCCACTTGCTGGGAAAGCTCGTCAAGGGGAACCGCTTCGATCTTCATGATGCCGCCTAACGGTAATAACGCGGCATACGGTGCGAAAAGCCGATGGTTACCTCATGCTCGATGGTGGCCGCACGCTTCGCCATGGTAGTGATGGAGCAGTCGACCGATGGATGAGGACCAGCGATGATTACTTCGTCGCCGATGTGCGGATCGAGCGTAGGAGCCGAAACGCGCGAGCGGAGATCAACTTCGAACATGCACTGATCCATGCAGATGTTGCCCACCTGATGCACCGCACGATCGTTGAAAGCAAAGTCGATCTTGCCCGAAAGCAAACGGATCAAGCCATCAGCGTACCCAATGGGAACCGTGCAGATTTTCACGCTGCCGGGGCTGCGGTAGTTCATGCCATAGCTCACGCCTTCGCTCATGGGCACCGTCATAACGTTGGTAATGCGCGCATGCACACTCATTGCGGGGCGCAAGTCGATGAGTTTGTGCGTATCGGGCGCAGCCTGATAGCCGTACATGGAAATGCCCAAACGGCACATGTCGAAATGCGTCTTCGGGAAACGGTACGTTGCCGCAGAGTTGTCGCAATGGACGATGCCAGGATCGAAGCCCGCCGCCTCGATGGAACGCATGGCTTCGACAAAGCGCTTGATCTGGATCTGGAAGTCGAGCGTTTCCAAGCTATCCGCCGTAGCGAAATGGGTGAAGCAGCCCTTCAGCTCCAGGGCGCGATGGAAGCTTACCTGATGAAGGAACTCCACCGCACTGTCGTAATGAACACCAATGCGATTCATACCAGAGTTGATAGCCAGATGATACGGAGCCTTCAAGCCCTGAGCATCAGCAGCTTCCGCATAGGCAATAGCGAATTCGGACGTGTATACCGCGGGCATGATGTTGTAGTACAGGAGCAGCGGGATGGCCTGGGCAGGAGGTTCTGCCAGCATCAGGATGGGCTCGCGCAAACCAGCGTTGCGCAACTCGATTCCTTCATCGACCGTAGCAACGCCCAGGTAGGATGCGCCCGCGGCCGTTGCAGCCTTGGCAACCTCTACAGCGCCATGACCATATGCATCGGCCTTGACGACGGCAAGAAGACGGCAGCTGCTGCCCAGCTGCTTTTTGGTCTGAAGCACGTTGTACTGGATAGCGCTTCGGTCAACCTCTACCCACGACCAGCGCCTATCGTATTCAGCGATTGCCTGCACTTCTTCTTTGGAGAGCGTAGGCGTCGGAGTGTCGGCTTCCTTCGGCTCTTTATGTTCGGCGCGAAGGAGAGCATCAAGCGGATTGGTATTCTGCTCTTTGGCTTTGTTCGCAAAGCCAGTAAAGCCATTAGGTAGGTCTTGCACGAAGAGCCCTTCTTTCGTTGTATAGGATAAAGAAGAGTATACCTCGCTACGCAAGAGGCTTGCAGCAATCGTGCTATATAGGCCCTATCGATGCCATCCTGGCGCAAACCGGCCGGGGCGGTGGAGCGGGATCGCTCAGCCGCACAGTAATACTGCCCTTCGTTCTGCACCGCTGCCGCAAGAGGGCTTCGCGTGATCTCCGCAAGATACGACCCATTGCGCTAACCCTCCCACCACGACACCTACCCGCTGCGACACCTCCTTCGCCGCGGCACTGCCAGCTACAGAAATCGCCCCGCTGAGGCAGCCCCTCATTGCAGCACTGCCAGCCGCGGCACCTCCTTCGCCGCGGCACCGCTGGCTGCGACAACTACCTTGCTACAGCGCCGCCGGCTGCGGCAACCGCCCTGTTGCAGCGATCCGCTCGTTTTGAAAACAAAAATCTCGCCCTTTCTGCAACTTTTTTTCGATTGGCAATCCTCGCCCACTCGCAAAAGACGGAAAAAAGCCTCCCAACAGTTAATTTGCTGCACTTTTGAGCCAATATCAGTATTTAAAGAAATCGCAGCAGCCCCTAATCGCAAAAAAGTTGCAGAAAGGGCGAGATTTTTGTTTTTACGCTTCCGAATCGGCGCTATTGGATTCAGCGCCATGAAACAACGTGAACAGCTGGCACGCGAAGGCAACGCTGGCGATTGATTTCGATATCCTTCACACCGCTTTCTCATGAAATTAAGAAACGTCTGTCATATTTCCCAACATGGCAATTTTCATCGGACATAAAACCGCCCTGGCATACTGGCGAACTCATGATAGAAATTGGGCGCAACCCATTTCACAAGCAGCGCCACAAGAAAACAACTCCCCTTATTACTCCCAAATAGATACTGGCATCCTCTGGAAATTCAGCATCGACGAAAAGCCTGTATCGATTTTGGTTTCTTGCAAAGCAAACATGAGAAAGTCGCAAAACCTCTCTCCTCGCATTTGGTCGGGAAAACATCCCTCCCGTTCGTTCTACAAGATTGCGCAGGACCTATACATAAGCACACCGGAAGCAACATTTCTTCAACTCGGAAAAGAATCAAGCTTGATACAGCTCATCACCATTGGATATGAGCTATGCGGATCCTACGGACTCAGCGCTCAATCCGACAGCGGCTTCCTCCGAAGGGAGCCGCGCAGTAATCCCCAGCTCATCGAACGCTATCTCGAGAAATGCGACGGAATTCACGGGGTAAAGGCAGCAAAGCGAGCATCGAGCTACATCGCCAAAGGATCCGCCTCCCCGATGGAAAGCTTGCTTTCGATGCTTCTTTGCCTTCCTCCTTCCTTGGGTGGATTTGGCCTGCCTCGCCCGGAGCTTAACTTCCCTATCGAGACCAACGAGGGAGGCGTCGTGATGCGTCGATGCGATTTATGCTGGCCCGACCAGCGGTTCGCACTCGAATACGACAGCGACACCTTCCATTCGGACGCAAGCAAGCTTCACCTTGATTCAAGCAGAAGGTCAACCCTGGAAAAGGCAGGAGTCCATGTTGTCTCCGTCACGAAAAACCAGGTTTTTGACAGGGGCCAACTGTTTAACCTCGCAACAATAGCATCGAAAAGACTGGGGAAGCGCCTTTCTCCCACACCTTTCAACTTCTCCCAGAAGCAAGACGAAATCTACCATGCCGCTTTCAAATAACCGCTGATCATTGAGTTGATAAAGGATTTTGACACCGATCAATCCAGCAATGATGCGCTATGTCGAAATAGTTGGGTGGTAGAGTTTTTCGAAGCACGTCATCCTGGAAGACGAAGGCAAGCTCAGGCTTGCATATGCGAGCAAGGAGCAATAAGTGAATGCCACGGAAATGGAACTAGCCGGACAGATAAAGAAGCACCGCCAAGCACTGGGTATTTCCCAAGAAGCGCTAGCGGAGAAAATCTACGTTTCGCGCCAGACCATTTCGAATTGGGAAACAGGACGCACGTACCCCGATGTTCAAAGCCTGCTTTTGCTCAGTGTTGCCTTCGATATCTCTATCGACGAGCTGATAAAAGGAGACGTGAAAACCATGGAAGAATCCGTCCGCAAAGCAGACCACAGCCTTATCTGGATGTACGCCGCCGAAATGCTGCTAACCGTTATTGCGATAGTCGCCTTGCTCTTTGCGCTTGACAGCTTTACTGAGAAAAACACCGCATCAGGCTTGGCCTGCCTGCTTGTTTTTGCGGCAACTTTCGCCACCGCTCTTGGGCTTAGCTTTGCCGTAAAGAAGGCAAAAGTCCGAAATAACATTCTTACCTACCAGGAAATCCTGGCGTTCTGCGCAGGCAAAGAACCCAACCGCACCTCGCGATACAATGCCTTCGTACGCAAACATAAATCCGCGCACGATATGCTTTTGGTGATGCTCAGCGCAATCTTTGGCGCCGCATTCGTCGTTGTTCTTCGCTTCATATTTTAAGAAACGCTGCGTCGCTTAAATGGCTCGTTGCGGTACCATAGTGAAAAGAAAAACTCCGTTCTAAGGAGCCGCTATGGCTGAAGCAAACCCGCAAACAGCGACCAACGGCAGCGTTCGCGTGCCGTTCGACCAGCGCGATGGTGCAACTTCCGACGTGTTCTTCACGCGCGATCTTTCACCTGAAGGCCTGCGCCGTGCGGTTGCCAAAGTAGCACCACAGCTTACGGGCAAGATCGCCATCAAGCTGCACACTGGCGAAAAGGACGGCCCCAACATCATTCCCTTCAACTGGGTGAAGGATCTCGTCTCCGAAGACCTACCCGATGCCACCATCGTGGAAACCAACACCTACTACGAAGGCGACCGCTACACCACCGAACAGCATCGCGAAACCATCGCCCACAACGGCTGGACATTCTGCCCCGTAGACATCATGGACGAGGAAGGCGTTGCCACCCTGCCCGTTGCCGGCGGCAAATGGCTTAGCGAAATGCACGTGGGCACCCATATGCTGAACTACGATTCGATGCTCACGCTCACCCACTTCAAGGGTCATACCATGGGCGGCTTCGGCGGATCTAACAAAAACTTGGGCATCGGCTGCGCCGACGGCCGCATCGGCAAAGGCGAAATCCACACCGTGCCTGGCTCTGACAATCTGTGGTCAATCGCCGAAGAAGAGCTGATGGAGCGCATGACCGAATCCACCAAGGCGACTATCGACTTCTTTGGGGACGGCATTGTGTACGTCAATGTTATGCGCAATATGTCAGTCTCCTGCGACTGCGAAGGCACGGGCGCCATGCCTGTCGTCACGCCGAATGTGGGCATTCTGGCATCGACCGATATCTGCGCCATCGACTCCGCCTGCGTTGACCTGGTATACGCCATGACCGAAGCAGGGCTCTGCGACAACCACGATCTTGTTGAGCGAATCGAAACGCGCCATGGTCTGCGTCAGCTCTCATATATGCACGAGCTGGGAATGGGCAACTGGAAATATCGCCTGCTTGACCTGGACAACGGCGAAGCGGAGATCGCCCAAGCCGAAGCCGTTGCGCACGTAAAGCCCTTCGAGGGGTAACCGACTCCAGCGGCGTTTACCCCTCGCGCCCAAGCCCTCGAGGCGCCAGCGCGCCCCTTGGCAACCCGTTTCAGCAGGCACGTGCTCGACAGCTGCACCCCACATGCCTGCGAGCCTCTCGACAAATCGCCTCATTGCTTTTGCACCTCGCCCCAGCAAGCTTTTGCACCTCGCTCCTACGCGCTGGGACTGGGGGGGGCGAGGTTGGGAGAAGAGCGCAATACGGGAGGGCCCATTAAGGGACAAAAACTCAAGAAGGGCCCGCAAGCTTTGCGCCTGCGGGCCCTTCAGGATAATCAATCCGATGTTCTAGCGATTGATGTTGTAGAACGCCTTCATGCCAGCGTACTGACCAGAATCGCCCAGCTGCTCTTCAATGCGAAGAAGCTGATTGTACTTGGCAACACGGTCGGAACGGCAAGGAGCGCCAGTCTTGATCTGCCCAGCGTTGGTTGCAACCGCGAGGTCGGCGATGGTAACGTCCTCGGTTTCGCCGGAACGATGGGACATGATGCAAGCATAACCTGCCTGCTTTGCCATCTGTACAGCCTCGAGAGCTTCGGTGAGGGAACCGATCTGGTTAACCTTGACCAGGATTGCGTTAGCGCAACCAAGCTCGATGCCCTTAGCAAGACGCTTGGGGTTGGTTACAAACAGGTCGTCGCCAACCAGCTGAACCTTGTCACCGATGCGATCAGTGAGGGCCTTCCAGCCATCCCAGTCTTCCTCGGCCATGCCGTCTTCGATGGAGATGATGGGGTACTTCTGAACCAAAGCCTCCCAGTAGTCAACCATCTCAGCGCTGGTGAGCTCGCGGCCTTCGCCAGCCAAAACATACTTGCCGGTTTCAGCGTTGTAGAACTCGGTAGAAGCGGGGTCCATAGCGAACATAATGTCGGAACCAGGCTTGTAGCCAGCCTTTTCGCATGCCTCAACAATGTACTTGAGGGGCTCTTCGTTGGTGGTGAAGTTGGGAGCGAAGCCGCCTTCGTCGCCAACGCCGCCGCCAAGGCCAGCCTCATGCAGAACCTTCTTCAGGGTGTGATAGATTTCTGCGCACCAACGCAGTGCCTCAGCGAAAGAGGTTGCGCCAACGGGCATGATCATGAACTCCTGGAAGTCCACGTTATTGTCTGCGTGCTCGCCGCCGTTCAGGATGTTCATCATAGGCGTGGGCAGCATGTTGGCATTTGCGCCGCCAACGTACTTGTAAAGAGGAAGCTCTGCAGACTCTGCAGCAGCCTTGGCAACAGCCAAAGAAGCACCAAGAATGGCGTTTGCGCCGAAGTTGCCCTTGTTTTCGGTGCCGTCAAGCTCAAGCATGATTGCATCGATACCGCGCTGATCGTCGGCTTCCATGCCGATAAGAGCATCGGCAATCTCTTCGTTAACGTGAGCAACAGCCTTCAGCGTGCCCTTGCCCAAGTAACGCTCGGAATCGCCATCGCGAAGCTCTACTGCCTCAAAAGCACCAGTGGATGCACCGGAAGGAACAGCAGCACGACCTGTTGCATAATCGTCGAGAACAACCTCTACCTCTACCGTGGGATTGCCGCGGGAGTCAAGGATCTCACGACCGAACACATCGATGATGGTACCCATGTAATTTCCTCCTTGGAAACGTTTTGTTCAAACACTCGAATGATACCATGTGCCCCGCATTCAACCCGCCCCGTACAGGCAAGCGCAACGTTTACGCCTACAGAATGCATGCGACCACCACCAACAGAGCCGAACATGCCAAAAAAACAACCGCTTGCCGCAGGCCTATGTGAGACTCTTCAAGGCTTGTTCGACGGGCGCTGCCATAGCAGCGCGCCACCATGGAAATGCTTAACGTGTCGGCACGACGGAACAAGCGCACCACTAAGGGGATGAATACCGTCCGATAGGCAAACAGGCGCTGCCAGACGCTGCCGCTTTCCAACTGCGCGCCACGCGCCGTTTGGGCGTTGCGAACCAACGCCAATTCTTCTGCGGTAAGGGGAATAAAGCGAACTGCGAGAGAAAGCATGGTAGCAGCATCATCGACGGGAACGCGAATGACGCGCAAGGGACGCATCAGCGACGCAAAAGCGCCCGTTAGCGCTTCAGCGGAAGTGGTAAATGAAACCGCAAAGCTCGCCCACAAGATGAGAAAGATGCGAACCGCATAGAACAAGGCAAACATACACCCCTGCGGCACAAACCCAAAAGTTCCCGCCAAGGCAACAGGCTGCCACCCTTCAGCGAAACCCGCGGAAACGCCGCCAAGCCCCGATTCGGCAAGGCTGCCGACATCGAAGGCGAACGCATTGCACACCCAGATGAACGCAAGCAATACCGCCAAGGGAAGCGAAAGCGCACCCATTCGCGCCAGGGGAATGCGACCTGCGGCAACCACCGCCGCAACCACTAGCGAATAGACGCCGAGGCCTCGCCAGGTGTCAACGAAGAACACCCCTACCGAAAACAGCAATAGCAGCACGAGTTTCATGCGCGCATCAGCGCGATGGATGAGGGTATCTCCTTGAATATATATGCGTAATGAAGCTGCCATGGTGTCAGTATGCCATGCGGGACCAAACACGAGCGCGCACAACGGGCTATCGCCGAAAAGAAACTATTGCACGTCACGCAAGCCGCGATTCAACCCCATAGTGCATGATATACAAAGGGCCGCACTGCCAAGAAAGCACAAGGCACCTTGCCCGCCGCATGCCACTCTTGACACGGCGGGCGGCTAAATGCCCAAATTGTCCGCTACAGGCCTGCCGTATACCACCCGCAAAACTTAATGCGCGCAATCAGCCGCCAAACACCGCTCCCCCATACAACGCAATAGCGCCCGTCGGGTAGGTCCCGACGGGCGCTATTCTTGCTCTGAAAAGCTTATGGTTACATCGAATGGGTGCTGTACACTTCTTCGTCTTTCCACAGCACCACTTCGCCAGCCTTGCGCGTTTCGTTCATGTCGATAACGCGCTGGTTCGACGAGCCGCAAAAACGCAACGTGATGTCATGAAGACTGTCAATATAGGGGCCATCCACCAGCACATCGATCAAACTCAAAAGCTCATCGGTTTCCGCGGTATGGCGAGGTGAGGCGGCATCGATCAAGTCTTCATATATGTCGCCGGTATAGCACCAGATGCTTTTCTCAGGGTGCAGTGCCTTTGCCTGTTTTGCCAGGTCGAGCAACCCGCGCTGGTTTTCCGGTTCCATGGGTTCGCCACCCAAAAACGTCAAACCGTCAATGAAGAAATCGTCAAGCGTTGCCAGAACCTCATCGGCAACTTCGGCGGTGAATTCCTGACCATAAGAAAAGCTCCAGGTTTCGGGCTGAAAGCAATTCTCGCAATGGTGAGAGCATCCCGACACGAACAGAGTGGTGCGCACCCCTTCTCCATCAGCGATATCGCGATATTTAATGTTGGCGTAGTTCATGAATCATCCCGTCATACATTCCATTTTCTAGAAAATCGCTTAAGGAAATGTTGCGCCACCCGCTACGGGCAGCGCAACGGTGTTTACAGATGCAAGACGCGGTCGCGGATTTCTTCGGTGCGACCCTGGTTCCAGAACTGAGTGCCGATATAACCGCAGGTACGACGAGCGACGTTGAGCTTCTCCTGATCGCGGTTGCCGCAATGCGGGCACTCCCATACCAGCTTGCCGTCATCTTCAACGATCTGGATCTCGCCGTCGAAGCCGCATTCCTGGCAATAGTCGCTCTTGGTGTTCAATTCCGCGTACATGATGTTGTCGTAGATGTACTGCATCACGCGAACAACTGCCTTCAGGTTGTCCTGCATATCAGGTACTTCCACGTACGAGATTGCTCCACCCGGAGAAAGCTGCTGGAACTGGCTCTCAAATTCGAGCTTCTTGAACGCATCGATCTCTTCGGACACATGAACGTGATAGCTGTTGGTGATATAACCCTTGTCGGTAACACCAGGGATGTTGCCAAAGCGGCGCTGCAGCGACTTGGCGAACTTGTACGTGGTGGATTCGAGCGGCGTACCGTACAGGCTGAAATCGATGTCGGTTTCAGCTTTCCATTCCGTACACTTATCGTTCATCTTCTGCATAACAGCCATAGCGAACGGCGTTGCTTCCGAATCGGTGTGGCTCTTGCCCGTCATGTACTTTACGCACTCATACAGGCCAGCGTATCCCAGGCTGATGGTGGAATAGCCACCATACAGAAGCTTGTCGATAGGCTCGCCCTTCTTCAAGCGAGCAAGCGCACCATACTGCCACAGAATGGGAGCCGCATCGGAAAGGGTTCCCTTCAAGCGATCGTGACGGCACATCAGCGCCTTCTTGCAAAGCTCCAGGCGCTCTTCGAAGATGCTCCAGAACTTGTCCATGTCGCGATAAGAAGAGCAGGCAACGTCTACCAGGTTGATAGTAACGACGCCCTGATTGAAGCGGCCGTAGTACTTGGGCTTGCCCGGTTCGTAGTTACCCGCGTTTGCCACATTGCCATATCCGTTGCCCGAACGGTCGGGGGTCAGGAAGGAGCGGCAACCCATGCAGGTGTAACAATCGCCGTTACCAGGGGTTTCGCCCTTGGAAAGCTTCAGCTCGCGCATCTTCTTCTCGGAGATATAGTCGGGAACCATGCGCTTTGCCGTGCATTTAGCAGCAAGCTGGGTAAGGTAGAAGTACCGGGAATCCTCGGTGATGTTATCTTCCTCCAGCACGTAAATAAGCTTCGGGAACGCCGGGGTGATCCACACGCCTTCTTCGTTCTTCACGCCCTCATAGCGCTGACGCAGCACCTCTTCGATGATGATGGAAAGGTCGTGCTTTTCCTGCTCGGAGCGCGCCTCGTTCAGGTACATGAATACGGTTACGAAGGGAGCCTGACCGTTGGTGGTCATGAGCGTTACCACCTGGTACTGGATGGTCTGAACGCCACGACGAACCTCATCGCGCAAGCGGCCTTCAACAATACGCGAAAGCTGCTCAGCGGAAGGCTCTACGCCAACTTCGTTAAGCTCGCGAATTACATCGCGGCGAATCTTCTTACGGCTGACCTCGACAAACGGAGCGAGGTGCGTAAGAGAAATGGACTGACCGCCGTACTGGCTCGAAGCAACCTGAGCAATGATCTGCGTTGCGATATTGCAAGCCGTAGAAAAGCTATGCGGCTTTTCGATGAGTGTACCGGAAATAACCGTTCCGTTCTGCAGCATATCTTCCAGGTTCACCAAGTCGCAGTTGTGCATGTGCTGCGCGAAGTAATCGGAGTCGTGGAAGTGGATAATGCCCTCTTCGTGTGCCTTTACCACATCTTCAGGAAGAAGGATACGGGTGGCAAGGTCCTTAGACACCTCGCCCGCCATGTAGTCACGCTGAACCGAGTTTACCGTGGGGTTCTTGTTGGAGTTTTCCTGCTTAACCTCTTCGTTATTGCATTCGATGAGGGCAAGGATCTTGTCGTCGGTAGTGTTGGAATGGCGCTTGATGTTCTGCACGTAGCGGTAAATGATATACCGACGGGCAACTTCAAACTTCTGAAGCGCCATGATTTCGTTTTCGACCATGTCCTGGATTTCCTCAACGGAAACGGTATGGCCGGCGGTTTCGCATAAGTCCGCAACATTATGTGCGGCATAGTCGATCTGACGAGCAGTTAGACGCTCGTTCTCGGGCGATTCGTCGCTTGCTCCTTTAATGGCGTTGGCAATCTTACTCAAATCAAAAACAGCTTCGGAGCCGTCGCGCTTGATGATCTTCATACGCTCCCCTAACAAAATATATCCAAGCGAGAAGATGCCCTCTCCAATTTGAAGGCGCTTCCCTTATCAGAAGGTGACTTCCCTTGCTGGAAAGTTGCCTCCCTTATTACAAGTCGTTTTTCTTATTCATAGCGATCGCTGAGCTAGCAGTAGTCGAGCTAGCGAAGGCTATATTACGCCCAAGAAATTTTTAAATAACCCCTTGATTTTCTAAGCGGCTCATTATTTTTGGGCAGTACGCATACCATATGTAGTGTATAAGAATAAATACGAACACATTATGTAGATTACATGGTAACCGCCATGCCCATAGGAAGTATTGAGTTACGAACGCTTCTCTTCTTTTGCACCGCATTTTGGACAGGTGACGAGAATCTTTCCTTTGCTCTTAGGCACATTCAAAACCGCACCGCATCCTTTGCATTTGAAGTAGATAGTGGTTTTGCGGTTGACCCACTTCTTGTTAAGCAGACGCCACCAAGCCTTGGGCTTTACCATCAGCTCTTGGTACTTGGCCAACTCACGAGCTCTTGCTGCAATGTTCCTTGAATAGCAACGGAAAATGCCCAACGCCATGAGTAGCAGAGCCAACGTTGACAAGATGCCTGAATGCGCAAAGAAATTCACCAGAACGAATCCGCATCCCAAGAGCATTAGAGCCTGGGTTAGTTCATCGATGCCATAACGACCCATCATCCATTGAGCCATGCGATATTTGAAATTGCTGTTCCCGCTAAAACGTGCCATATGTTCAACCAGCCAAACTTTCCTATTCGCGATTCAAGCATAGAGTGCGCTACTCATACTAATCGGGTAAGCGTGACAGAATTGGAATATCACGGTTTCGCCACGGTCTTGTTGAAATAGACCCATCGTAATTTCGCAGAGCCTTGCTGAACTCATAAAGGCATGGGTATGTAGTTATGGAGTCATTACGCACCGAGGGGGCAGAAATGACACCGTAGTGCGTTTAGAGGGCATTCCTGCTATATCGCTACAGGGAATTGAGGCACAAAATAACGCGCTGTGAGCCCAACTGCTGAATGAAGGCATAAAAAAGGACCCGTTCCTACGAACGGGCCCTTTGAAAGCTACAAAGCTAAAACTATTCAGCAGCCTCTTCGGTTGCCTCTTCAGCCTTAGGCTCCTCTGCAGGCTTTTCTTCCTTCTTGGGAGCTTCCTTCTTAGCTGCAGGCTTCTCAGCCTTTTCCTTGGGCTGTACCGGCTCGGTGCAGAGCTCCATGATTACCATGGAAGCGTTGTCGCCCTTACGGTTGCCAAGCTTCATGATGCGAGTGTAGCCACCCTGGCGATCAGCGAACTGACCCTGAGCAACCTTCTCGAATACCTCGCGTACCAGTTCCTTGTCGCCAAGTGCTGCGATAGCAAGACGGCGGGAATGCAGGTCGCCCTTCTTAGCCCACGTGATGATCTTGTCTACATCGGGGCGGATCTCCTTGGCGCGCGCCTCAACCGTCTTGATGCGGTCGTTGGTGAACAGCGCAGCAACAAGGCTCTTTTTCATGGCCTTGGTATGGCTGAAGTCAGTGCCAAGCTTGCGGCCCTTATAGTTGTGCCTCATCTTTAAATCTCCTATTGCTTCAAATTGAGGTCCATGGAAATGAGCTTGTCCTTCACTTCCTCGATGGACTTCGCGCCAAAGTTCCTGATGTTGAGCAGGTCGTTCTCAGAATACTCAACCAGCTGACGAACAGAGTGGATACCAGCGCGCTTCAAGCAGTTGTAGGAACGAACAGAAAGGTCCAGATCCTCGATCTGCTTGTCGAGCTCAGCGTTGGTCTCCTGGTTTTCGGGAGCGAAGATGGAAACTACTTCGCCCTCTTCGTCTTCCTCTACCTCGTCGAGCATGAGGAATGCGCCCATGTACTGGTTGATGATATTCGCAGCACGGCACACAGCCTCGGTGGGGTTGATGGAGCCATCAGTCTCAACTTCAAGAACAAGCTTGTCATAGTCGGTGCGCTGGCCAACGCGGGTGTCAGTGACACCCATGGTGCAGCGGCGAACCGGCGAGAACAGCGAGTCAACGTGGATGATGCCGATAGGATCTTCCGTGCGCTTGTTGCGCTCAGCAGATACATATCCGCGACCCACGCCAATGCGGACGGTCATCTCAAGCGTGCCGCCGTCAGCAACAGTTGCGATAACGTGCTCGGGGTTGATCAGAGAGAATTCGGTAGGAACCTCGAGATCGGCACCAGTAACGGTGCAAGGACCCTCAGCATGTACATGCGCAGTGGCCTCGCTGATGTCACCGTTAAGGGCGCTGAAAACCAGGCCCTTAACGTTCAAGACGATATCGGTGATGTCCTCGATTACGCCCTCAGCGGTGGTGAACTCATGCTGTACACCATCGATCTGGATAGCAGTCGCCTTTGCTCCGTCGAGAGACGAAAGCAGAACACGACGCATGCAGTTGCCAAGAGTGTAACCGTAGCCACGCTCTAGCGGCTCCACGATGAAGCGGGCAACGGTGTCGTTAACCTCTTCGATCGTTACTGTCGGCCTCATGAACTCTGTCATATTGAATAAGCCTCCTTAATAAACCGCAGTGCGTACGTTACTTCGAGTAAAGTTCGACGATAAGCTGCTCGTTGATGTCGAGGTCAATCTGCTCACGCTCAGGAAGAGCAAGAACGCTGCCCTGCAGCTTTTCGATGTCAACCTCAAGCCATGCAGGAACCTGTACGCCTTCGTTGGAAACGAGAGCGCTCTTGATAACCAGAAGTTCCTTAGCCTTGGGGGTAACAGCAACAAGGTCGCCGGGGCGAACGCGGAAAGACGGGATGTCTACGCGACGGCCGTTTACCTGGATGTGACCGTGGGTAACGATCTGGCGAGCTTCCTTGCGGGTCTTGGCGAAGCCGAGACGGAATACTACGTTGTCGAGACGAGACTCGAGGATACGCATCAGGTTGTCACCGGTGATGCCGGGCATTGCCTTAGCGCGCTTGAAGTAGCCGAGGAACTGCTTCTCGAGAACGCCATAGATGAACTTGGCCTTCTGCTTTTCGCGCAGCTGCATACCGTATTCGGATTCCTTGCGACGACGCTTGGGCTGACGGATGGATTCCTTCTTGCTGCTGTAACCGAGAACAGAAGGATCCAGACCGAGCTGGCGACAACGCTTGAGAACCGGAGTCCTGTTAATTGCCATAGTGTATCGATCCTTTCAGTTAGACGCGACGACGCTTGCGCTGACGGCAACCGTTGTGCGGGATAGGGGTGCAATCCTGGATGCTAGCTACTTCGAGGCCAGCTGCCTGAAGGGAACGGATAGCGGTTTCGCGACCGGAACCGGGACCCTTCACGAATACAGCAACCTTCTTCAAGCCATGCTCCATAGCGGTCTTTGCTGCTGCCTCAGCTGCCATCTGAGCTGCGAACGGCGTGGACTTGCGAGAGCCCTTGAAGCCGACGGTACCAGCGGACTGCCAGGAAATTACATTGCCCTGAGGATCCGTGATGGAAACGATCGTGTTATTGAAAGTGGATTTGATGTGTGCAGCGCCAACAGCGATGTTCTTGCGGTCAGAACGCTTGATGCGCGTGCGAACGTTTTTCTTAGCTGCCACTAGTTACACCTCTACTTCTTCTTGCCACCGATTTGACGCTTGGGACCTTTACGCGTACGAGCGTTCGTGTGAGTGCGCTGACCGCGAACGGGCAGGCCACGACGATGACGCAGGCCACGGTAGCAACCGATTTCCATGAGGCGCTTGATGTTCTGAGAAACCTCGCGATGCAGGTCGCCCTCGACGGTGAGGTTGTTCTGGATGTAATCGCGGAGCTTGGTCAGATCGTCTTCCGTGAGATCGTTGCAACGAACGTCAGGATCGACGCCGGTCTCTGCAAGGATCTTCTTGGAGGTCGTCAGACCGATGCCGTAAATGTAGGTCAAACCGATCTCAACGCGCTTGTCGCGAGGAAGGTCGACACCAACAAGACGTGCCATATACAATCTCCTCTTTCTAGCCTTGACGCTGTTTGTGGCGCGGGTTCTCGCAAATCACGTAAACCGTGCCATGGCGACGAATGATCTTGCACTTGTCGCACATCTTCTTGACCGAAGGACGTACCTTCATAATTGCTTCCTTTCGGTGTTCCAATACTTGCCGTATATCTCACACGGCCAGCCGCTGCCGATGATTTCGAGCTTAGGCGCTGCTGCGATCTGATTCTCCGAACGCAGCACTCGACTCAAGATGAGAGGCTATTCGCTTCTAGCTGCAACCCTGCCAGAACGAACCAGGCCCTTGCGCGGCCATCGATGCCGCGCTTGGGAGCCTACTTGAAGCGATACGTGATACGACCGCGGTTGAGGTCGTAAACGGAAAGCTCCACGGTTACCTTGTCGCCAGGAAGGATCTTGATGTAATGCATGCGCATCTTCCCGGAAATGTGCGCCAAGATTTCGTGGCCGTTCTCGAGTTCGACTTTGAACATCGCGTTGGGCAATGCCTCAAGGACCGTACCCTCGAGTTCGATGACATCTTGTTTCGTCAAAAGTGCTCCTTCAAGAAAATCGTCATTAAGCAGCAATAGTGAATATTACCAGAGAAGGAAGCAGGATTTTGAAAAATGGAAGCGAGCGCACAAAATCCCCAAACCGTCTTTCTTCGCTTTTCGCGAACACGGTTCGAGGTGCCTGCATGTCAGGCGCGCGACTCAAAAGATCGCGCAGTCCTCAGTGCCTTCCGCGCTGGGCGCGTTTCGTATTCGAACGGCATGGGACCGCCAGGTATTCTTTGCGGCGCAACGGGAACCCGTATAAGAACACGCCTAAAGCCGCCTTGTCGGCTTTCACACGTTGATTATGTTATCACATGCTTCGCCCGTCCACACGAACTTCACGATTGGAGTTCGCACGTACCCCCAACTATGCGGGCGCACATCTCCAAGCACCTGGTAATCCTGCCCTATCGCGTGCGGATCTCCCAGAAAGCGATGGCGCTTGCCGCAGCAACGTTCAGCGAGTCCACGTTGTGCGCCATGGGGATCATCACCGTGTGGTCACAGGAATCGATGGTGCTTTGGAACAGACCGTCGCCCTCGGTTCCCAGCACGATGGCAAGTTTGTCGGCCGCTGCGATCTCGAGGCCGTCAAGCGCTATGGAATCCTCGCGCAACGCCATGGCAACCGTGGTGAAGCCACAACGGCGAAGCTCGGGCACGCCCTCGCC
>USDX01000013.1 GCA_900553605.1 uncultured Eggerthella sp. | reverse complement strand
GCCGACATCATGCCGAAACGGAAATCGATGTGTCAACGGATTCGGGGCAGATTCAGATTCAGATTCAGATTCAGATTCACCAGCCCCGCGCCAACCGAGTCCCGGCCCCAAGCCAACCGGGTCTCGTCCACCCGTGGAGCCGTCTGCGCCCATCCGCGCCCCGCCACCCGCCGCGCCTCACCCTGCCGCGCGGGTCCCGCTGCGGTTCCGGTAATTCCCGCGAAATGGTGCGGTGATACAATTGCCCATACAAGAAAACTCCGTTTTTAAGGACAAGCAATGAGCTCTATTTTTGGCGACAAGCCCGTAGTGGGAATCATCATGGGATCCGAGTCCGACATGCCTACGATGGAAGCGTGCATGAAGCAGCTTGAGGAACTGGACGTTCCCTACGAGGTTAAGGTGGCAAGCGCCCACCGCAAGCCTGCAGAGGTACACGAATGGGCATCTTCTGCAGTAGATCGCGGTATTCGCGTCATCATCGCTGCTGCTGGCAAGGCCGCTCACCTCGGCGGTGTCGTTGCCGCCTATACGCCGCTCCCTGTTATCGCCGTTCCTATGAAGACCAGCGATTTGGGCGGATTGGATTCGCTGCTTTCCATGGTTCAGATGCCCAGCGGCGTACCCGTTGCGACGGTTGCCATCAATGGCGCAAAGAATGCGGGCATCCTGGCTGTTCAGATGCTCGGCACCGGCAACGATGAGGCACGCGCCAAGATCGAAAAGCTCAAAGCCGATATGGCCGAGGCGTAAAAGGATACAGCTTAATGGCAAAAGAATTTTTGACGGGCAACGAAGCATTCGCCCATGCCGCCCTCGAGGCGGGCGTGCGCGTGTGTGCCGGATACCCAGGTACACCTTCTTCCGAGGTTATCGAAACGGTGGCTAAAGAGCACGCCGCCGGTCGTGCCGAAGGTGTTCATGTTGAGTGGTCCACGAACGAAAAGGCGGCATTGGAGCTGCTGGCAGGTGCGGCCTATTCTGGCGCACGCACGCTGTACACCTGCAAGCAAGTGGGTTTAAACGTTGCCAGCGATGCCCTGATGTCGTTGAACTATGTGGGCGTGAAAGGCGGCACCGTTCTGTACGTGGCCGACGACCCGGGCCCTATTTCCTCCCAAACCGAGCAGGATACGCGTCGTTTTGCGGCCTTCGCCAAGGTGCCGGTGTTCGACCCGGCAACACCTGAGCAGGGATGCCAGATGATGGGCGCCGCCTACGACCTGTCCGAGAAATATCAGACCCCCGTGCTGATGCGCCCCACTACGCGCGTATGCCATGCCTCCACTTATTTCGAGGTGGCCGAGCATACGCAGGCGCGCACGCCCGAAGGCTTCAAGCGCGATTCGCGTTGGGTTATTTTCCCGAAGCGCTCCTACGCCGCGCACAAGGAAATCAACGAACGTCTGGTTTCCATCGCAAACGATTTTTCCGAGAGCGAGTTCGACGCATTCAATCCCATATTCGCCGAGGGCGAAAATGCTCAGTTCGGCATTGTTGCCGGCGGCATTTCGTATGCCTATACGCGTGAGGCATTGCGCTTGTTGGAAGAGGAAGTCCAGACGGGCAAGCTTGTGTGGGCGCAAGGTGCCCCTACAGCGCCGGTTCTTCCACCGCAGTGCGAAGGCGGTTACTGCACCATGGGTGGCCCCGCTTACGGCAAGACGGTGGAAGCGCTTCCCGCGTATCGCATTATGCAGGTCGGCACGCCGTATCCGTTCCCTCAGAAGCGTGCTGTGCGCTTTGCCGAGGGCTTAAGCGACGTGATCGTGTTCGAAGAGCTGGATCATGTTCTGGAAGACGAAATGCTGAAAACGGCAGGGTGCGCGCATGCCGGTTATCGCGTGCATGGCAAGCTGACGGGCGAAACCACCGACCGCGGCGAAAACACGGTAGACGCCATTGCTGCTCAGCTGCGTACATTCTTCGGTGTGCAGCTGGCCGAGCCCCGCAAGGTGTTCGGCGCTGAAGCGGCCACTGCTGCAAGCGCTGGCGAAGAAGCGGCTCAGATTCAGCCGCCCGCCCGCCCTCCGCTGTTGTGCCCGGGCTGCCCGCATCGTGGTGCATTCTACGCGGTGAAGTCCGCGCTGAAGAAACCAAGCGATGGCATTTTCTGCGGCGACATCGGCTGCTATACGCTGGGCAATGCGAAGCCCTTGAACGCTGTCGACACGTGCCTGTGCATGGGCGCGGGCATTACGGTGGCGCAGGGCTTTAGCGTGGTAGAGCCTGGCAAGAAGGCTCTTTCGTTCGTAGGCGATTCCACCTTCTTCGCCAGCGGCATGACGGGTGTTGCCAATGCGGTGTACAACCAGCACGACATCACGGTATGCGTACTGGACAATGCCACCACGGCGATGACCGGATCCCAGCCTCATCCGGGCACGGGCGTTACTTTGATGGGCCCCAAGTCCGAGCCTATTTCCATCGAAGCGGTGCTGCGCGCATTAGGCGTGAAGGTTATCACGCACGCCAATCCGCTGCGCTTGGATGAAGCGCGCGAGGCGGCCCGCGAGGCAATTTACTACGATGGCCCTTCGGCCATCATCTTCGAATCGCCCTGCGTGAAGCTGATCAAACCCGGTGCTCCTGTTCGCTACTGCGAAGAGGCGTGCACGGGCTGCGGCAAGTGCGTGCTGAAAATCGGATGCCCCGCGCTTTCGTGGGATGCCGAGAATCGCCGCCCCGTTGTTGACGCTTCGCTGTGCAACGGCTGCGGTTTGTGTACGTACTTGTGCGAAGATGGCGCCCTAGAGTGCGACGGGAACGAAGGGAGTGCGCGATGATCAATGTTTCTCTTGCCGGCATCGGCGGGCAGGGCAGCGTACTTGCTGCGAAGATCTTGGCCGAAGCCGCCCGTTCGAAGGGCTGGCAGGTGCGCACGGCTGAAACCACGGGCATGGCGCAGCGCGGCGGCGACGTCATGAGCCACGTGCGCATGGGCAACAACGGTGAAGAGGTGTTTTCTCCGTTGCCCGGTGATGCGTCCGATGATGTGATCATCGCGCTTGAACCTGGCGAGGGCCTTCGTGCCCTTCATCTGCTGAAGCCTTCGGGCGTGATGGTGGTTGCTCGTTCGGGCGTTGCCCCTACGGTGGGCGATTTCAAATCGCCTTCGTACGATCCCGCCAAGATGATCGAGGCTTTGCAGACATCGGGTGCTCACGTGGTTGTGGTGGACGATGTTGCCCTGTGCGATGCGTTGGGTTCCCGTAAGGCGCTGAACATCATCATGCTGGCAAGCGCCCTTAAGGCGGTAAACGCACCCGAAAGCCAAAGTGCCCTTCGCGGCGTGCTGACGCTCGACGATATGCGCGCCGTTGTTCCCGCTTGCGTGAAGGAGCGCTTCGTCGAGATGAACCTTCGCGCCATCGGCCTGGTCGAGGGCGCGTAGGCAGACTGGCGCTCGCGCTTTCAGCTTGGTTGGGCGCATGGCCGGTTTTCGATTGGTCCTCGCGCCGTCAACGGTTGGAGCGTGGTTTTGATTGGTTCTCGCGTTGCGGGTCTGGCCGTGGGCGCGTAGGCCTGCAGGTCCCGCACCACCAGCCACCAGCCCGGTTGGGGAGTGCACGGCTCGATTGGCTCTTGAGCCGTCAGCTTGGCTGGGTGCGTAGCCCAGCAGGTCCCGCGCCGTCAGCCTAGGTTTGGGCGCGTAGCTCGATTATTCCGATGCGTTTCTCTTTATCGTGGTAGAGTGAAACGCATCATCTGTAATTTGGTTAGAAGCCGCAAGGGGGTTTACCCCCCCCTATTTGCGGTTTGTTTTCAGCGTAACAAGGCAACCTGCTACACGGAAAGGCAGACCCATGGAATTGACCGACGAGCAGTTCTCCCTCATCAAGGAGCAGTTCAAGACGCTGAAGGAGCGTTCGCCCTTCTATGCGAAGAAGTTCGAGGGCATCGATCTTTCTGACGTTCAGACCCAGGAAGATTTCGAGAAGCTGCCTTTCTCCGAAAAGGCGGACTTGCGAGAGGTCTATCCATTGGGATTGGCCGCCGTGCCCGAGGAGAAGATCGTTCGCATCCATTCTTCTTCTGGCACCACGGGCATTCCGGTAGTAATTCCCTATACCCAGAAGGACGTTGACGACTGGGCCACGATGTTTGCGCGTTGCTACGAAACGGTGGGCATCACCAACAAAGACCGCATTCACATTACGCCGGGCTACGGTTTGTGGACGGCTGGCATCGGCTTCCAGCTTGGTGCCGAAAAGCTGGGCGCTATGGCCGTGCCGCTGGGTCCAGGCAACACCGAAAAGCAGCTGCGTATGATGGAAGACATGCAGTCTACTGTTCTGTGCGCCACTTCCTCCTATGCTTTGCTTCTTGCCGAGGCAATTGCCGAGCGCGACATTCGCGACAAGCTTGCTTTGAGGAAGGGTGTTATCGGTTCCGAGCGCTGGAGCGAAAAGATGCGTCATCGCATTGAAACCGAGCTGGGCATCGAGATCTTCGACATCTACGGTCTTACTGAAATCTACGGCCCGGGCATTGGCATTTCCTGCCATGAGCACGATGGCATGCATCTGTGGAGCGACTACGTGTATGCCGAGGTCGTTAACCCGAAAACGGGCGAGCCCGTGCCCGATGGCGAGGTTGGCGAGCTGGTTCTTACTACTCTGCGCAAGGAAGGCGCTCCGCTTATCCGCTATCGCACTCACGACCTTACCCGCATCATTCCGGGCGATTGCGCTTGCGGCATGAAGCATCCCCGCATCGATACGCTGGTAGGCCGCACCGATGATATGTTCAAGGTCAAGGGCGTTAATATGTTCCCCGCTCAGGTAGAAGAGGTCATCGCCGCAACCTCGGGTACGTCTTCTGAGTATCAAGTAATGATCGAGCACATCATGGGCCGCGACGTGCTTACGGTGCTGTTCGAAACCTCGCTTGAAGGCGAAGCTCTGCAGCGCTGCGAAGAAGAGCTGGCGCTCATCTTCAAGGCAAAGATCGGTTGCACGCCCGATGCTAAGGGTGTGCCTATTGGCGAACTTCCCCGCTCCGAGAAAAAGACCCAGCGCATCTTCGATAGCCGCTACTAGATTTTTTTGTTGGCGCCGCCCTCACGGGCGGCGTTTTTTATGGGATAGGGTAGGTGCGTTGCTGGATTTTGAAAGATGTGTTGTTTCGGATTGCGGGATATGGGCAGAAGACGGCTTGCGGGCTGTGGTGGCTCGCATCCGACCCGCCGTTCATGAGTTGCAGTGCTCGCATCCTGCGGGGCTGTTCGTAGGTTGCAGCGACTCGCATCCGGCGTAGCCATTTTTATGCGTTGCGCTGGCCTGCATCCGTCGAGGTTGTTCGTGGGTTGCGCCTGCCCGTAACCCGCAAAAGCCGTTCGCAGGTTACAGATTCCAAGAACGTGTTACGGCATGCTATGATGTTACGGTCCTAAAAGAAGTAACATCGATGCAGAAGGGGACCCGATGCAGGAAGCCGCGCTTGATCCCAATTACGAATCACTTTCCTGGGCCGATTCCGATGACTACGACCAGTATGTGAACGAAGAACTGGAGGATTCCCGTTCGGTGAAGTGGGTTGGGTTGGTTTCCCGTTTGGCGGGGTGTTCCCTCAAGGGGAAAACCGTCCTTGATTTAGGCTGCGGCCCTGGATTCTTTCCCTGTGCGCTTGGCGCGGAAGGCGCCAAGGTGTATGGCATCGATACCGCTAATAACATGCTGGCGTGTGCTCGCGCGAATGCCGAAAAGCATGGCATTGACGCTGTGATGCTTCATATGGATGCCGAGAGCTTGAGCTTTCCCGAGGCAACCTTCGACCTGATTGTGACGCGTAACGTTACGTGGACTCTGCCGAATCCGGTTGCCGCATATCGTGAATGCTTGAAGGTTTTGAAGCCCGGCGGAAAGCTGCTCGTATTCGACGCAAATTGGCACCACGAGTTCTACAGCGAAGCCGTTGCGCAGAAGGTGCGCGAAAACGAAGCAGCGTATTACCGAAAAACCGGCACGCGCACGGCCGTGTGCACTAACGACAAACCTTATTACGACTCTCTTCCTCTTTCTTCGGTAGTGCGTCCCGCATGGGATGCCGATGCTTTGGCGCAGGTGGGCTTCGACGGTATCACGGTAATTGAAGATGCCGGCAAGGAAGTGTACCTGGATTGGGAATATGAGCTATATGGTGCTTCGCCCTTGTTTGCTGTGGTTGCAGAAAAGCCCGTTGCCGCTGCAGAAGGAAGCGAAGCCTTCAACGTGCTCGAGGCCACGCGTGATTATTGGAACGAGCGTTCCAACACGTTTGGACTCGATGGCTCTATCGACAAATGGGGCGACCTCATCCAGCAGAAGCTCTTGCAGCGTGGCGTTACGTCGCCCTGGATTCTTGATGCCGGCTGTGGCACGGGGGCTATGGCGCTCACCCTTGCATCGCGCGGGTATCGCGTGTGCGGCGTGGACTTTTCCCAGGGCATGCTGTTGCACGCTCGCATGAATGCAAAGCATCAGGGCCTGGAGATTCCATTGGTGTTGGGCTGCGTTGATCAATTGCCGTTCATTCCTGAAACCTTCGATGTAGTGGTAAGCCGCAATGTGCTTTCTAACCTTGCTGTTGCCAAGGAGGCCCTGGAAAGTTGGCGCGATGCGCTGCGTCCTGGTGGCTACTTGGTGTATTTCGATTCCTCCTGGTGGCACTACCTTCACGAAGAATCGCTGGATGCCAAGCGCGCTCTTGCGTACGGTACAGGTTCTTCGCCCATCTTCAACGTCCTGGAAGAGCTTGCGAAGGATATGCCTATCGCTGCGGCGGACCGTCCTGCATGGGACGTGATGGCACTTCGCTCGCTCGGCTTCGAGATTGAAGCGGTTGAAGATGTTTCTTCGCGCGTGTGGACGGCCGAAGAGCAGCAGCGCTATGAATTTGCCCCGCAGTTCATGGTGGTTGCGCGAAAGCCCGTTTGCTAGGTGTCCCATGAAGAAAATGATCGTACAGCGACTACTGCATCTTGTGGTGGTGCTGTTTTTGGTAACGCTTGTTTCGTTTTTCCTCATGTACTTTTCTCCTGGCGACCCGGTTACGGCACTTTTGTCGCGCGGCGGTACGGTACCCGACCCAGATGTGGTTGCTCAGAAGAGAGTGGAACTTGGCTTGGATAGGCCCGTGGCGGAGCAATACATTGCATGGCTGGCAGGGGTATTCCAGGGGAATCTGGGAATTTCGATCAGCTCGGGGCGCCCTGTTGCCTCGGAGATTGCTGCGCGCATGCCGGCAACGATGTTCCTGGCAGTTACCTCGCTTGCGCTCACGCTTGTGGTGTCTATTCCGCTTGGCTGCCTGTGTGCCCTGAAGAAGAACCGCGCAACCGATTTGATTATTCGTTTCGCTTCCTTCGTGGGGGCTTCGGTTCCAGGCTTTTTGATGGCTCTGATCTTGATATTCGTGTTCTCTCTAACGCTTCACTGGCTGCCCAGCATCGGAAGCATGAAGGGTGTGGGCTGGGTTCTGCCCGTGTTGACACTGGTTCTTTGCGAATCGGCGATGTATATCCGTCAGATCCGCACCATTGTGCTGCAAGAAATGGAGCAGGATTACGTTGAGGCGGCGCGTTTGCGCGGCATTTCCGATGTTGCCATTCTGTCTCGCAGTGTTTTGAAGGCCACGGCTCCTACTATCTTGGTACTGACGGGCATGACGTTTGCCCAGCTTTTAGGTGGCAGCGCCATTATCGAAAACGTATTCAGCTGGCCGGGCATCGGTTTCTATGCGGTACAGGCGGTATTCGCTCGCGACTACCCGGTGGTTCAGGCGTACGTGCTTATCGCTGCGGTGCTCTTTGTGTTGGTAAACCTTTGTGTCGACTTACTTCAGGCTCGCATCGATCCCCGTGCTCGTTTGGCATTGGAACAATCTGTCGCTCGGGATAGGCGGGGTGGTGCGCATGTCTAAGAGCCGGCGCCAAGGCGGTAACCAGGTCGAGCGCCGCGCGCTCTATTGTGGCGTTGTTGTGCTGCTGATTGTCGCATTCTCGTTCGTTGCGCCCCTTTTGTGCCAGCACGATGCCGAACTTGCCAACCTTGCGCTGTCGAACCGCGCGCCCGATGGGGAATTCCTTGTGGGTACCGATTCGTTGGGGCGCTGCATTCTGTGCCGTGTGCTAACGGGACTGCATACCACGGTGCTTGCTGCTTTGGCGGTTGTGGCATTGAGCGTTGTTATCGGTTCGATTTTGGGTGCGTTGTCCGGGTATATCGGCGGCGTATTCGATTCTGTGGTAATGCGCATCACTGATGCTTTCATGGCGTTCCCGACGTTGGTTTTGGGCATCGCCATCGCTGGCCTTCTGGGCGGCGGTCTGCAGAATGCGGTTATTGCGCTGGTGGTTCCTGGTTGGACGCGCTTTGCGCGCATTGCCCGTTCTTCCGTGTTGGCGTTGAAAGAGCGCCCCTTCATTCAGGCGGCAGTTATCGGCGGTCTGAGCAGAACGGCAATTGCCCTGAAGCATGTGCTGCCCAACATCCTTCCGCCCCTGATTGTTACGGCGTGTTTGGATATCGGTGGTTCGATGCTTAGTTTGGCGGGGCTTTCGTTCTTGGGCTTGGGCGCATCGCCTCCTTCGCCTGAGCTGGGCGTCATGATCAACCAGGCAGCGTCGGGGTTCCAAACCGCGCTTTGGGCGGTATTCGCACCGGGTTTTGCCATCTTCTTAGTGGTTGCGGTATTCAACTATTTCGGTGATTCGGTTAACGAAGCGCTTGGAAATAAGGGTTCTCTATTTGCGAGAACAAGGAAATAAAACCATCGAAGAAAGGAATGCAGGATGGTAAAAGTTAAGAAGAGGTGGGCAAAGCGCATTGCCGCTGTAACCCTTGCCTGCGCTTTGGGTGCAGGCACGGTGGGCGCGCTTGTAGGATGTTCGTCGGATTCCAGGAGCAACAGCGATGAAATGAGCGTTGCTTGGACTTCCAACGCTGGCGAGTACAATCTCGATCCGTCCAACAACTATATGGGTTGGCAGGGCTCCTATCTGGGCATCTATGAGCAGTTGTTCCGCATTGATGCCAGCTTCGACCCTCAGCCCATGCTGGCCGAGTCGGCTGAAATGGTGAACGACACCACATGGAAGATCACGATCCGCGAAGGAGTAACGTTCCAGAACGGCAATGAGCTCAATGCTCAGGCGGTAAAGGATTGCCTAAACCGCACCATTAGCATGAACGAGCGCGCCAAGAAAACGCTCGACATTGCCAGCATGGAAGCTGACGGCAACGTGCTTACCGTTACCACTAATTCTCCGAACACCGCCTTCAAGAACGAACTTTCTGAGCCTGTTGCGTCTATCATCGACGTGAACTCTGGTGCTGCCGAAGATGAGCCTGTGGGTACTGGCCCTTACAAGATCGATTCGGTTGCAGGCAATGGCGACGTCGAGCTTTCTTCCTACGATTCCTACTGGCAGGGTGAGCCGAAGATCAAGACCGTGCATGCGAAGTACCTGACCGACGACCAGTCGAAGGTTTCTGCGCTGCAGTCGGGTGAGGTTTGCGCGCTGATGAATGTTGCGGACGACCAGCTTGGGAATTTGAGCGATACGTCCAAGTACACTTTGCATCAGACCAACCAGGCGCGCGCCCATATGCTGTACTTCAACATGAAGAGCGAGGCTATGCAGGATGACGCGGTTCGCCAGGCTGTTGGCATGTGCGTCGATCGCGATTCGTATGTAAGCTCGATCTACAACAACTCCGCCGAGGCATCCCATGCCGCATTCCCCGATTCTTCCGGCTATGCCGATGGCGTGACCTGCGACGGTTTCGACGTGGAAAAAGCAAAGCAGATTTTGGCTGATGCCGGTTACGCTGACGGCGATGGCGACGGCGTATTGGAAAAGGATGGCAAGAAGCTTTCCCTGAAGCTGGTCACCTATCAGGCAAACGCTGCGCTGCCCATGGATTGCGAAGCGCTGGCATCTCAGCTTTCCCAGATCGGCATCGCTGCCGATATTGAGGTAGCCGAAAAGATCGCCGTTCGCCTGGGCGACAGCGACTGGGATATTGGCACCATGGCTTACTCCACGCTTCCCACGGGTAACCCCTACACCTACCTGTCTGCGGTTATGGGCTCTGAGGGCACCAGCAACTATGGCCACTACAGCAACGCTAAGGTAGATGAGCTCCTTGGCCAGCTGAAGAAGACCAGCGACGAGGCCGAGCAGAAGGAGCTGGTAAAGCAGATCCAGCAGATCGCGCTCGATGATCATGCTTACGTTTACATGGTTCATACGCTGGTAAATGACGTTACGGCAGCTGACGTTGAGAACCTTGCCATGCAGGGTCAGTACGACTGGCTGAACTATCAGATGTCTTACAAGTAGGGTGTATGTCTGCAATTTTCGAAATAGAAAACTTGCGTGTTGCGTACAACGGTGACGCCGTGCTTCACGGCGTCACCGTTTCCCTTGAGCAGGGTTCCATTGTGGGCATTGTTGGCGAATCGGGATGCGGTAAAACCACGTTGCTACGTGCTGCGCTTGGAATGCTTGGACAAGCGGGGCAGATATGCGGGGGTTCTATCTGCTTTGCCGGGAAAGACGTTTCCGACATGCCTCAGTCCGAGCGCTTTGCTTACGTTAGCTCGGTGGCTTCTTTGGTGTCTCAAAACCCCCAACGTACCTTTAGTCCCGTGCGCACGTTGGCTTCCCAGTTCGAAGAGACCGCCCTTTTGCGTGGTGAGCTTTCAAGGGAGGAGGCACGCGCGCGTGCGGCGTCGCTGCTCGGCAGACTGGGGCTTTCCGATCCCGAACGAGTTTTGGACAGCTATGTCTTCGAGCTTTCCGGTGGTATGGCCCAACGTGCCGCTATCGGCCTTGCCCTGATGAATTCCCCCAAGGTTGTTTTCGCCGATGAGCCTACCAGCGCTCTTGATGTGGCGGTTCAGGCGCAAGTGGTAGAGGAGCTTGTTTCGGCAAATCGCGAATTTGGGGTGTCACTTTTGGTGGTGTCCCACAACATTGCCGTGCTAGCCCACATGGCACAGTACTTGTATGTCATGAAAGACGGGGAGGTTGTGGAGCAAGGGCCTTCCGAGCAGGTTGTCGCCCGCCCCCGACATCCATATACCCGTCAGCTTATCGCCTCTGTTCCCAAGCTAAGGAGTGCTCGATGAAGGCGCTGGAGGTCAACGATGTATCCAAGCGCTTTCCTGGCATGGAAAAGCTGGCGCTGAATAAGGTGGGCTTCACCTTGGATCAGGGAGAATGCCTCGGCATTGTTGGCGGCAGCGGCAGCGGGAAAAGCACGCTGGCCCGTGTTGTCACGCTGCTCGAGCAAGCTGATTGCGGCTCGGTTTCCTTGTTTGGGAAAGAGATCCTCGGTCTGCCGCGTAGGCAGCGCAAAGAAGTGTATTCGAGCATCCAGATGGTGTTCCAAATGCCGCTGGAGTCGTTCGATCCCAGTTATACGCTGGGCACCAGCATCGCCGAGGTGGCGCGCAGCTTCGGGGCTACGCGTGCGGAAGCGAAAGAGCGGGCCCTTGAAAAGCTTCGAGTGGTTGGCTTGGACGAGAGCTTCTATTGCCGCTTTCCTTCTCAGGTAAGTGGAGGCCAGTGTCAGCGCGCGGCATTGGCCAGGGCGCTTGCCGCCGACCCTTCGGTGCTGATATGCGATGAGGTAACCAGCGCCCTTGATGTGTCTACCCAGGCACATATTGTTTCCCTTATCGAAGAGCTGAAGGGCAAGGTGTCCATCGTGTTTATTACTCACGACTTGGCTCTTGTGTCGGAGCTTGCCGATAGGCTCCTGGTGCTTGATGAAGGGGGAGTTGTTGAATGCGGCCCCACTGAAAATGTGGTTGCCAACCCTCAAAGCGCCTGTGCGAAAAAGCTGATGAGTTCCGTGTTTTCCCTCGGTGGTTTGGATTGAGGGCTTCGCTGGGTGTTGCCTAAGGGTTTCGCTGCACGCTGCCGCCCTGGCACCCCGGCGCCGTAGGGTTGCAGCGTCTTGGACGTTCCGTCGGTAGGGTCGCAGCGCCCCGACACCTCGACACCCCGGCGCCGCAGGGTTGCCGCCCCGTCGCCCCATCGGTGGGGTTGCAGCTCCTTGGGCACCCCGGCACCTCGGCGCCGCAGGATTGCAGTGCCTTGGGCCTCCGCCGCTGCGGGCGTTAGCGACAATGAAAGCATCAATGAAGGGTAGAGCGGTGAAAACAATAGACTTCACCAAGGGAAACATGACGAAAAACGTTGCCTGTTTCGCCCTTCCCTTGCTGTGCGCCAATTTAGTGCAGCTGTTGTATTCTGCTGCCGATGCCTTGTTTGCGGGAAACGTTGAAGGCACGGCGGGAATCGCCGCTATCGGGGCATCTTCCCTTGCGGTAACGTGCATGGTGAGCTTCTTGTCGGGTTTTTCGGTTGGCTCCAATGTCCTTGTTGCGTCAAAGCGCGGCGCAAGAGACGAAGAGGGGCTTCGCCGAGTTTTTGGCACTTCGGTTCTTCTTGCGTTGCTCTTGGGCGCACTGTTTTGCGTTGCGGGGATTGCCTGTTCGGATGCGTTGGTGGGGCTGATGGCGGTCCCCGAATCTGTGCATGACGATGCTCTTTCCTACCTGCGCATCTATTTTCTGGCGCTTCCTTTCGTTGCCCTTTATGACAATGTTGCCTCCTGCCTGCGCGGAATAGGGGATTCAAGAACGCCTTTATATGCCCAGATCATTGGTGGAATCATTAATGTCGCCCTCGATGCCGTGGCGCTTCTGGTCTTGGACCTTGGCGTTGATGGTGTGGCGTGGGCAACGTTCTTTTCTCAGGGTGTCGCGTTTTTGTTCGCGTTTCTTCGCGCTAGGTCTATGCTAAAGATGCGCCCTGCAACCCAGTCAGCGGCGAGTTCCGCAGCCCAGCTGGCGACGAGCCCCGCAATTCAGCTCGCGCCCTGTTCGGGCAAAGCTCTAATTTGCATGGATTTCGCAATTGTCAAAGAAATCTTTGCCGTCGGCTTCCCTGTCGCCATTCAGGCTCTGTGCGTCACCCTTTCCAACACGTTGATTCAAGTGGCTATCAACGCCACAGGGGAAACGAATGTTGCCGCCTTTACGGCGTACTTCAAGATCGAGACGCTCATCTATGCGCCTTTGGTGGCCTTAGGTCAGACGGCAACGGTATTGGCGGCGCAAAATGTGGGGGCTAAATATCATTGGCGCGTTCACCGCGGAGTCCGTTGTTGCATCGCTTGCGGTGCGGCTTTTGCGGTTGTGGCTGCCGCCGTACTCCTTGTTTTTCGTTCTTCGGCCGTGGCGTTATTCGACCAGAACGCCGAGGTTGTAGCCGCCGGTGGACTGGTTATGCTGATCTCGTTCCCGTTTTACTGGATCTATGCGTTTATCGAGGTGTATGCGGGTGTTTGCCGTGGTATTGGCAGGGCGAAAGAGGCAACCCTTATAACGCTGCTCTGCTTTGTTGCGATGCGTCTGGTACTTCTGCTTTTGGTTCAGCATTGCGGATTGGGCCTGGAGGGCATTGCCGCTATTTATCCGCTGACGTGGCTGCTCGCCGCCTTTTCCCTGGGGTTCTACTACTACGTCTTCGCGCACAAAGAATTGCATCCCGCCCCGCATTGAAGCAGTTGAGCGTGGCGAGATTCTCGCGACGGAAGCTGTCGCGCGGCAGGATTCGTCCAGTGAAAGTCTTTGAACGTGTTGGGGTTTGTCCGGCGGAAGCCCCCTGCGCCAGGATTCGCACGACGGTAGCCATCGAGTGTGGTAAGGATCGCCCAGCAGGAGCCGCCCTCCCTGGGGGTAGGTGGCAAGATTTGCGCAACGGCAGCCATCGAACGCGGCAAGAATCGCCCAGCAGAAGCTGCCCTCTCCGGGAGTGGCAAGATTTGATCGCCATGCATGATCTGAGGGGTTTGGACGGCAAAAAGGTGTCTTGATGGCAACATGCACGCGGGATGTATTCCCAAACGGCGTTTTTCATGGCTTGAAGGATACATGGAATGCATATCTTGCCAAAATTAGCTGCTTTTGAATGCATCCCGGCGACATCTTGCCGCGAAGAGGCCTTTTTGCCGTCAGGGCTCGTCAAAGGCATACATTCTGGCGATATTTTGCCAGGGGTGCGGTCCTTCTTCTGTCGGAAATAATCCTCGAAAACGTTTCGTCTGGGGGCACCTTAGGTTGTTGGGGAATGCGCTTCGAAGATACTTCGCCCAGGGCGCCCCTCGGCTGCGCAAGCGAACCAAAGATTATTTTGACCGTGCTCCGCCCACGCCGGTCTGCTGCCTCGGTGCCGTGGGAGTTTCGGGCGATGCGGCGCTGTGGAGCTTCGGGCGTCGAACGCCGCCTCGGTGCTGTAGGGTTGCAGTGCTTTGGGCGCCGCGGCGCTGCGGGCGTTGGCGGCGGCGGTGCTGATCGCGCGGAAGCGGAACCGTTCGCCGCAAAACGGGACGGGACAGAATAACGGGCCTTCCCAATGCTCTTTATTGTGGTAAAGTGGCTTCCATGATTTTCGCAGAGGGACATATCGCACACAGCAGCGCAACCGCGTCGGCGAAGGCAAACACCAACATCGCCGTGGTTTTGGATTCGTGCGCCGTTATGTCTCAGCACCTTGCCCAGAAGTGTATGTCGGTTTGTGCCGTCATGTCCGAGCATCTGGCTCAGGGCTGTTTCGGCTTGGCTGCTGTTGCTTCCCAGCATTGGGCTCAGCGCTCGCATTGCGTAGCTGAGTTTGCCCTCATAACGTATCGATATTGATAGCACACGGGTTTTTCCTGGGTGCTTTTTTTGTGCCTGAAAAGGTCGTGTGCGTTCTTATTTTCCCTGGTCAGTTGGTCTGGTTCGATGTCGATGCGCTGAAGGAGGCACCTCTTTGCCGATCGGTTGGGAAGCGTGTCTGTTTTGCCTTCGTGCAGGTTTCGATTGCTGGATCCTGCAGCTTCCCGATCGGTTGGGAAGCGTGTCTGTTGCTTTCCGTACGGATTTCAGTTGCGAGGTTCCGTAATTTGCCGGCCTGGTTCGTGCCGGTTGGCACTTGCTGCTACATCGGCCGACCAACCTGTTTTATTGAAGATAAAAGGAGTTCTTTCGTGGTTGCAAAGATATGCATCATTTTGATTTTTGTGGGTGTTGTGGTTGGTGTTGGCATTTACGCGCGCCAGCACACCAAGAACGTTGACGGTTTTGTTCTGGGTGGCCGCAACGTAGGTCCCTGGCTTTCGGCGTTCGCTTTTGGCACCAGCTACTTTTCGGCGGTAATCTTCGTTGGCTACGCAGGCCAGTTCGGCTGGAAGTACGGCTTGGCGGCGTTTTGGATCGGTATTGGCAATGCCCTTCTTGGCTCCTTGCTGGCATGGTGGGTGCTCGGTCCGCGTACGCGCGAGATCACGCAGCGTCTGAAGGCTACTACCATGCCCGAGTTTTTTGGCAAGCGCTATCAGTCGAAGGGGTTGCGTATTGCCTCGGCGGCCATCATCTTTGTGTTCCTGATTCCCTATACCGCTAGTGTCTACAACGGCCTTTCCCGTTTGTTTGGCATGGCCTTCGGCTTGCCCTACGAATGGTGCGTAGTGGGTATGGCGGTTGTTACCTGCATTTATGTGGTGCTTGGTGGCTATATGGCCACCGTGCTGAACGACTTCATCCAGGGTATTGTGATGCTGGTCGGCATCGTTGCGGTAATTGCTGTGGTTCTTGCAGGCCAAGGTGGCTTTTCCGAGGCCATTATTTCTCTTTCGCAAATTCCCGCCGAAGGCACCGATTTGCAAGGCGCGTTTGTCTCGATGTTCGGTCCCGATCTGTTCAACCTCGTTGGTGTAATTGTTCTTACTTCATTGGGCACCTGGGGCCTGCCGCAAATGGTTTCGAAATTCTACGCCATCAAGACCGGTCCCGCCATCAAGCAGGGTGCTATCATCTCTACCGTATTCGCTTTTGTTGTGGCGGGCGGCAGCTACTTCTTGGGCGGGTTCGGCCGTCTGTTCGGTGACCAGATTGCCTTTTCTCCCAGCGGCATTCCCATTTACGACTCCATCATTCCCACTATGCTTTCCGGGCTGCCTGACATTCTGCTTGGCATTGTGGTGGTGCTTGTTCTGTCGGCTTCCATGTCGACGCTTTCTTCGCTGGTTCTTACTTCTTCTTCCACGTTGACCCTCGACCTTCTTAAGGGCAATGTCATCAAGAACATGCCCGAAAAGAGCCAAATCACGTGGATGCGCGGCCTTATCGTGGTGTTTGTGGTTATCTCGGCGGCTATCGCGCTGGTTCAGTACACCTCCACCATCACGTTTATCGCTCAGCTGATGAGTATTTCTTGGGGTGCCCTTGCCGGTGCATTCCTCGGACCGCTGATCTGGGGTTTGTACAGCTCGCGCATCTCGAAAGGCGCGGTATGGGCGAGCTTCTTCGTAGGCGTGGGCCTTACCGTGTCCAACATGTTCATTGGGTTCATCTCGTCGCCCATTAACTGCGGCGCGCTGGCTATGCTTCTTTCGTTGGCGGTTGTCCCGTTGGTGAGCTTGATTACGCCTGCGGTTCCGTTCCAGGTGAAGATGCCGACTGGTGAAGGCGCTATCGACCGCGAGATCGAGCGCGAGCTTCGCGAGGAAGCGGCGGCTGCCCGTTCGTAGAGGCACAGATGCTCCACTCTGCAAAATGTAGAAACCGGTGGGCTGCTTGTTCGGGTTTGTACCTGAAACCATCCTTTACCCACCAGGCAATTTCCTGACAGAACTGGCAACCAAAGCTTGGTTGCCAGTTCTGTGTTGCTGCCGAATTGAAAAATGAAGGCTTAGGTAAGGAAGCGCCGCTTTTGGCTCGTAGTGTCACGATTCTGCTAAACCTTGCGTTTCCTGCGGTAGCTGCAAGGCGCTGCCGTTATCCTAGCTTCAAGAACAGACATGGGGCGAAGGCATGCGCAGGCGTGCCGATGCGTCCCGCTCGGTCAGCCAAGGAGTGCGTGCATGAAACCGATGAGCATCAGGGATATTGTGGGACCCATTATGGTGGGGCCGTCTTCCTCCCATACTGCGGGTGCGTTGCGTATTGCCAGCATGGTGCGCAACCTGCTTGACGGCGAGCCTGTGGAAGTGACGTTTACCCTTTTTGGCTCGTTCGCCCACACCTATCACGGGCATGGCACCGATCGCGCCCTGGTTGCGGGCATGCTGGGGCTGCATACCGACGATCTGCGTGTGCGCAATTCCTTCGATTTGGCGAAGGAGCAGGGGCTGGAATTTTCGTTTGAGCCCGACACCGTCACCAAAACCGCGCACCCCAACACGGTTGAGGCCCATGTGATCGACTGCTACGGCAACGAAGTGGTGGCACGTGGCGTCTCCATCGGCGGCGGTGCGGCGGAGCTCACGCGCATCGACGGCATCGATGTGCACATCACGGGCGAATTCAACAGCATGATCGTTCGTCAACAGGACCTGCCGGGAGCGTTGGCTCATATAGCCAGCACTCTGGGCGATGCGGGCATCAACATCGGAACTTCGCAGCTTCATCGTACGCGTCAGGGCGGGGAAGCGTTTACCGTTATGGATGTGGACGATCCCGTCCCCGAAGAGGTGATTGACCGCATTCTGGAGTTCCCCGCTATTCGCTCGGTTCGCTTTATTCCCGCCGATGGTCTGCATCGCAACCCCGGCGAGGTGTCGTCTGACATCGACCCGGAACTCGCTTTGCGGGAATTCCAGAAGCTCGATTTTGCCACGGCAGCTCAGCTCCTTACCTTCTGCGAAGAAAATGGCGTTTCCTTGAGCTATGCCGCCGAAGCGCGTGAACGTGCGCTGTTGGCGAGCCGAGGGGTAGCAGGGTCCGCCATCACCTCGTACCTTCAGCGTGCGCTGGATGTGATGCGCGCTTCGGCGACGGCCCCCGTGGAAGCCCCGCGCTCTTCTATGGGTGGACTGATTGGCGGGGAAGCTGCCAAGCTTCGCGAGTTGGAGGATCTGGGCGCAGGTGTCAACGGGTCGCTCCTTGCCTTGGCGACGCGCAATGCCGTTGCCGTTTTGGAGACGAATGCCACCATGGGCGTTATTGTTGCAGCGCCGACCGCTGGCTCGGCGGGCGTGATCCCCGCCGTGCTGCTTTCCCTGCAGGAGGTGCATGGCTTCAGCGATGCGCAGCTGATGGACGCACTGAAAAATGCGGCTGTTGTTGGCTCGATCATCGCGCGCAACGCTACGGTGGCAGGTGCCGAAGGGGGCTGCCAGGCTGAAATCGGGTCTGCGGCAGCTATGGCTGCCAGCGCTGCCGTTGAGCTTTTGGGCGGCACGCCGCGCATGTGCCTCACTGCTGCCGGCTATGCGCTTGCCAATATGCTCGGCTTGGTGTGCGATCCCATCGGCGGATTGGTGGAAGCTCCCTGCCAAAAGCGCAATGCCAGCGCTGCGGTGAATGCGCTTTCTGCTGCTCAGATGGCTCTTGCGGGTATCGAGGGCCTTATTCCGTTCGATGAAGTGGTAGACGCCATGTTGAAGGTGGGTCGAAGCCTTCCTTACGAGCTGCGCGAAACTGCATTGGGTGGAATGGCGGCCTGTCCCTCTTGTGCCAAATTTTGCCGCTAACGGTTCTCAAAATTGAGAGATTTGCCGTTTACCGAGAGACTCAATCCGACTGCTTCCGCTAATCGACCGTTCGCACGCGATCCTCATTAGCATCGTTGTCATCAAGTGAAGCGTAAGCGAAAGGGGCTCGGATGGGACTTCTTGATGGAAAAGTGGCTATCATCACTGGCGGCGGCAAGGGTATTGGCTTTGGCATTGCCAGCGCTTTTGCTGAAGAAGGCGCGAATCTGTGCATCACGGGCCGCAATGAGCAGCGCCTGATCGACGCCGAGGCAAAGCTCAAGGAGCAGTACGGTGTAGACGTTATGCATGTTGCTGCTGAAGGCTCCGACGAAGAAGCGGTAAAGAGCGTTATCGCTCAAACCATCGCCCATTTCGGCAAGATTGATACCGTGGTAAACAATGCTCAGGCGTCTAAGTCGGGCGTTATGCTGGTCGATCATAGCAAGGAAGATTTCGACCTGGCAATCAACTCTGGTCTGTATGCTGCATTCTTCTACATGAAGCATGCTTTCCCCGAGCTTAAGAAGACCAAGGGTTCTGTTGTTAACCTTTCCTCCGGCGCCGGTCTGTTCGGCAAGCCCGGCCAGTCCAGCTACGCTGCTGCAAAGGAGGGCATTCGCGGCATGACACGCGTTGCGGCTACCGAATGGGGTCCCGACGGCGTACGCGCGAACGTTATTTGCCCGCTGGCTATGACCGAGCAGTTGGCGGCTTGGAAGGAAGAGTACCCCGACACCTTTGCTGCAACCATCAAGGGCATCCCGCTGGGCCGTTTCGGTGATCCTAAGACCGACATCGCCCCTGTTGCCGTGTTCCTGGCGAGCGACATGGCGTCCTATGTTTCTGGCGAAACCATTACGATTCAGGGCGGATCTGGTTTGCGCCCGTAGTTATGCGGGAAGGGCGCCGTTCTTCGGAGCGGCGCTTTTTTTGTGCCCTGCTGACCCTGTGCGCCAGGTCGACTCGCGAATTCCGGCGTGCGACCCCGCTGCGGGAATTGCTCCCCGCAAGCACCAGCGCGCGAACTCGGCTTGCGAGCTGTCCTCGTAAATCCCGGTGCGTGACCCTGCCATGCGAACTACTCTGGCGAATTCCGGCGAGCGAATCCACCTTGCGATCCTGCCACGGGTCTGTGGACATTGTTGCCTGAGATCCCGTTCCTGCGCCTGTCTCTCAAATCAGTCTCGCGCAAGCGCTCGATGTTCGCTTGACCCGCGGATTCGTTCCGCGTCTCACATCTATGTTACGGTCGATTCGTGGAGGGGGCGCAAGTCGGCCTGCGCGAAGGGTGCAAGCCGGTTTGGGCGAAGGGCATGAGCCAGCTTGTCGTCTGCGCCTTCCGCGCGTATGCCTGCATTTAGCGCACCCCTCCATGTACGGGACAACGTGCCCCTACCTTCCGTTCGGTTGCCAGCCATCGCGACAATGTGTCGTCTCCATGCGCAGGACGTCGCGCCCCTTTCTCATGTACACAGCACCGCCTGCACGAAGAGGTCGTCGGATTCATGCGGCACGAGAGCTATGGCAAGGCAATAGGCCCGCCCGCACGAAGATGCCGCTCTGTTGGCAAGACGTTGCGAATATGCGTTCCCGGGCGCTCGACGATGGCAAAATGCTCGCAAGATGCGTTCCTCAGCGTCCGACGGTGACAGGACTGCGCCCTAATGCGCTCTTGGCCTGGCTGGCAGTGGCAATATTCTCGCGCGGTGCGTTCTCGGGGGCCTTGTCGCGACAAGATTCCGCCGCGGTGCGTTCCCGGGCGCTTGCCGATGGCAAAATACTCGCGAAATGCGTTCCCGGGCGGCAATCCGTGGCAAATTTTGCGCTCCATGCATCCCGAAAGCGGCCTCGGACGGGAAAATCGCCAGTTCGCGGCAAGATTCGCGCGCCATGCATCCGAAATGAGCTGGCTATGGCAGGATATGCGCGCTATGCATCCGAAAAGCCCCGCAAACCGCCTTTCGGGAACGCACGGCGTGAAGATCTTGCCAGGAAGGGGCACTTTTCGCTGCACGGGCCCCTCGAATCATGCACGGCGCGCGAATCTTGCCATCCTCTGACGCTTGACCTTTCGGAGAAGAGATACCTTCGCTGAAGGATGGGATGCTTCGTCCCTTCCGGCTCGGTGGTGCAGATTCGGGCATTCTTGTCTAGCGGGGAAGTCGTCCGTGCCGTCCCTGCCCAGTGTAAGGCTACCCAGCATCTGCCTTTCCTGACGGATGGCGCGCATTCGCCTTCCCGCTTCGGCGGCTTGAGGCAGGGCATAAGAAAAGGGGACCCGTGTGGGTCCCCTTTTAGCTGGTCGGCAGGTACGAGCCGGTCAGCTCTAACAGTGCGGATCGGTCAGTTCTAACGGTACGAGCCGATTAGCTCTAGCGGCACGGCCGACCTGCTAGTTGGCAATGAGCTGACTAGTTCTGGCCAGGCTCGACAACCAGCGTGTCTTCGTATGCTGCACCGTAGGTATCAAGCAGGGTCTTCTCATAGTCTGCGTGGAAGAAGTTCTCGGAGCCGAGGTTCTTCAGGTCCTCGTTGATCCAGTTCAGCAGGCTTTCGTTGCCCTTGGAAACAGCAGGAGCGATGGTGTCGGTGTCGCCCAGCTGCTCAATGCCGACAACGTATTCGGGGCCAGCCTGGTTGGCGAAGGCGATAACCTCGGTGTTGTCATTTGCCCAAACAGCATCGGGGTTGTTTTCGAATGCGGTCTTAGCTGCAGCGTAGGTGTCGTACTTCTCGAGCTTGAGGTCCTTGTTGTGCTCGGTGAGGTAGGTCTCGGCAGTGGTGCCGGAGATTACGATTACCGTGCGGTCGCCAATCTGGTCGAGGTCGGTAACAACCTTGTCCTTGTGGGAAACAACGCCCAAGGCAACGTTCATGTAAGGATCGGCGAAGTCAACTGCCTCAGCGCGCTCGGGGGTAACGGTGAAGTTTGCCAGGATAACGTCAACCTTGCCGGTCTGCAGGTACTCAACGCGGTTGGCTGCCTCGGTGGATACCAGCTCAACGTCTACGCCGAGGTCCTGGCCAAGACGGTTTGCCAGCTCGATGTCGTAGCCCTGGTAGGTGCCGTTTTCATCGACATAGCCGAAGGGGTTCTTGTCGCTGAATACGCCGATGGTGATCTTGCCGCTGTCTTTGATCTGGTCAAGAGTGCGGTAGTTTGCGCTCGAGGAATTGTTGTTGCCGGAGCAGCCCGTGAGCAAGGCTCCCGCAAGAGCCAAGGCTGCAACAAGCACAGCAACAAGTTTCCAGGTGCGTTTCGTCTGGGTCATGTCTTTCTCCTTACTTCTGCCCTCTTTGGCGTGCGAGGGTTTCTTTGATTGATGGAAGTAAACCGCTTAAATCCTACAAAGTCAATAAGGATTGGGGGAATTAGTCATTTTGCTTTTGTGAATGGCTGGTTATTGCGGAGTTGGGGGAGGGGTGTGGCTGTTTCGCGGGCGTTGCGTCGGAAGCGCGCCTCCGCTCCTGTCGCCTAGCCGCCGCTGTTGGCGCCCACCGTGGGCGCGGGCGTTGCGATTTGTTGCAATTCGTTGAGAAAGCCGTATTGCGAAAACGAAAAGGGCCCCATTGCTGGGGCCCTGAAGGTGCGATGGAATTTGAAAGGGGCTTCGTTCTGGCCGAAGTTCCCTGTTAGGCTTCGTGCTGACGGACTGCGTCGAACTCGAAAGTATGCAGGAACTTCTGTGCGCGTTCGGTTTTGGGGTGCTCGAAGAAGCGCTCGGGGATATCTTGCTCCACGATTTCGCCTCCGTCGAAGAACAGAACCCGGTCGGCAACGGCACGGGCGAACTGCATTTCGTGGGTAACGATAAGCATCGTTTTGCCCTCCTGCGCCAAGCCCAAGATAACGTCCAGTACCTCGCGTACCATTTCGGGGTCGAGGGCGGCGGTAACTTCGTCAAGCAGCAGCACTTCGGGCTCCATTGCCAACGCGCGGGCAATGGCAACGCGCTGCTTCTGACCGCCAGAAAGCTCGCGCGGATAGCTCTTTTCCTTCTCGGTAAGGCCAACGCGCTTCAGGAGGGCGCGCGCCGCTTCTTCAGCTTGCGCCTTAGGGATCTTCTTCACTTTGGTGGGCGCCAACGTGATGTTGTCGAGCACCGTCATATGGGGGAACAGGTCGTAGCTCTGGAACACCATGCCAACTTTCTGGCGAAGCTCGGTGAGGTCCTTCTCGGAGCTGGTTACTTCCTTGCCGTCAACCTTGATGGTGCCGCCCTGGATGGGTTCAAGAGCATTGATGCAGCGCAGGAAGGTTGACTTGCCGCATCCCGAGGGGCCGATAACCACAATTACCTCGCCGCGCTTAACGGAAAGGCTGATATCTTCAAGCACCACGTTGTCGCCGTAGGCTTTCTTAAGATGCTCAATGGAGAGCAGGGCGGTATCGCTCATTGCTTAGTTCCATTTCTTCTCGAGGTGGTTTGCCAGCATGCTGATGGGCCAGCAAATTATGAAGTACAGCAACATAATGGTGCCGTAAATGCCGAATACGGCATTGGGGGAGGTCATGCGGTTTGCTTCGATGATCTGTTGGCCAACCTTCATCATCTCGATAACGCCGATCATCAGCAGCAAGCTGGTGGTTTTGATCATGCGGGTAATGAGGTTGATGGAGGAAGGAATAAGGCGGCGGATGGCCTGCGGGATAATAACCTGACGGTAAATCTGCGCTTTGTTCAGGCCCAGCGCTGCAGCGCTTTCGTACTGCTGTTTCGGGATGCTGGTAAGGGCGCCGCGAACCAGGTCGCCCATTTCGCCGGTGCCCCAGAACACGAATACGATGATGGAGGAAAGTTCCGCCGAAATATTCAAGCCCATAACGCGCGTGGCGCCGAAGAACACGATGTAGAGCAGCACCAGCTGCGGCATAATGCGCACGATTTCGAGGTACAAACGGGAAATAACCTTGGCAACGGGGTTCTTCCACGTCATGAAGATGCCGAACAGCATGCCCAGAATGATGCTGAGCACGACAGAGATTGCGCTGATCTGCACCGCAACCCAAAGGCCTTGCAGAAGGCGGGCGGCGTTTGAGCCCATGAACAGTACATCAAGCCCCAAAGCTTCCATGACGCAACCTCCTTTCAATGTACGTACCAGCAACGGAAACCGGCACCAGGATAATGAGGTAGAACGCTACGAGCATTACCAGGCATTCGGTGGTTTTGTAGTAAAGGCCCATCAGGTCTTTCGTGACGAACATGAGGTCCATCAGGCTGATTGCGGAAAACACGCTGGTTTCCTTCAGCAGGAAGATCACGTTGGCCACAAACGAAGGGAAGCTCAGCGAAACTGCCTGCGGAAGCACTACGTAGCGCATGGACTGCAGTTTCGAAAGGCCCAAGCTGATAGCGCTTTCGCGTTGGATGGGCTCCACGTTTTCCAGGCCAGCACGGAACGATTCTGCCATGTAGGCGCCGCCGTGCAATGCGAGGCCAACCATGCCGCACACTTCCGGGGTGATGGAAAAGCCCATGCGGGGCAAGCCAAAATAGAAGAAGAACAGCTGAATAAGCAATGGCGTGTTGCGGAACAGCTCGATATATACGCGACAAAGCTGGCGAAGCACAGGGATGCGGAAGTGCACGATCATGGCCACAATGAGGCCGATGATGACGGATCCGGCGATGCCGATCCATCCAATGCTTAGCGTCAGCCACGCCGCATCCTCGTACAGAGGAAGGTATTGCGCCATGGCGTCGAAGTTCAACGCGGGGTCCTTTCTACATTGCAAAACCTATCAGTTTGATAGGATTAAGGGGGATTGTAGAACGATGGCAATGCAAGTCAAGCGTTTTCAGGGGCAAGACAGCATGCCTTGGCAAAAAGCCAACAGCTTTACATATTACTGGTTTAAGCATCTATTGTGGCACTAAGCGTGCTCGAATCTCGTATTCGGCGAAGTGGCGGCGGTTTGCGCTTTGGTGGGGTGCTAGACTTCGGTGATAAAAGTGCAGCAAGGAATCGCGCTTTGCCCAATTCGGCTATTCGATGCGAGACCTGTCGGGGAATTGGTGCTGTGCCGTTTATGGGGTTTTGCCCTTTAGCTTGGGCCCCTGTTGGAGCCATGAACTTGGTGATGGCTTGGTTTGCCGCTTGTGCCAAGACTCCTCTTTCGGTGTAGCGGCGGGCGGCATTCGGTTCGTCTGCCCGAGTGATGTCGTGGATCCGCCTTGGTGCCTGCGCTGGGGCAGGGCGTAAGGCTGTCGCGATTTTGAGCCCATCACCTGGAATGGAAAGGAAGCATGTTTTGAGCGAGCCAGAAAAGCGGGAGGTTCCCTTTAAGGAAGTGGCGCGAAAATTCGTCAGCTACTACAAACCATTCACGTTTTTGTTCGTTGCCGACTTGGTATGTGCAACGCTGCTTGCTGCCATCGACTTGGCATTCCCACAGATCCTCAACTTCTTCGTGCGCGATTTCTTCGTCAATGCTCGCGATGCCATTATGGGTGTATTGCCGTGGGTGGCTGCTGGGCTGGTGGCAATGTATGTGGTGCGCAGCTTGTGCCAGTACTTCATCTCTTGCTGGGGCCACATTATGGGCGCACGCATGGAGGCGCGGATGCGCATGGATTTGTTCCAGCAGTATCAGCGTTTGAGCTTTTCGTACTACGACCGCAACAACACCGGCGAAATGATGTCGAAGCTGGTTACCGACCTGTTCGATATTTCGGAAGTGGCCCACCATGGTCCCGAGAACCTCTTTATCGCAACCCTGAAAGTCGTTGGTTCCTTCGTGTTGCTGATGTTCATCAATGTTCCGCTTACGCTGGTGATGCTGGCGGTGACGGCCGTCATGGCAACGTATGCGTTTGTCCAGAATTACCGCAAGCGCATAATCTTCCGCCAGAATCGTGTGCGTATGGCGGGTCTGAATGCGCGTTTGCAAGATTCGCTGGGCGGCATTCGCGTGGTGAAGGGGTTTGGCAACGAGCATATCGAGATTGACAAGTTCGGCCACGCCAATGAAGAGTTCATTGAAACGAAGGAGCTTTCGTATCGTTTCATGGGCCAATTCCAAATGGCGTCGAGCTTCTTCACGGGCGCGTTGTACACGGCAACTATTGTGGGTGGCGGCCTGTTCGTTGCGCAGGGCATCCTCGATCCTGCCGATATGGTTATGTACGCGCTGTACATCGGCATCTTTATTGCTCCCGTGGAACTGCTTATCAACTTCACCGAAACGTTCCAGAAGGGGTATGCGGGCTTTCGCCGTTTCGTCGAAACGCTTGCCGAACGTCCTGGGGTGGAAAACAAATCGAATGCCATTGATCTTGGTGCCGTGGTTGGCGAAGGGGGTGCTCCGAGCATCAGCTATTCGGACGTTCATTTCTCGTATGTTGACGGCAAGGAAGTGTTGCGTGGCTTAGACCTTGAGGTGCCTGCGGGGTCCACGGTGGCGTTGGTCGGTCCTTCGGGCGGCGGAAAAACAACCACGTGCTCGTTGCTGCCGCGCTTCTATGATGTGTCGTCTGGTTCCGTGAAAATCGACGGTGTTGATGTGCGCGATGCCACGTTGGAGTCGCTTCGTGCGCAAGTGGGCATCGTGCAGCAGGATGTGTATCTGTTTGAGGGCACTATTCGCGAAAACATCCTGTATGGCGATCCGTCCGCTTCCCAGGAGCGGGTTGAATGGGCTGCGCGTCAGGCAAACATCCACGAGTTTATTGCCGGCTTGGAAGATGGCTACGACACGCTTGTGGGCGAGCGCGGCACTCGCCTTTCAGGTGGCCAGAAGCAACGCATCGCCATTGCGCGTGTGTTCCTGCGTGATCCTCATATCTTGGTGCTGGACGAAGCAACTAGCGCTCTGGACAACGAAAGCGAAGAGCGCGTCCAAGCATCGCTCGAGCGGTTGAGCGAAAACCGCACCACCTTGGTAATTGCGCATCGCCTTTCTACCATTCGCAACGCCGATTTCATCGCTGTAGTAGACGAGGGGCGCGTGGTCGAAGTGGGCTCGCATGAAGAGCTGCGGGCTCAAGGCGGCATCTACGATCGCTATTGCCGTATGCAATTCGCAGGTAAGCGCGAAGCCGAGTAGCTTTTTGCTTCGGTTGGGCGGCGTTCGGGGTTGGGTGGCGTTCGGTCGGACCGCCCAACTGTGACGCTGTGAATTCACCTCAACACCTGCGCTGAAATGGGACTGCACGTTTGCCGGGCGGGTTGAAACATGCCCTGTGATTGTTTGCGGCAATTGTTGACGTGGCGGGGCAATCCGGGTGTACCCTGTGCTTGTTAGATAAGGCAAACTTTCAGGGAAAGGCCCAGAATGATCAGAACTGTAGTTGATATCGATGGCATGATGTGCGGCATGTGCGAATCGCATGTCAACGATGCCGTGCGTAACAACTTCAAAGTTAAGAAGGTGTCCTCCTCGCATGGTAAGGGACGCACCGTAATCGAATCGGAGGCTCCTCTTGACGAAGGCGAGCTCCGTCGCGTGATCGACGCGACTGGCTACGAGGTGCAGCAAATAACTTCCGAAGAAGTTCAGAAGAAGGGCTTGTTCGGCGGATTGTTTGGGAAATAGTTCGAACAAGCACGGTGAGCCATTGTTGTTGCTGAGGTGGCAGCGTTTTGATGGCGAAGCGGCCCTAGCGAATGCGGCAAGGTTCGCATGAAACATCCCCGCTGCGCAGCCTTCGGAATAATCCTATCGCACGCGGTAGGGCTTGTTGCCCCAATAGAATTTCAGCAGGTGCTTCTTGGGCGTGCCGAGCGTTCCCACCAAATCGAGTGTAGCCACGGCGGCATCGTGCGCGGCGTTCGGGCGGCGCAGCGATTCGCCTCCGCTGAGCATGGTTTGAAGCTGGGCGGGATTTTCATGGATCTGCTGCAGGCGCTCAACCAGCTCTTCTGCGGTTTCGGCGGTAACGGCAGCGCCAGCTTTGGTGACCGTATAGGTGTTGGCGCGCTCCTGGCCGTACGACTTGCCCACCAAAACCAAGGGCAAGCGTGCGCACAGGCACTCGGTAGTTGCCAGGCCGCCCGATTTTGCCACGATCATGTCGCTCGCTTCCATCAGCTGCGGAATGCGCTCGATGTAGTTATAGACGGAAACATTTGCGATGTTCCGTTCATCGAAAAACCCTTTCAGCCCATTGGCGTACTCTTCGTCGGCGCCAGCCAGGAAAGCGAAGTGCATGTTGGGGAATTCGGAAAGAAGCGGAACAACCTTGTTCACGATTTCGCGGAATGGGATATAAGGCTGCGAGTGACGAGCGCCAGCCATTACCATGACGATCATTTTGTCTTGCGGAAGGTCGAACTGCTTCAGCACTTCGGCTCGATCGATGGGGTCGGTGAAGCCCTTTCGCACCGGAATGCCCGTGACCTTGATATGGCTTTCGGGCACCTTGCGCGGCGTGAGTTCCTTCACCATGGTTTCATCGGCGGCGCAGAACAGGTCGCAGTCAAGGTGCGGCCATAGGCCTTCCGCGCCGTAGTCGGTAGGGATGCAGGTTACGGGGAAGGTTTGCCCGGTAACCATTTTTGCGGCAACCGATGCGTTGGCAGCAACGATATGTGTTGCCAGGATGGCGATGGGCTTGCGCTTTCGGACTATTTTGGTGAAGGGCGCGAACATGAATGGCGACCATGCCGAACCGCCGCCCCACAGCAGACGCCCCGTAAAGGTGCGATGCCAGGTGATGTCGTAGAGCCAGTTGAAAGAAACGGTGACATTGGCGGTTTTGTCGCCATCGAATTTTATGTAGCCGTAATCGAGGATGTCCAACACGGCGATTTCGGTGTTTTCCGGCAGGGCGGGGTGCTTGCCGCAAAGATCTTCAAGAGCCTGGGCAGTTGCCTGCGCAGCGCTGCGATGACCCGAGCCAACAGAGGCGTACGTGATGATGACCAAGGGACGATTCGACGTTTCGTCGCATGTGGCAGTGATCATCGCGCCTCCTTTCAGCTGTGATTTTGCGCATTGCGGCAAACCCGAAAGGGGTATGCGCTCTTGTTCTGTTCGGTGCGAGACAGTATGCGCCAAATATCGAGGTCTTGTTTCGCTTAGTCTATCTAACCAGAAATAAGGCACAAACGGGAGCAACGTTGTTGCAAAAACCGCGGTAAGAGCGTAAGCGGGTGGCTAATCTGCGGGAGTGGGCATTTTAGCTCTTGCGGAAAAAATGATCGTTGCGTATACTTCTATGGCGCTTGTTTTTAGCGTCGGGAGTGCCAACGTGGCTCAGTTGGTAGAGCAACGCATTCGTAATGCGTGGGTCGCCGGTTCGAGTCCGGCCGTTGGCTCCATCGAATTTATGCAGGTCAGAACAGGGTTTCTGGCCTGTTTTTTATTGCCTAAAACCATTTCCGACAAACGAAATGTAGAAAAAAATGTCGAATCGCCTTTAAGATAGTGATCGATTACACAATTCCTGCATATTTAATGCGCCGATAAGAGGTGGAAAACATGGCTTCTCCTGCGAGCAAGAAGAGGGATATAAAGGCCTTTGTTGAGCGATGGAAGGAGCTTCCCTGCGTAGAAGAGGAGCATTCGCGCTCCTTCTGGATCGAGTTCGTTCAGCAGGTTTTGGGCATCCCGGATGCGACGCACTTCCTCGAGTTCGAGCGCAAGGTGAAGGGCCGCAAGATCGATGTGTTCTACGAGGATATGGGGATCCTTGTTGAGCAAAAAGGCCGCGGCATATCTCTTGACGAGGCAACGGTGCGCAGCAAGAAAGCAGGCCCGGAGACTCCCTTTCAGCAGGCAAAATGGTATGCCGACAACCTGCCGTATTCGCTGCGTCCCCGATGGATAATCACCTGCAACTTCGATGAGTTCCGCATTTACGACCTAAACAGGGAGGACTTCGAGGACTATGTCTCGGTGTCCCTCGAAGAGCTGCCGGGTCAGGCTCACCTGTTTGGGTTCTTCTTCGATAAATCGAACAGTCGCTTGGTGAAAGAGCAGGAGCTTTCTGTCAAGGCTGGCAAGATCGTGAGCGATCTGTATCACGCCCTTGAGGGCCAGTACAAGAACATCGAAACCGATGAGCATGAGCAGCGGAGTCTCAATGTCCTCATCGTGCGACTCGTCTTCCTCCTTTACGCGGAAGATGCTGAATTGCTGCAGGATCGCCAAGTGTTCGGCAACTATCTGCAGCAGTTTCAGGCTCCCCAGATGCGCCAGGCCCTAATCGACCTGTTTCATGTGCTCGATACCCCTGATGGTAAGAGGGGGACGGAAAACAAACGCGATCCGTACCTTGACGAGTCCCTCGATGCTTTTCCGTACGTGAACGGCGGCTTGTTTGCCGACGAGGATATTGTGATACCCCAGTTTACCGAGCAGATGCGGCATGACCTGATTCTTAATGCCTCTATCGCGTTTGACTGGAAGGACATCAGCCCCACTATCTTCGGCGCCGTTTTCGAGAGCACCTTGAATCTGGAAACCCGCCGTTCCGGAGGGATGCATTACACCTCCATCGAGAACATCCATAAGGTAATCGACCCCTTGTTCCTGGACGGCTTGAAGGCTGAACTTGCAGAGATAGAGGGCGAGAAAGTCGAACGGACTAGGAAGCTCAAGCTGCGCGGGTTCCAGAGGAAGCTGGCCGGCATCAAGGTCTTCGACCCCGCCTGCGGCAGCGGCAATTTCCTTACCGAAAGCTATCTGAGTTTGCGCAAGCTTGAGAACCGTGTGCTTGAGAATCTTCAGGGAGCGCAATCAGCCTTGGGCTTCGAAGGGGAGAACAACCCTATCAAGGTCGATATCCGGCAGTTCTACGGCATTGAGATAAACGACTTCGCGGTTTCCGTTGCCAAAACGGCGTTGTGGATAGCCGAAAAGCAGATGATGACTGCAACCGAGGAGATCTTGCTCCAAAGCCTGGATTTGCTGCCCCTGAAAAGCAACAGCAACATCCAGGAGGGCAATGCGCTCAAGATGGATTGGAGCGATGTCTTACCATCCGAGCAATGCCAGTACATTGTGGGAAACCCGCCGTTCTATGGAGCCAGGAACCAGAGTAAGGAGCAGAAGGCTGAGCTAATCGAAGTGTTCCATGGCGCTAAGAACTCCGGAAATATCGATTACGTCGCCGGTTGGTATATGAAAGCGGCCGAATATACTGAAGGCACTCACGCCCGTTGCGCATTCGTCTCCACCAACAGCATTTGTCAGGGCGAGCAGGTGGCGAACGTGTGGAAGCCGATATTTGATACAGGCATCCGGATTGATTTCGCCCACGACACGTTCAGGTGGGCGAACGAGGCAACCGAGCAGGCGCACGTGTTCGTGATCATCGTCGGCTTCTCGCGCGAGGGCGGCGAGAAGACCCTCTTCCATCATGCCAGCCCTGATGCACAAGCGGTTGTGCTGCACCCGGCTAACATCAACGGCTACTTGTTGGACGCGCCTGATTCCTTTGTCTGGAACAGGAGCAAGCCAATCTGCAACGTTCCAAAAATCGGAATCGGCAACAAGCCGATTGATGGCGGCAATTATTTGTTCGAGCCCGAGGAGATGGAAGCCTTCATCGAGACTGAGCCAGAGTCGCAAGCCTTTTTTCACCCTTGGCTAGGGTCGAACGAGTTCATAAAAGGGAAGAGGCGCTTTGTTTTGTGGCTCGGAGAGCTTTCTCCTAAAGAGCTTGATAGGCTGCCTGAATGCAGGAAGCGAATCGAGAAAGTGCGTAGATTCAGGTTGGAATCAAAGAGCGCCCAGACAAGAAAGCTTGCCGAAAAGCCAACTCGATTTCATGTTGAGAACATGCCGAAAGGGACCTCTATCTTGGTTCCGAAGGTCTCGTCTGAGCGAAGGCGATACATCCCCTTGGGTTTCGTTGAGCCCAGCACATTCTGCAGCGATCTGGTGTTCTTGATTCCAAATGCGGGCCTTTACCATTTCGGCGTTCTCCATTCCCAGATGCACAACGCCTGGATGCGCGTTGTGTGCGGGAGGCTGAAGAGCGATTATCGCTATTCCGGTGGCGTGGTATACAGCAACTTTCCTTGGCCGAGCGTGAGCGCTGGCAGCCTTTCCACTCCTGTCGAGGAATGCGTTTCAGCTGGCACCAGGGCCGAGGTCGAGAGATGCGCGCAGCTGGTCCTTGACGTTCGCGATGGATACCCTGATTCGACGATTGCCGATCTGTATGATCTGGATATGATGCCCTCCGATCTGCTTTCAGCCCACAAGGCACTCGATGTTGCAGTCGAATCGGCGTACGGGGTGAGCTTCGATGGCGACGAGGAGAGAATCGTTGCGCACCTGTTCAGGCTCTACGCGGATCTCGTTGGCGGGAAGTAGCCCCTATCAGCGGAGAACCCGGTTTTGCGCCATGATAGCCCCTCCTCGATCCTCGCTGGATTGCGCTCTCTGGCTGGGGCATCGCCTGTCCGCAGCACCTGCTCTGCCGAGGGTCGCATGCCCGCATGCACGCGCAAGGCGGCTAAAAACTTTTCGCCTGCGGCACTGCATGCCTCCAGCGAAAACTTCGAGCGCCTCCGGCGTTTCGCCTTCCTCCTTGCACGTTCCCGCAGGCATGCGGCTTCGGCGACACAGGGCAGCGGAAAGGCCGAGGCCCAAGTCGAAGGAGGCGCAAGATGAAAAGCGAGTTCAGGGAGAAGACGCATCGCATGGCCGAGAGGTTCCTCGTCGGCAGGGGCTACGAGGTGATCGACCCGAGCCCAAACATCGAGGCCGTTGACCTTGTGGCCAAGTCCGAGGACGGCGAGATCGTGTTCGTAGCCCTTGCGGCGAAGGTCGCGGCCGAGGCCAAGTCGGCCCTGCCCGAGGACACGTGCGACAGGCGGGCGATGGAGCTGGCTGCGGCCGAGTGGCTCTCCAGCTACGAGTTCACCAACATCTCCGTGAGGTTCGACTCGATAGCGATGCTCATCATGAGCAACTCCCGGGCGCTTCTCAGGCACCACAAGAACATCTTGGGCTGATGTCTAAGCGGCGGGCGCAAAGCACCCGCCGCTTTTCCTACTCCTTGCCGTCCTCTGGGAAGAGCCCCGTTCCGTACACCTGGGCCTTCATCTCGTCGAGCCTTTCCTGTACCCTCGCAAGGAACAGGTTGGTCCCTATCCCAGCTGTGGCGGTGATGCCTGTTTCTCCCATCACCTTCTCCCTCAGGAACGATGCGAATTCCCTTTTGCCCATGCCATAGAGCTTTAGGTAGGGCGTGGCATCGATGAAGCACTCGTCGATTGAGTAGACGTGCATGTCCTCTGGGCTCACGTAGCGCATGTACACGCTGTTGATCTGAGCGGAGACTTCCATGTAGCGGCGCATCCTCGGGGTGGCCATCGTGTACTCGATGCCGTTGGGGATCTCGAACACGCGGCAGCGGTTCCTCACGCCGAGCGCCTTCATGGCGGGTGTGATCGCCAGGCATATGGTGCCCGGCCCCCTGTCGGGGTCGGCCACCACCAGGTTCTCGCGGAAGGGGTCGAGGCCCCTGTCGGCGCACTCGACGCTTGCGTAGAAGCTTTTGAGGTCGATGCATATGTAGGCTTTCCGCTCCGAATCGGTCATGCCCGGGTGCCTCCATCACACGTAAAACAGAATTTGTTCCAATTGTAAAAATATAGAACACATGTTCTAATCAATACGTATGGATTATAGGGTCAAAGACGGGCAGATGGCGAGGGTTCACAGGGAGAACGTGGATGTCCTCGCGAGGTTCGGGCGCAACGGGCGCATCGAGCCCTGCATCGTTGTGCTCCGCGACTGCCGCGCTTTCCGCATCGACGAGGTGATGGCCTCAACCGGTTTCGGCAAGCCCCACCACGGAAAGCGCACCGCGTGCTACGACGTGCGCCTGGGCGGCCGCGAGACCCAGCTCTTCCTCGAGCACCGTCTGGAAGACCCCGCAACCGGCATGCCCGACAGGTATGTGTGGTGGGTCCGCGCGTTCGACGGCACCCAGCGCAAGCCGTGCGCAGGCTCGGAGTGACCGATCCGAAGCCCTTCGCGCTCGGCTTTCCATGCGCTAACCGCAAACGAGCCCTGGCTTGCTCGGCCGCGAAAGAACTCCGTTGCAGGGCCGCCGCTTATGGGCGGCGGTTGTCGGCTTGCGCCGACGCTTGGCGCATGGCGCCAAGCCCGCTCCGGCTCCGTTCGGACCCTCCCCATAGGTCGGCTCCACTACGCCTGCGCTCTCGCTTCTGCTCAAGCCGGCTTGCGCTGAGCGCTTCGCCGGGCGCATCCGCTCACGCCGCCGTCAACCGGCGAAAGAGCTCCGATGACATCGCCTTTCGCCGGCTTGCCGGCTCTCGCTCGCAGCCATGGCCCGCATCGGCGAAACGGCTTGGTGACGCGCCGTTTCGTCTCGCGCCCCATGGCCCTCGCTCACGCAACATCCACGGGTGGACGTTGCAGCCAGGAACGACTTTGTGCATACAAAGTCACCCTGGGTTTTTCGCACTCGGCGAAAAACGACCCTCCCGTTGCCAAGGCGTTGCCAACGGGAGGGTGCTGCGTTGCTACGCTTTTCTTCGAATAGCGCAGCAACCGTCGGCTTGTTGCCGACGGCGCAGAAAGGAGCCATCCTATGACCGGTGAGCGAAAAACGGAACGCGTCATTGTTCGTGTTTCGCCCTCCGACCTTATAAGGCTCAAAGGCGCTGCGGCATCAGCCGATCTCACGGTAAGCGAGTACCTGCGCTCGCTTATCGGCGAAGAGCATCTTGAGGTGCTCCGCCTCGAGCTTGACCCGTCAGTCCTTGCAAGCCTATTGCTTGAGCTGAAGAGGCAGGGAAACAACCTCAATCAGCTCGCTTTTCGCGCCAACAGGAACAGCTCGATCGACGCATCGGAGGTCTCCGATGCGCTGGCCTCCTGCCGCAGCGCAGCAGATTCCGTGATGCGGCTCATAGAGGAAGCAAGGCCGCACAGGTGATAGTCAAGGCACAGACGTTCAAGACCACCTCGAAGCGCTCCGGGCGCGGCGGGTACGACTTCAGCACGGCGAGTGGCCGTGCGAAGTACCTCGAGAAGGACGGCCGCGCCGTCGGCGGCGTCTCGACGCAGAATATCGTCGACAACGACAGATGGGCGGCCGAGATGGACCGCACCACCGCTGCCGCGCATCTGCGCGGAACGGTTGTCGGCCGAGAGTACATCCTGAGCCCATCGCCCGAGGACCGTGTCCTCCCGGAGGCCATGCGCGACTTTGCTCTTGAATGGGTTGGCAGGTGCTTTCCAAACGCCGAGGCTGCCGTTGCCATCCATATCGACAGCAAGGAGCGCATATCCCTCGGCAAGAACCCGATATGTCATGCCCATGTCTACGTCAACGCCGTTGACCTTGAGACTGGCAAGAAGATCGTTGTAAGCAATTCCCGCGTCAGGGATGTCCACGACATCGCACAGGACATGTGCAGGGACCGAGGCATGGCAGAGGCCGAAAGATACTACGACAAGGATGCCCAAAAGGTTGTTTCCGTGGAAAGCCGCCGTACCGATGCGGAGCGCAACCCCCAGTGGTACAGGCGCGACCCATCGCGCAAAAGCGTTGTGTACGACAGGTCCGCGGCGCGGAAAGGCGGCATCGGGCGCTATGAGTACGATATGGCAAAATCCGGGAAAGAGCTGGAGAAGACCTTCGTAAGGAGAAACCTGCGTGAGGCGGTAAACGCTGCAAAACAAAATGGAACGCAGCTCGGTGCCGAGCTGCGGAAGAGGGGCGTGACCGCTGCAAAGGCCGCCGACGGCGACTTCAAGTACGCGAAAGCCGGGAGCGGCAGATTCTTCAAGGGAAGAACCCTCGCACCCGACCTCTGCAAGAAGGCCCTCGAGCCCCAGCTCATGCAGGCCAGGGCCCTGACCTTGGATCCCGTGAAAGGCCAGGGCCTGTCCCTCTGAGCCTATATGCCGAAGACGTCGGTATCGGTCAGCTCGGGCTTATTACCTTGCTCTCCACCATTTTCGCCTGCATCGAAGTTCGGCGTCCAAGCTTCCGGCAGGTTGGTTACGCGCGGGCCCATCTTCTCGAGTTTCTCGATTTCTTCCGTTATGAACTCAGCCTCATATTCCCTCGTCCCGAAGGCAGGGACGAAATGCCTTGCCGTTGGGCATTTTGTAACGTCCTTGATCGGAACGACAAAACATCCTGACCTATCGGGCTTTCCCGGAAGGCTTTTTATCACATGTATACCTTGGGTCTGGGGATCCGAATGGATAAGATCTCCGGGGCTCCATACGGGCTGGCGCTGTTCTGAGAAATCGGTGCTTGAGCTGGATGACCTATCGCCCTTCGACGATCCTTGGGTCTTGCTTAGGATCGTGGACTCGCCAGACAGCTTTGAGAAGAACTCCGCGTCCTCAACCGAACCGGCTCGATATAGCATCTTGACGTTGCAGTTCGAGATAATCGCGTCTTTCCCGTCCTCTTTTGCGGTCTTGTACTTGTCCAAGCCTGATAGAGATTGGAGCCACATGTAGAAGGAATATCCGTACTTGCGGCCTTGCTCGATGGCGGTCGAGAGGTCGAAGCGCGGTAGGGCATGGGCCTCGTCAGCGAGGATGGTTATCGGTCGTAGCGATCCCCTTTTTGCGCCCCTGCGCGACACTTCCGCCCAATGGCTTGCCAAGAAGAGGGAGACAAACTTGTTTCTCTCATCTGCCGGACCGCCGATACGAAAGAACACAACGCACTTGCCCTCGATGACCTCATCCATGTCGAAGGTCGATATGCTGGTAAGCCGCCTCATTGAGTCGGTTGCGAAGGGTTGTATTCCGGCTAGAAGAGTGGACAGGATCGAGCTTTCCTGCCTATCGGAAGACGCCCTAAATGAAGCGGAAAGGATCGCTTGGGGCTTTTGGACTCCATCCGACTCGAGCCAGCTCTTCAAGGGCTGGGCGTTGCCGCCCTTTGTTCCCTCTAGGATGGTGGCCATACACGACCATAGGTTCTTGTTTTCGATTGGGATTGAGTCGTCTGAGGCAATGGCATAGCAGACGCCCGCAAACGCTCCCGCGGCATCGTCCTTCACCCAATCGTTCTCCCCGCCGGTGGCTGGGTACAGAATCGAGCCGACTTCCCTCGCTCTTTCCTGAGCTCGAGCCGTCTCGCCCGTTCCGCAAAGCGATGCGATGGATGAGATCGGGTTGTAGGAGTCGGTGACCATTTCGGGGTCTAAGACCCTGACCTGATAGCCTCGTTTCTCGAGCGCATTGTGTGATTGGGCATACACTTCAAGCGATGGGTCCATGACCAAGGCGTTTCTCCCGCCGTTCCAGGTGTTGTAGTCCAAAGTCTGGAAAACCGAGCCTCTGGTTTTGAACGAACCCGACGGGGCTATTGCGCAGGCATGGGTGGCTTCTGCGAATACGCTCTTTCCCCCTATGTTGCCGATGCATATGGCCGGATCACTCCCGTGATTCTCATCGGCCCAAACAATATTCGCCCTAGCTATCTTCCTGTTGGAGGTTATCTGGCTCTGCTTTCCCAGTTTGCCGTCTTTGAGGGTCCTGCTTTTAGGTTCGGAAAAGGTATCCATGTTCAAAAGCATAAAGAGGGTAAAGAAAAATAGGGCGGATAGCCCAACAACGGCGATTCCTCCAGGGGCAGCCAAATTATTGGCAAGCCCCGCAAAAAAGGCACCGAAATCGCTGTAGCAACTGGCTATCCTGTCCAGCGAAGCCGCCTTTTTGAAAAAGACGAAACCGACAAAATCCGAAATAGCCGGGTTGAGCGCGATGGCCAGGAGAAGCGATGCTCCCGCGCAGAGTGCTATCCCGAATTGCTTAGTGCTCATCATGTCCCTCCGTTTTTGCGATGGACGAAGCCAAGAAGGATGAGAATCCCTCTTTGTCGTTGACAAGCCACTCGTTCGGATCTTTCCCCCTCAGGCAGTGGGGAGGGCAGAGGATTTCGTGGCTGATTTCCCTTTCTTTCAGGGCGTTTGCGAATGCCCTAGAGGCTTTAATGCCCGCAGGGTCGCGGTCGAAGAGGATGAGGATAATCGGTTTATCGGCTCGCTTTTCTATAGAGGCGATCGCCTTCTTCCAATTAGACGCACCTCCGACTGCAAAGGAATTGTTGAACCCCAGCGAAAGGCAAGAAAGGCAGTCAATCTGTCCCTCTGTGGCTATGGCCCATTTCCCATCAAGAGCTGCCTCGTTAAACACAGGTTCGCTCCCGACATCGGCGGCCCTCGGTTTAAGGTACCTGACCTTTGCATTGGGATCTATTGATCGTCCAATAAAGTAATAATCATTTCCGGGGTAGGGAATCAGGAGTATTTGCCTGGACTCATCAAAACCGAGCCCGCGCTCAATCGCAAAGTCGATCGAGAATCCTCTTTTCGCAAGGAAGCTTGCGCATTCGGCAATATGTGCTTTAGAGCGCTCAAGATATTGTGCTGCATTGTTCTTGCCGACTATGGTCCCATCGGCGCTTTTTTGCTGGATGCAGCTTATTCGATGCTGATTCCGGGTTTTGCTCAAGTTGGCTACTGGAGCTTCGCCTAGCCATCTCTTCGCAGCTTCAATCTGCTCAACTTTGATTGCTTCGGGAATGTCCTCAACCTTTGCGATGAGGTCGAAAATGTCGCCATGTGCTCCGCAGGAGAAGCAATGGAACTGCTGGCTGTCGGAGTAGACGAAGAACGCTGAATCGCTGTTAGTGCCAACATGGCCGCCGCTGCCACAGAACGGGCAAACAAGTTTGCCATGCGACATCTTAAGCTTGGAGTTTGCATATTCTTCGAGTGAGATAAGGCCTTTGACCCTTTTGAATTCGTTCATTTTAGATCCTAAGAAAATGGGCCCAAGCGAATCGCTTGGGCCCGAAACCTTGCGTTATTACGCCTCAATGAAATTTGCGTGTTCGACGTCAAAAATGAACTCGGCAGTGCCCTTCGCGCCGAAGCGGTTCTTCAAGAACGTCAGCTCAACTGGCTTCATAAGCGAGTCGTCGTCAGCATCGGTCGACAGATGGATGCAAGTGTCACACCCATATTCGAGTGAAGAAGATCCGGAAAGAGCGTTGAGGCTCGGAGCCGCTTTCTGATAGCTGCTGCGTGTGATCGCCGAAACAGCGAAAACGGCAACATTTTCGATCTTGGCAATTTTGCGCAACGTGCCAAGAATCTCCTTGAGCTGGAGGCGCTCGTCTTTGACCTCCTTGAGGCGGTCGATTGTCGCATTCTGGATATAATCGCAAACCACAAGAATCGGCTGTTCAGGAGCCTGCTTATGTTTTGCCTTCACGTAACGCTCAAGATCCTTGACCGTATCGTCCTCGTCAAGAAAAGCGAGATTGCGAGCCGTGCGCTCGAGATATTCTTTGCCAACCTTCTCAACGAGCTCGGCTTTGTCGTCACAGGAAATATCCTTTACGGTCACTTTGCCGGAACGGGCAAGACTTTTGGACAGGTAACAGCGATCTGCAAGTTCGTACGAGTGGACAAAGACGAAGGTACCGTTCGATGCGGCATCGTCCGCAAGCAAGCCGACAAAAGTGCTTTTGCCGGCTCCGGGGTCGCCGCTGATGACATTGATACGGTCTGCGTGCATGCCATCCAGTAGCCCATCAAACGCCTGGAGCCCAAAGTGAAAGAGGGGCTTGTCCTTCATAGCCTTTTCGAGAAGTTCAGTACCAATGTCGGCCAGGAGCTTAAGGGCCATTACTACTCAACCTCCAGCTCTTTAACGAAAGAGAGGAGATTACTTTCAAGGATGTAGACCTTGCGGGCGAAAACGAGATGGTGGCCGCTGAGCTTCATAAGCTCGCTGGCTTTCGGTTCGCAGATTTGAAAAATCTCAGCGACATCGGAAATGCCAAGAAGCCGGTCACTGCCGAGGGGCTGCCCAGGGCGTGCGGAATCGTTGGCTTTGGTGGCTTTAGTCTTAGCCATGGTATTATTCCTTTCGGGTAATGCTCGTCCTCTTTCTTGCGATGTGGAAGTTGAAAGAAGAGGGCGGGCGCCTATTTTTATGATTATTCGCTTGTGCCTTTCACCTCCGTTCCAGCGCGGACGATCATCGCGCCATATGGCGCAGGGTTGGCATCAGAAAACATCGTTGAATCGCGAATTGAGAAATACCCAATTCTTGGCGAGTTGTTGTATTCATCACGATTGGCGATTCCGCCATCATCGTTGTATTCGAGCTCGACTTCCATATTGCGTAGCGAGCTAAGAATCGGGGCTTGAAGAGCTGCGCGCGAAAAGACTTCTTCTCTGTCGGCCTCTGTCATCTCATTAACCGGTTTTTTTGATAGAAAAACGACATGGGGAGCGTCTGGACTGTTACGGACTTCGATTACGCCAGCATACGGGTATTCTTGAGCTTTATTTGCATTAATTAAGGTCCAAGAGCCAGGAACAATAAGGGTCGAATTATTGGCAATCGGAATCTTTGCCATGGAAGAAATTCTGGCTTTTTTGCCAGCAAATTGAATTGATTCCTTTTTTGCCAACCGCGTTGCTTCTGCGATTGAGCAGACTTCGAGAAGCTCCTGGCGATCCTCTGCGCTGTCTTTTCTGCTCTCGCAAGCAGCGCAGAGGTAAACGAGAAACGACAGCGCGTCGCGATTGCCTTTTAAGTTCTTCCAGTTCTCGTAAATGAAGTTAAAAAACGGATAGGCTTTTGGCCGATCCTCGCCGAGCGATTCAAGAAGGCCCTTTGCCGACGGATCGCTTTCTACGAGGAGACGCAAATCCCTCTCCAGATTGACCCTTGGATCTGATTCTTCGATTCGGCCATGAATCCTGGTTCCGTATTTCCACGACCTCTTTGTTGCAAACCTTAGATATTCTATCGGGTCGGCTGAATAGCGAGAGCCGCTTGCCATTGACGCATACGTGAACGCCAGTTCGAGGGCGTTATCGATGCCGGAATTATCAGGATAAACAGGCTCCTTGCCGTTTGGAAGGCATGCGAAGAAGATCTCTCGCTCCTCGCCAGAAAGCGGAATGAGCGAGTTGAGGAGGATTCCCGAAGCGACAGCTCCCTTATTAAGGCCTTCAAGTTCTGCTTTGTCGGCAAGGAGCTGCTGGGCAGCCGCACGTCGATCCGGGGAAGGAAAAGTTACGCTTATTTGAACGCTCTTTGCATATTCCCGGCTTTGCTTTGTCCGCTTAATGATCGACATTTTGGTTCTCCCTCCTCCCTTTAGCATCATTATAGTCACGTACGCAGATAAATGCAACCTATTTGGTCAAGTAATCACTAAATAGAGAGGCAGCACGGTATTCGCTGTCTTCCACGGGGTGAGCATAGTAGTTTAGGGATACCGATGCATCGGAATGCCTCATGCGCGTTTTAAGAGTGTTCGGGTCAATACTCAGCTCTCCTGAAAGAGTGGTTGCCATGATGTCCCTGAACATATTTGGACAAAGGCCTTTGTAACCAGTCCCCCTATATCGCGTGATTCCGTCCTTGATAAAGGTGTTGGTGACCGTCTCGAAATGGCCAAATCCCGTATCGGCGCAGAGGTTCCTGAAAAAGCGCCCGAAATTCGTTGGGTCCATTCGTCCTCCCAAGGCATTCGATGCCACGGGGGTATCAGGCCCCTGCTTTTTGCCCAGCCGCTTGAAATACATACGTTGCGCCGTTTTCCACTCAAGCAAGGTTTTCCACAGCTCGCCGTCAATGGCAATCCATGTCGAGCTCGATTTAGTTTTAGGTTTACGCAGGGTCATATCGTTTGAGAACTGATGACGAATATCGATGCGGCATGTTGCGAAGTGGACATCAGCCCACGACAACCCGTACATCTCAGCTGGTCTCATTCCCGTTCTTAGAAGGATATGAATACCCACAGTTTGGCCTGTTAGCTGCTGGGACTGAATCATCTTATTGAAGGAGATGAGCCTTTCGTGGTTGAGGTAATCTTTCGGTTCGGGGTCGGGTTTCGGTATGGAAATCCTCTTTGCGCAGTTGCGCGTCAAAATACCGTCCTCAACCGCAGAATCTAGAACCTGCCTAAGTCGCTTATTGATTTGGTAGATTTCCTTATCGAACCTTCCGCTTTTGCGGGCCTTTTCATAGGTTTCGAGAACGAAGGTCGGCGTGAGCTTCGAAAGCTTCACGTCAGGAAACAGCTCCATGATATGTCGGACATCGAGCTCTTCTCGCTCCTTTGTCCTTGGAGACTTGTAGCTCCCTTCGCGCAGGGAGAGCCAATAAAGAAGATAGGCACGCAGATGCTCTTTCTCTTTATCGGGCAATCCTTTTGATTCGAGCTCGCTTCGGTATTTCTCGAACTCTGCTCTGGCTTCCCATTTTGTCTTGCAGTGAAAAGTTCGGCTTGGAGTGTAGAGGTATTTGCCGGGACGCTCAGGGTCGGGGCCGATGTTGAAGCGTCCGGACCAAACGCCTGGACGAACCTCTCGGAGTGATCCTTTTCCTCTTATTTCCAACTTTTCTCCTTTGCCCCGCAACCGTTAGCCTCGCCCTAAGGCTTTGCGACCTTAGGGCGAGGCTAACGGTTGTTTTCCCGAAGCGCAAATGAGGAAGTGTAGAAATAAGTGTAGAAAAGTGAGCCTAATAGAGAGAAATAGAAGCAAATTGGGCAAATTGGATTCAGGAGCCCAATTCTGGATTTAACCAGGATAAGCCAAAATTTTCTACTGATTTCGCATTCGTAATGCGTGGGTCGCCGGTTCGAGTCCGGCCGTTGGCTCCATCGAAT
>USDX01000012.1 GCA_900553605.1 uncultured Eggerthella sp. | reverse complement strand
TGCTCGCGCAGCGTGTGCGCGGCGGTTTCGCCCGAAGTAAGCGCGTCGATGATGCTCGAAAGCTCATCGCCCAAGAAGATCGAGATAATGGCCGGCGGAGCCTCATGCGCGCCCAAGCGATGATCGTTTCCGCAGCTTGCAACGCTCATGCGCAGCAAGTCTTGATAATTGTCGACCGCTTCAATAACACAGGTAAGGAATACGATGAACTGCAAGTTCGCCTCAGGCGTGTCGCCCGGGTCGAGCAGGTTCTCATCCTCGGTGCCGAAGCTCCAGTTGTTGTGCTTGCCCGAGCCGTTAATGCCCTCAAACGGCTTTTCGTGCTGCAGGCACACAAGGCCATGGTGGCTCGCGAGCAGCTTCATCATTTCCATGGTGAGCAGGTTCTCGTCAACCGCGCGATTCGCGTTGCAGAACACTGGGGCGAGCTCATGCTGGCAAGGCGCGACTTCGTTGTGCTTGGTTTTCGCGGCAACCGCGAAGCCCCACAACTCGTCGTCGAGCTCTTTCATGAACGAATTCACCGTAGGGCGAATGGCGCCGAAGTAATGTTCGTCGAGCTCTTGGCCCTTGCACGGCGGTGCGCCAAACAGTGTGCGGCCGCACACGATGAGGTCTTGGCGACGCTCGTAATCTTTTTCAGAAATAAGGAAGTATTCCTGCTCGGTGCCCACGTTGACCGTGACGTGAGCGGGATTTTTGCCGAACAGCGCAAGCACGCGTTTCGTCTGCTTGTCGAGCGTGGCCATAGAGCGCAGAAGCGGAGTCTTCTTGTCGAGCGCCTCGCCCGAATACGAGCAAAACGCCGTGGGCACGCACAGCACTTCGTCTTTAATGAATGCGGGGCTCGTGGGATCCCACGCGGAATAGCCGCGCGCCTCAAACGTTGCGCGCAAACCGCCATTGGGGAAGCTCGATGCATCGGGCTCGCCCTGAACGAGCTCTTTGCCCGAGAATTTCACAATCGCCGTGCCATCGCCCACCGGATCGAGAAAAGCGTCGTGCTTTTCCGACGTGATGCCCGTAAGGGGCTGGAACCAGTGCGCGAAATGCGTGGCGCCATGTTTGAGGGCCCATTCCTTCATGCCGTGGGCGACGGCGTTTGCCACGTCAAGATCGAGCGGCTTGCCCTCCTTCACGGTTTCAGAAAGCTTCTTGTACACGTCAGAGGGCAAATATTCCTTCATGACGTGATCGGAGAAGACCATGGTTCCATAACGACTCGTGAGGTCGGCGTTCATGTGGACTCCTAAATCGATTGTTCGTTCAGCGAAAACGAGGCCGTGGCGTGCCTTCATAAAAGTTTCCACCATGTTTCGAAAGCCATTCTAACGGTATGCGTGCGCTTTCGCCGCCTAAAGCGCGCAAGCGGCAAAAACTATACGAATCAATGCAAGACAGTCGTCGCACGACGAAGGGGTGTATGTCCCGCAAGCAAAACGACCCGCTTCATACCAAAGCGGGGCGCTCTTCATAGTTTTTAAGAAAGGCGCAGCGACGTGTTGAGCCAATCGCTGTCGGGCCGACAAATGAGCCTTGCATTGTTGTAAGCCATCTTCATGGTAAGGATCGTTTGCCCAATATAGGCCCCCGATTCCATAAGCTCAACGACAAGCGCGACATCGGGCTGCTCGTTTTCGGTAAGATCGAGCGGAAGAAGCAGGCTCATCGTGTTCTTTGTGGGATAAAACGCCGGAACGGCCGTTTTGAAATTCCACTCGACACGCTTTTGGGCAAGCTCGATAGCGTCATCGAGCCTATTGATAAGCCTGCGCTTGATTCTCACGTTGTCCTCGACAGCCTCGCGAAGCTCATCGTACGCGGCGCGTCTCGACGTGTCGTCCTCGGCATGCATCGTTTTGTCGAGCGCCTCTATCGCATCATCTGCGCCACGAAGCTCTTCGGCGAGAAACGCCTGCGGCAATCGGTCGATATTGTCGAGAAGAATGTGGTCGACATCGCGCTGAAGCGTTCGACTCCCGTCAAAAAGCAGGTCGTCTTTCTTTTCGACATACGACGCCCTTTGTGGCAGAGGCTCAAACGAAGCCACGAGCTTCTTTCCCCACATTCTCGAACCCGCTTTGCAGAACGCCTCGAAACGCCAAGGCTGCTCCATGTTCGACGGGGAGAAGCACGCATAAATCGCCTCATACGTTGCGTCGACGAGGCCCGTATTGAATGCGGCGATTCCCCTTTCGCGGTTTTCGAGCACTTTGCCCTCAGCCTGCAACCTATAGAAGGTATACGTGAGATAGCTTTTGAGAATCGAATTCGACTTTGGCTCGTCGTCGGCTTCGAACCCCCACTTTTCAGCGAGCGCCATCTCGGCAAGGCTTTCGATTGTATCGTCGAAATTCCCCAGGTAGGCCCAATCGAAAAGCGCGTGGCCAGCGCGCACCTTTTGCCGAGCGAAGTTGTCCACGAAGCAGACATGCCACGGCAGTGCGCCCGGCCTTTCCGCCCCGCGATCGCGTTTGATGGAAACCTCGACGAGCGTTTCTCCGTCGTCGCGCACGATGCTCACGGGGAAAATGACCTTGCCTTCGTAATATCGAAGCACGCGGTTGGACAGCGCATAGTCCCAATCGCGATTCAGCAATTCCAATACGTCGATATTGCGCTGCTCATATTCGGCAATCTGTTCGTTGCGGCGCTGCGACACCCAGACGAACGAAGAAAACTCGGCATCCATTGAATCGAGCTCGTTCAAAACGGCGAGGGGCACAGGGTTCACGAGATAATCTTCAGATTCCTGCATACCCGCAAAACCGTCCTCCATAAGCGCCGGGAGCGGCTCTTTGGGGAGTCGGGGCTTTTCCGATTCGGCCTTCGCCTCGGCAACGCAATCGCGACGCAGCTTCATATGCTCGACAATGGGAACATACGACAGAAACCACGCAAGCCCGCCTTCCTGTGCATTCTCAGAGATAGAGAGCTCAACGGCCTCGCCATTCGCCATTTCGATATGCGTTGGGAAGCTAATCGTTTTCGCGTTGTGCATGCGCAATGCGCCCTGAGAAAAAGCCTCACGCCAGTCGGCGCTAACAAGACTCATGAAGTCGAGACCCGGCCCATACAGGCTCGAGAGTTTCGACCTCGACGCATACGGAATGAAAGCGAGCTTCAGCAAATCGTCCGACAACTCGCCAAGAAGCCCTGCAGAAACGGGGGCTTCGACATATTTCTGCAAGCGAGCAGCGCTTGCGATGAGCTGGCGATCGGCGTCGCATAAAAGGCCTTCGTTCATCTGCTGCTCATCCATAGAGGTCTCCTTGACTCTCAATACATACCGTCGCGATTCGTTGGGTTTCGCGCTTGTGTTCGCCCAGCGTTATTCTGCCAGAAAATCGATGGCATATTGGGCGGCAAGCGCCGCACCGTTTTTCAGAACGCTTTCATCGACCGTATAGTACCCGCTGTGCTGAGGATACACCGCATCAACATCGGGGTTTCGGCAGCCAAGGAACACAAACACGCCAGGCACGATATCGAGATATTCGCTGAAGTCTTCACCTGCGAGGGTACCTTCGTAATCGCTTACCGCCTCTTCGCCGAACAGCTTCACGACAGACTTGCGGCAACGCTCGGCGCATTCGGAATCGTTCGACAAGCCGGCATTGCCTTCTTGATACGTGAGTTTCGCCTTCGCGTTGAACGCTTTCGCCGAACGCTGGATAAGATGTTCCAGGCGCTCGGGCATGGCTTTGCGCGTTTTGTCGCTCCACGTACGAATCGTGCCCGTAAGGTAGGCCGAGCCAGCCATGATGTTGCGGGCTTCGCCTCCATGGATTTCGCCCACGGTAACCACGAGGGGCTCGAAGGGGGAAATGTCGCGGCTCACAAGAACCTGAAGCGCCACCACGATTTCGGCCGCAACCACCACGGCATCGACGCCTTTGTGGGGCATGGAGCCATGAGCGCTCACGCCCTTGATGTCGATACGGAACCAGTCGGTGTTGGCCATGCGCTGACCAGGTGCGCATGAAATAGTTCCCGCATCGACTTCGCTCCAAATATGCGTGCCGAAAATCGTATCGACGCCATCGAGCGCCCCCGCCTTGATCATCATGCGAGAGCCAACGGAGCATTCCTCGGCAGGCTGGAACAGCAAGCGCACTTCCCCATGGATTTCATCGGTCATGCCCAAAAGAATGCGCGCCGCGCCGAGCAGCATGGACATATGGCAGTCGTGGCCACACGCATGCATGACGCCTTCGTTTTCCGACGCATACGGAGCGCCCGTGAGCTCGGTTACGGGCAGGGCGTCAATGTCGCTTCGCAGCGCGATGCGACGGCGCGGATTTCCCTCTGCGTCATACGCATCGGGCGCCGTTCCTTTGATGGTCGCGATAATACCGTTTCCAGGTACGCGGGTGTATTCGATGCCCATAGAGGCAAGACGCCAGCAAAGGGCATTTGCCGTCTCGGTCTCTTTCAGCGATAGCTCGGGATGCTTATGGAAATAACGGCGCTCAGCGATGATTTCCTTCTCCATGTCTGCCGCGCGTTGCTTGATTTCCTCGCTGACTTTGCAGCACTCCTGGTTGCGCTGCTTTTTCTTGGCTTTTTCGGCGCTTGACATCTCGCGTACCTTCCTCGCCCATACCGGCGTTTTACATATTCCTCATTCAACCCTAACACAAGCATGCTACGGCGGCGGTCACAAGGGCGTGAGCTGCGCTCATGATTCGTATCTTTGCCATAGTTCGCAACCGCCCATTCCACTGGCGATTCAAAGAAGGCGCCCAACAATGAAAACTCCACGGGCGCGCTGGCCCCAAACGCAAAAATGCCGCCCCGGTTTCCCGGAGCGGCATTCAATGTCGTTTATGCGACTCGCACGTTACTCTTCGTCTTCGTCAGACTCAGCTTCGTGCTTCTCGCTCGTCTCGCCGAAGCCCAAGTCGCCCAGGCCGCCCAGCAGGGCGTCAAGTTCGCTCAGGTCGCGATGATAGCTGCGCGGCGGCAGAGCCTCGCCCAGCATTTCCTCGCCTTCGGTGTTGAACGTCGCCGGCGAATCGCCGCCGATGAGCACCGTGTCGTCGGGGCTGAAGACCATGTCGAGCAGTTGGCTCATGTCGTCGTTGGACGCAGCCAGGTCGTCCTCGATGAGATAGCTTAGGCTATGCTCAGCAAGGCCGGTCTTGAGCTCTTCGATAGCCTTGGCGCCAATGCCTTCGATACGCAGAAGCTCATCTTCGGTGTAGCCGACCAAGTCGCCAACGGTCTCGATGCCCGCTTCGCTGAACTTGTTAGCCCAACGCTGCGAAACGCCCAGATCGTCGTAGAGGTACAGACGCGCGTCCTCGTCGGAGAGCTGGTTGGCACGACCACCACGGAAGCTGCCGCCACCGAAGTAGTTGCCGTAGCCACCCATGTAGTTCTCGTCGAGCGACCAGTCCTGAGGCTGGGGCAACAGGTCTTCGATTTCGCGAAGCTCACGCGGCGCGTAATCGGGCAGCTGCTCTTCACCCTCGGGATGCACGGGAGCACCCTTGTAGGTGAGGCCGACCTTGTGGTAACGAGGAAGACCCGTACCAGCAGGAATCGGCTTGCCGATGATGACGTTCTCCTTCAGGCCGGCGAGAACGTCGGTCTTGCCTTCGATCGCGGCATCGGTGAGAACCTTGGTGGTCTCCTGGAACGACGCGGCCGACAGGAACGAGTCGGTAGCCAGCGAAGCCTTGGTGATACCGAGCAGCAGAGGCTGGCCCACGGGGGGCTGCTTGCCTTCTGCAATGAGTTCGTTGGCAACGCGCTCGAACTCGTGGCGATTCACCTGACGACCGGGCAAAAGCTCGGAATCGCCGGCTTCCATAACAACGACCTTGCGCAGCATCTGACGCGCGATGACCTCGATGTGCTTGTCGTTGATGTCTACGCCCTGGGACACGTACACGTCCTGAACCTGAGCAACGATGTAGCGAAGCGTGGTGTTCGGGTCGGTAAGGCGAAGCAGGTCGTGGGGGTTTACAGAACCCTTGGTGAGCTGCTGGCCAACTTCAACTTCGCAACCATCGGTAACACCCGGCAAAAGCGTTGCGCGAGCAGATACCACGTATTCGCGGATGTTGCCTTCCTGGTCGTGAACGGTAAGCGTCTTGTTCACCTTGTCAGCGGTTACCTGCAAGGTACCAGCGATTTCAGCAAGAACAGCCTGGCCCTTAGGCTTGCGAGCCTCGAAAAGCTCGGTAACACGAGGCAGACCGTGCGTAATGTCTTCACCTGCAACACCGCCGGCGTGGAACGTACGCATCGTAAGCTGCGTGCCAGGCTCACCGATGGACTGTGCAGCAATAATGCCAACAGCAGTACCGATGTTAACCGGGCGTGCGGTAGCAAGGTCCCAACCGTAGCACTTCTGGCAAACGCCGTGCTCTGCATGGCAGGTCATAACCGTGCGGATGTTGATGGTAGAGATACCAGCAGCATCCATAGCGGCAACCTGATCCATGGAGTTGATGAAGCTACCCGCAGCAACGATAACGTTGCCCTCGGCATCCTGGATGTCTTCCAGAACGCAACGACCAACCAGGTTCTCGTCCAGCTCGCCCTTATCGTTGTGAATCGGGTAAGGAACGCCGTCAGAAGTACCGCAGTCGATCTCGCGAACGATAACGTCCTGAGCAACGTCAACCAGACGACGGGTAAGGTAACCGGAGTCTGCGGTACGCAGCGCGGTGTCAGCCATACCCTTTCGAGTGCCGTGCGTAGAAATGAAGTATTCCAGAACGGAAAGGCCCTCACGGAAGTTCGACTTAACAGGAATGTCGATCGTGCCGCCCTTGGTGTCTGCCATCAGGCCACGCATACCAGCAAGCTGACGAATCTGCTTGATGTTACCTCGAGCACCAGAGTCGGCCATCATGAAGATCGGGTTGAAGCTGTCGAAGTTAGCAGCCATTGCCTCGCCGACCTCTTCGTTGGCCTCGGTCCAAATGTCAACAACCTGCTTATGACGCTCTTCGGCGCTCATAAGACCCATCTCGTAGTCTTCCTCGATAGCAGCAACCTTGTTGTCGGCATCGGCAAGGATAGCGTCCTTGCTGGGAGGAACCGTTGCGTCGTAAACGGAAACGGTAATACCAGCGATGGTGGCGTAATGGAAGCCAGTGTCCTTCAAACCGTCAAGAATAGGCTCAACCTCGGAAAGGGTGTAGCGGTTGCAAGCATCCTCTACGATGCGGCCAATTTCCTTCTTGTTCATCTGGTAGTTCAGGAACGGATAATCGTCCGGGAACACACCGTTGAAGATGATACGGCCAATGGTGGTCTGCAGACGCGAACCAGCTTTGTGCTCCTCGAACTGACCGAATGCGGTTGCAACCAGGGTGTCCTTTGGAAGGCGAACCCAGATCTTGGCCTGAAGGTCAACCTCGGCACGAGCGTCATAGGCGTTGCGAGCATCAGCGAAGTCGATGAATGCACGACCTTCACCGGGGAAGCCATCGCGGGCAGCGGTGAGGTAGTACATACCGATGATCATGTCCTGAGTAGGAACGGTCAGCGGACGACCATGTGCAGGCGACTTAATGTTGTTTGCGGAAAGCATCAGTACGCGAGCCTCAGCCTGAGCCTCAGCACCCAGCGGTACGTGAACAGCCATCTGGTCACCGTCGAAGTCAGCGTTGAATGCAGTACACACCAACGGATGCAGCTTGATGGCCTTGCCTTCTACCAATACCGGCTCAAATGCCTGAATACCCAGACGGTGCAGCGTAGGTGCGCGGTTCAGCAGTACCGGATGCTCAACGATAACTTCTTCCAGAACATCCCAAACATAGCTGGCGCCACGATCTACCGCACGCTTTGCAGCCTTGATGTTGGCAGCATACTCAAGCTCTACCAGGCGCTTCATTACGAAGGGCTTGAACAGCTCGAGGGCCATCTGCTGAGGCAAACCGCACTGATGCAGCTTCAGGTTAGGGCCAACAACGATTACGGAACGGCCGGAGTAGTCAACGCGCTTACCGAGCAGGTTCTGACGGAAACGACCCTGCTTGCCCTTCAGCATGTCGGAGAGGGACTTCAGCGGACGGTTGCCAGGACCCGTTACGGGACGGCCACGACGGCCGTTGTCGAACAGGGAGTCTACTGCTTCCTGGAGCATGCGCTTTTCGTTGTTAACGATGATCTCGGGAGCACCCAAGTCGAGCAGACGCTTCAGGCGGTTGTTGCGGTTGATAACGCGACGATACAGGTCGTTCAGGTCGGACGTTGCAAAACGGCCGCCATCGAGCTGGACCATAGGACGCAGATCCGGCGGAATAACCGGGATTACGTCCAGGATCATATCGGAAGGCTTGTTTGCGGAATGCAGGAACGAGTCGACAACCTTCAGGCGCTTAATAGCCTTGGTGCGCTTCTGGCCCTTGCCGGTGGCAACGGTTTCAGTAAGCTCTTCGGCGGTAGCTGCAAGGTCGATGCTGTCGAGCAGGTCGCGGATAGCCTCTGCGCCCATGCCGCCCTTGAAGTAGTCGGAATAGTTCAGGCGCATCTCGCGATACAGAGCTTCGTCGGATACGAGCTGCTTGGGCTCGATCTTCAGGAAAGCCTCCAGAGCCTCGGAACGCAGGGTCTTGCGCTCGTTGAACTCCTCGTAGATGTCAGCGATTTCCTCTTCGACTTCCTCGGGCGTCATACGCTCGTCTTCGTCGATATCGTCAACGAACTCGTCCTCTTCGGGAACGTAGTCGACGGACAGGCGGCGCGTAGCCTCGATGAGGCGATCGCGCTCTGCGTCCAATTCTTCCAAGTCTGCGGAAAGCTCATCGCGCAGCTCTTCTACGTCCTCTTCGCGAGCTTCCTTGTCAACAAACGTGATGATGGAAGATGCGAAGTAGAGAACCTTCTCGAGTTCCTTCGGCGGAATGTCGAGCAAGTAGCCCAGACGCGAAGGAGAGCCCTTGAAGTACCAAATGTGGCTTACCGGAGCAGCGAGCTCGATGTGGCCCATGCGCTCACGACGAACCTTGGAGCGCGTAACCTCAACACCGCAGCGTTCGCAGACGATGCCCTTGAAGCGAATGCGCTTGTACTTACCGCAGGCGCATTCCCAGTCCTTCGTGGGGCCAAAGATCTTTTCGCAGAACAAGCCGTCCTTTTCGGGCTTGAGCGTACGATAGTTGATGGTTTCGGGCTTCTTAACTTCGCCACGAGACCAACCACGGATATCTTCAGCGCTTGCAAGAGAGATGCGGATGGCGTCGAAATTGTTAACGTCAAATTCGCTCATTTAGTTCTCCTCTCCCTTACCGATAAGGTCGTCAGTGTCGTTTTTCTCGCCCATCAGATTGCCAAGCTCGGCAGTGATGGAACCCAACAGGTCGTCGCTGTCCTTTTCGGACTTTTCTTCAACGGGAAGTGCGGCGCCCAAAAGCTCATCCTCATCGGGGTCATGGGTGACATCGATGGTCTGATGCTGGTGGCCCTCAAGCTCAACGTTGAGGCACAGCGAGCGCATTTCCTTGATGAGAACCTTGAAGGACTCAGGTACCTCAGGAGCAGGAATGCTCTCGCCCTTAACGATAGCCTCGTAGGACTTAACACGGCCGGAGGTATCGTCGGACTTGATGGTCAGGATCTCCTGCAGGACGTTAGAAGCACCGTAGGAGTACAGTGCCCAAACTTCCATCTCGCCGAAGCGCTGGCCGCCGAACTGGGCCTTGCCGCCGAGAGGCTGCTGGGTGATCAAGCTGTAAGGACCAGTCGAGCGAGCATGGATCTTGTCGTCGACCATGTGGCCCAGCTTAAGGATGTAGGTCTGACCGCAGGTGATAGGCTCGCGGAAACGCTCGCCGGTACGGCCGTCGTACAGCCAAGCCTTACCAGTGCGGGAAAGCTGCGGAACGAATTCGTCACGAGCCATGTCGCCGTACTTGGCATGGTTGATGTTGATGAGGTTGCGGTTAGCAGCTTCGATGGCGTTGGAAATCTCTTCCTCGGTTGCACCGTCGAATACCGGCGTTGCAACGAACTGCGGGCCAGCAACGGGTTCGGTGGACTCAGGATCGTCAGACCAACCCCACTTAGCAGCCCAACCAAGATGGTTCTCGAGCAGCTGACCAACGTTCATACGGGAAGGAACGCCCAGGGGGTTCAACATAACGTCGATCGGGGTACCGTCGGCCAAGTAAGGCATATCCTCTACCGGCAGAACGCGGGAGATAACACCCTTGTTACCATGACGACCGGAGAGCTTGTCGCCCTGCTGGATCTTACGCTTCTGAGCAACGAATACGCGAACGAGTTCGTTTACGCCAGGAGCAAGCTCGTCGCCGTTTGCACGGGAAGAACGAACCACGTTGATTACGCGGCCGCCAGAGCCATGAGGAACCTTGAGGGACGTGTCGCGAACCTCACGAGCCTTCTCACCGAAGATGGCACGGAGCAGACGCTCTTCAGCGGTGAGCTCGGTTTCGCCCTTCGGGGTAACCTTGCCAACCAGAACGTCGCCAGGGAATACCTCAGCGCCAACGCGGATAATGCCGTCGCTATCGAGATCGGAAACCATATCATCGGAGATATTGGGAACTTCGCGAGTGATTTCCTCAGGTCCAAGCTTGGTGTCACGAGCATCGATCTCGTACTCGGAGATGTGGATGGACGTAAGCAGGTCTTCAGCAACAACGCGTTCGGACACGATGATAGCGTCCTCGTAGTTGTAACCTTCCCAAGGCATGTAAGCGACCATCAGGTTCTGACCAAGCGAAAGCTCGGCGCCGTCACAAGAAGGACCGTCTGCCAGAACATCGCCTGCATATACCTTGTCGCCCTTGCGAACGATAGGCTTGTGGTTCATGCAGCCAGACTGGTTGGAGCGCTGGAACTTGGGAATGAGGTACTCGTCGTACTCGCCATCTTCACGTTCGATGATGATGGTCTGACCGTCAACGTAGTCAACAACACCAGCGTTCTGGGCTACCAGAACTTCGCCGGAGTCAACCGCAATGCGGTGCTCGATGCCGGTACCAACCAACGGAGCGCTAGGACGAAGCAGGGGCACTGCCTGACGCTGCATGTTGGAGCCCATCAGTGCGCGGTTAGCGTCGTCGTGCTCGAGGAACGGAATCAGCGACGTTGCAACAGAGGTCATCTGACGAGGCGAAACGTCCATGTAGTCTACTCGGTCAACGGTAACTTCTTCAGGCTCGCCGAATACGCCCTTGGAGTCGCGGGTACGGCACAGCAGACGCTCGGAAGGAACGAACGTTCCGTTCTCGTCGGTGTGGCCGAATACACGCGTTTCGGGATCGAACTGCTCGTTAGCCTGAGCAATGGTGTGCTTTTCTTCTTCATCAGCGGTGAGGTAATCAACGATGTCGGTTACCTTGCCGTCTTCAACGCGACGATATGGAGCCTCGATGAAGCCGTAGTCGTTCACGCGGGCATACGTTGCCAGCGAGCCGATAAGACCGATGTTAGGACCTTCAGGGGTCTCAATCGGGCACATGCGGCTGTAGTGGGAGTTATGAACGTCTCGAACTTCGAAGCCTGCGCGCTCACGAGACAGACCGCCAGGGCCCAGTGCAGACAGACGGCGCTTATGCGTAACACCTGCAGCGATGTTGGACTGGTCCATGAACTGGGACAGCTGAGAAGAACCGAAGAACTCCTTGATGGCTGCCACGATGGGGCGGATGTTAACCAGAGACTGCGGCGTGATGTCGTCAGGCTCCTGCATGCTCATGCGCTCGCGTACAACGCGCTCCATACGGGAAAGACCGATACGGAACTGGTTCTGGATCAATTCGCCAACCGTGCGAATACGACGATTGCCGAAGTGGTCGATGTCGTCTACCTGAACGCCTTCGGCGCCATCATGGAGACCCACGATGTAGCGCATGGTTGCGATGATGTCTTCCTGCGTAAGCGTGGAGGCGTCGTTTTCAGGGTCGAACTCAAGCTTCTTGTTGATCTTGTAGCGGCCAACCTTTGCCAGGTCGTAGCGCTGGGGGTTGAAGAACAGGCCGTCAAGCAGCGTACGAGCAGAGTCGATCGTAGGGGGCTCGCCCGGACGGAAACGACGGTACAGCTCGATAAGAGACTCTTCCTTGGTGGTGGCGGGGTCGCGGTCGAGGGTGCGGATCACCATCTCGGAATCGCCGAGGATATCGATGATCTCTTCGCGCGTTTCAGCGATACCGAGCGCACGCAGAAGAAGCGTAGCAGGCTGCTTACGCTTACGGTCGATGCGCACGGAAAGGATGTCGCGCTTGTCGGTTTCGAACTCGAGCCATGCACCGCGAGAAGGAATGATCTTCGCGTTGTAGATGGTCTTGTCGGATGTTTTGTCGCGCTCGGCAGAGAAGTACACGCCAGGGCTGCGCACCAACTGAGATACAACAACACGCTCGGTGCCGTTGATGATGAAGGTGCCACGGGGCGTCATCAGTGGGAAGTCGCCCATGAAGACGTCCTGCTCTTTGATCTCGCCTGTTTCGCGATTGATGAAGCGGATTTCAGCAAAGAGCGGTGCCTGGTAGGACACGTCACGTTCCTTGCATTCATCTACGCTATACTTGGGCTCACCAAATTCATGCTTGCCGAACTCAACACACATATCTTTGGTGTTGGATTCGATGGGACTGATGTCTGCGAAAGCATTCGTCAGACCATCATCCATGAACTTCTTGAAGCTTTCCGTCTGGATTGCGATCAGATTCGGCACGTCCATGACGGCTGGGATCTTCGCGAAGCTCCGGCGAGTCCTATAACGGCTGGTGGAATCGGGGTTATTAGACTGAACCACGAGTCATTTCCTCCTTCGTTGCAACCGGTTGTTTTGCAAAAAGACACAATTTAATAAAATACTTCGCGGTACCTGCGCCGTCAAGGAAAATTTTCTTCAAGTGTGTTTTACCTATGAAGTTTTGGAAACTTTTTGCAATTTGCCCATTCTAGCAGCGAAACCGAAAAACAGCCTCAACCGCACCCTGCTCCATCTCATACCGCGAGCCCGCGCCGCCCCACAGTACCGCGCCGGGTCCGCCTCGTCCCTCCCCGGCACTGCTCCAGAGCTGCCGGAAACCTGAAAACAAAAAATTGGCCTGTACTGCAACTTTTGTTTTCGCAATGAGCTGCTCCCCCAGAATCGAAGGCGCATCGCCTTAAAAAGGCCAAACGCTGGAATTGACGAAATCTTACGCTGAAGCAAATCCCGCAAAAGACGCACAGGGCTGCCAGCAGAACGACCTGAGTTGCGGTGGATACTGCAACTAGAAGCAAACAAGTGGATTCTAGCGAGCAGCACTGTGGATTTCTGAAAGGGTCTTCTGCGGGATACGAATACACAGAAATCGCCTACGAGAGGCAGGGGCGCCGTCACCCCACGCCACAAAAAAGGATCGCTCGAAAGCGATCCTTTTTTGTTAGCAGATTGAACCGAACTTACTGAAAGTCGTAAAGATCCTTGGTGGCAACCTTGAAGTCCTCGTAAACCTCAGCGGCAATAGCGTCGTCCATTACGAGTTCAAATGCAGCGGGCTGACCATCTTCATCGAACTCGGTAACCTCAAGAATGGTTACCTCGCCCGATCCGCCAGCTTCTTCCCCATCGCCGATAGCGTAGAAGAAACCGTAGCGACGATCGTTGTGGATGATAAGGCCCAGGAATTCGAGATTGACCTTGTCGCCCGACTCGTCTTCAAAGGTAAAAACGATGCCCTCTTCAACCGGGGGTGCGAAATTCGGTGCGCTTCCTTCTCTCATTATTTCTTCCTCCTGTAACGGATAGGCTCGGAATTGCCGGCCTTCTTGGCTTTCTTCTGTTTAGAACTTTCGTTCTTGTTGGCTTCCTTATCTACCACAGTTTCCTCGATGGAATCAACCGTAGCAACAGGCTGCGCTGCTTCCACCGTGCCAGCGGCAAGAAGCGGTGTGGAAGCAAACGAGAAGCGGGTGATATCGGTGCCGTACTTCTTCACCAACTTGGCGTTCTTGGGCTCGCGAGACTTCCACATCGCGAAGAGCGGCGTTGCAACCGCGATAGAGGAATACGAACCCGCAATCAGACCTACCGACATGGCGAAGGCGAAGTCTTTCAGCGTTTCGCCACCGAACAGCAACATGCCCAGAACAGGAACGAACGAAGTGAGCGTGGTGTTGATCGAGCGGATGAATACCTGGTTCAGCGAGTGGTTCGCCATAGACATGAAGGTGCACTTTACGTCGGACTCCTTCATGTTGTCGTTGATGCGGTGGAACACAACAACCGTGTCATACAGCGAGTAGCCCAAAATGGTAAGCAGGGCCGCCACCGTGTTAGGCGTAACCTCGCGGCCAACCAACGCATAAACGCCAACCACGATAATCAAGTCGTGCAGCAACGCAACAACTGCCATCAAGCCCATCTTGTATTCGAAGCGAACCGCGATGTAAGCAATGATCAAAAGCAGCGAAACAACAAATGCGATGAGGGAAGATTGGATCACGCTCTGACCCCAGTCGGGTCCAACCGTGTTTACCTCATAGCTGTCGGTGCTCAGGTTGAGCGTATCGACCACTTTCGCTGCCGTGGTTGCGGCAGATTCGGCAGACGTGGTGGTGGTGCGAACCAGGAAGCCATCGGAACCATCAGAATTGGTGGTCTGAACAACGGCGTCAGGCTCGCCCGCCTCAGCGAAGGCCGCACGCATATCTTCGATGGAGGTGTCGCCCGTATTGTGGAATGCGATAGACGTACCGCCCACAAACTCGATACCGAACTGAAGGCCGCGGGCACCTACGACCACAAACGACAGAACAACAAGCGCAGCCGAAATGCAAAGGAGCACCTTGCGCGCACCCATGAAGTTGATGTCGCGCTTAATAAAGCGACCCTTCAGCTCATCAAGCGTCTTGTGGGCAATAGACTTCTTTTCCTCCATCGCCTCAGCGGAAGGATGGGCAACCGTTCCCGTCTGTTCGCCACGAAGCTCGGCATAGACCGGCGCTGCTTCCTGACAGTCGCACACACCCCAGAAACCAGGATGCTTAGTAATAACGTGCGGAGCAAGAAGGCGGATAAGCGGAGCCTTCAACAGCAACATCATAACGATGTCGCACGCAATGCCCAGTGCCAGCGTAAGGCCGAAGCCCTTAACGCTTGCAGAAGCCAAGAAGAACAGGGTGAGGGCCGAAACCAGCGAAACCAAGTCGGCGTCGATGGAGGTTTCGATGCCATGACGAACACCCGTGATGGAAGCCGCACGAACACTTCTGCCCATTCGGATTTCCTCGCGGAAACGCTCCAATACCAGAATCGAGGAGTCGGCGGCCATACCGATGGTAAGGACGATGCCTGCAATACCCGCCAGCGAAAGCGAGAACAGGCCGAATGCCGAAAGCGTAGCCAAAAGGCCAAGGTAGAGCACGGCAAACACAGCCATAGCAGCAGCGGTGAGCAAGCCCAAGCCGTGATAGAAGAACAGCAGGTACAGCATAACCAGGGCAAGACCCAAAATGGCAACAATCAGACCGCTGTTGAGGGCGTCCTGGCCAAGCGTAGGACCTACCACCTGGCTCTGCTCGTAGTGGAAGCTTACCGGCAACGAACCACTTTCGAGAACCGTTTGGAGAGACTGGGCCTCTTCGAGCGTGTAATTACCCGTGATAGAAACCTGACCACCCGTGATTTCCGACTGTACTGCAGGAGCGGACTGGATCTGGCCGTCCAGGATAATGACAATCTGACCATTGGTGGGAGCAAGATCGCGCGTTGCATCGGCAAACGCCTGAGTGCCAGCGGAATCGAGCGAGATGTTAACCGCGTAGTACTGGCTGGTTTCAGATGCCTTGTCTACTGTAACACGCGTGATGTTTTCGCCCGTGATGAGAGGCGTATAGGTGCCTGGGTCAACGCTGCGATACGTTGTCTTGCCCGTCTTGAAGGAATTGCCGAAATCGTCGGTAACCGAACTTTGCTGCATGTAGGTGCCGTTCTTGATGGCAGCCTGATCGTCAGCTTCGGTGAAAGAATCAGCGCGAGCGAATTCCAGCTTGCCCGTTTTGCCGATGGTGGCAAGGGCTGTTTCGGGATCAGAGAGACCCGGGATCTGGACCAGGATTTGATCGTTGCCCTGAACCTGAACCGTTGCCTCAGATGCGCCCAAGGCATTGACGCGCGATTCGATGATGGCGCGAGACTTCTCCATGTCTTCCTTGGTAACGTCTTCGCCGTCGGTGCTCTGCGCAGAAAGAACTACCGAGAGACCGCCCTGAATATCCAGACCCTGATTGATCTTTTCATTCGGGGGCGTGAACATGAAGACCGAGCCGATTACCAGAATGGTTGCCGCAATAAGAAGCCATACGTTGCGACGGTTCTTGTTACCGCCCGTGCGCTTGTTGCGCTCCTTCTGACGCTGGGAATTCTTCTTCTGGGCTTCCTTTGCGCGGGCCTTGCGACGCTTTTCGCGTTCCTTGGCACGCTGCTTTTCTTCAGCCGTAAGCTTCTTCGCTTCCTTGGAAGATGCCGTGGCTTCTTTTTCCTCGTCCAATTCGTTTTCCTTGGGTTGGTCGACCATAGTAGTCCTTCTGATTATCCTCTGAACAGCGCGCGAGCGCGCATGTGCATATCGGAAACATGATAGCGGCACACACGTTAACCCGATGTTATTTCTTCAATTTCGCCACTTTATCGCACAAAAGCAGTCGTCGAAAGGGCAAGACCAATCATTGCGCAATCTTTTGCGAGTGAACAAAAGCAGGCCCTTGGACACATGTGCCCAAAACGCGAAAATGGGGGCACCTCCCCCATTTTCAAACCAGATACGTGCCGTTAATAGTCTTTTGCGGCAGGCGAGTTCATCCAATCCTGATAGAACTCCTCATAAGCATCGGCAAGCACCGCTTCTCGAGCGCTGTCCATCAAATGCAGCAAGAAGTAAAGATTGTGAATGCTCAGCAGCACGCTGCCCAACATTTCATTCTGCTTAACCAGGTGGCGAATATAAGAACGGCTATGCGTTTTGCAAGTAGGGCAGCTGCACGCAGGGTCAAGCGGACCGAAATCATGCTTGAACTTGGCATTGCGCATATTCATGCGACCCTGGGAAGAAAACGCCGTGCCCATGCGTGCCGTTCGAGTAGGCAGCACGCAATCGAACATGTCAACGCCTTCATACACAGCGCGAACCAATGTAGTGGGATTGCCTACGCCCATAAGGTAACGCGGCTTGTTTTCCGGCAGCGCGCGAGCAACGTCGCCCAGCGTTTCGAACATGGTTTCGTGATCTTCGCCCACCGAGTAGCCGCCGATGCCGAACCCCGCAAAATCCTTATGACCCGAAGCCACGCTTTCCTGGCCAATCTGCTTCAGGCGAGCAATGGACTCAAGACGCAAATCCAAATGCATACCGCCTTGACAGATGGCGAAGAGGGCTTGGTCTTCGCGCGTATGGGCGGCAAGGCAACGGCGCGCCCAGTTTGCAGACAGATCAACCGCACGCTGGACGAATTCGCGCGTAGCGGGATAAGGGGGGCACTGGTCGAGCTGCATGATAATGTCGGCACCCAATTTCTGTTGGATGTCCATGTTGTCTTCCGGCGTCCAACGGATTTTGTCACCATCATAGATGGAGGTGAACGTTACGCCGTCGTCATCGAGCTTGCGCGTGTCCTCAAGGGAGAAGATCTGGAATCCACCCGAATCGGTGAGCATCGGGCCATCGTAGGCACAAAACTTATGGAGGCCACCCGCCTCGGCAACCAAATCGGCGCCAGGGCGCATTGCCAGGTGGTAGGTGTTCGACAGCACGATCTGCGAACCGATTTCCTTCAATGTTTGAGGGCGAATGCCCTTCACCGTAGCGCTGGTTCCAACGGGCATAAACAGCGGGGTTTTAACCGTACCGTGCGCCGTTTCAAACGAGCCCGCACGGGCATGCCCCGATTGAGCCTCAACCGTATATTCAAACAATGCCATTATTCACACTCCGGAAGCTCGTCGACAAAACGGGCAAAATCGGCAAGGGTGCCGTGCTTCACCGATTCGATATCGAATCCGTCAGGGTCAAGAAGCCAATCGGTTACCAGATAGGCGTCCAAGCCCAGCTTCATCGCCGCTAGGTCTTCTCGGGTATTGTTTCCCACCATGAGGATGTCCTCAGGCGCCAAACCGATTGCCTCCACGTTTTCCTGGAAATAAGCCGTATGAGGCTTGGTGCTCGTGGAATTGTCATACGTGGTAATGCGATCGAACGCGCTTGCGGGAACGTTCGCCCAGGAAAGGCGCTTTTCAACCGCAATGCGGGGGAACAAGGGCATGGTGGTGAGGTACAGCGGGTAGCCCTTCTCCTTCAACGTCTTTACCACATAAGCAGCGTTCGGGTCGACGTTCGTGGCCATGGCGCTGAGGCCGTCGAAGCAGGTTGAATAATACTCGTCCATCATCTTCTCGTATTCGGCCGAGCTGCCGCCTCCCATGCGGGAGGTGAACGTTTCCCAGAAACGCTCAGAATTCAAGCCGCCCTGCTTCGTAAGCATGCTTTTCACGCCAGCGCTCAAAGCATCGATGAAACGTTTCGGGTCATGACCGCGAGACTGCACGAAAGCGGCGATATCATTGAAATAGTTTTTCAGGAATGCATCCATGTCGATAGGCAGGAGCGTCCCGTCAAGATCGAAGAACACGGCTTTATAGCTGCGTTTGGGCATTGTGGGCAATCCTTTCTCAAAGGTGCTCGAAAGTAATCAGGTGCTAGTATAGGTGACGCTGGAAGGAGCGTACGACGAACCTATGAAATTACTACTTCACGCCTGTTGCGGCCCCTGCTCTCTGGAGCCGGTTCGGATACTGGCCGAAGCAGGCCATGATATAACCATCGCCTACCTCAATTCCAATATTGCGCCCGCACCCGAATACGAGCATCGCCTCGAAACGTTGCTAAAGTGGGCAAAAAGCCAAGACATCCCCGTGATAGAAGGGCCCTACGAACCCGCTACCTGGCAAAACGCCATCAAGCAAAACTGGGATGGCACCCAAGAGAATCGAGCGGACCGTTGCCGCGCCTGCTATCGCATTCGCCTGGAAGAGCTTGCACGCTACGCATACGATCACGGATTCGAGGGCATTGGCACCACCCTCACCGTAAGTCCCTACCAACATATAGACATCATCAACGAAGAACTCGAACGCGCTGCTGCGCCTTACGAGGGGTTGTCGGCGGTCTTCCAAGACTTCCGCGAATTCTATCCACAAGCAACCATACGTAGCCGCGAACTGGGCATGTATCGCCAGAACTATTGCGGCTGCGCTTATTCCGATGCCGAAGCTGCAGCTGAACGTGCCGAGCGCAAAGCCGCACGAAAAGCCGCCAAGGCAAAAGAGAAACGAGAGAAATTAATGAACATGCGTACCGACGATTTCGACTACGACTTGCCCGAAGAACTTATCGCCCAGGAACCCGCCGCCGAGCGCGATGGCTGCCGCATGCTGGTTATGAAACGCCAGAACGGTGCTCTTCATGATGAGATCTTCCGCGACATCATCAACCATTTGAAGCCAGGCGACCTGATCGTAGCCAACGAAACCCGCGTCATGCCCGCTCGCCTTTTGGGAACCAAGCGCAACACCGGCGGCCAAGCAGAGGTATTCCTGCTGCGCGAGCGTTTCGACGTTGAGCCCAAACACGACTCTTCGGCCATCTGGGAAGTACTGGTGCGCCCCGGCAAGCGCCTGAAACCGGGTACAGGCGCCATGGTCGATTTCTCAGACAAGGAAGGCACGGTAGTGCTTTCCGCCGAGATTATCGACTGGGTCGAAAACGCTGAAAAGGGCGAACGCTTGGCACGCCTCACCACCACCCTGCCCTCGCTCGACGAAGCGTTGCATCGTGCCGGCCATACGCCCCTGCCGCCCTACATCAAAAACTATGCGGGCGATGAAGAGCTGTATCAGACAGTGTTCTCACGAGAGGAGCGCAGTGCTGCCGCGCCCACCGCAGGCCTCCACTTCACGCCCGAGCTCATTGAGCGCATCAAGGCGAAGGGTGTCGATTGGGAAACCGTGCATCTGGAGGTTGGCCTGGACACCTTCCGCATCGTTGACGAGGAATTCCCGAAGGATCACCAGATCCACACCGAGCGCTACACCGTTCCCGAAAAAACCGTTGAAGCCATTAAGCGCACTAAGGCCAACGGCGGTCGCGTAATCGCCATCGGAACCACTAGCGTTCGCAGCTTGGAATCGGCATGGGATGCAGAAGCGGGCGAAGTCCTACCGCGCGACAGAGAGGCAACCAGCCTCTTCATCCTTCCTGGTTACGAGTTCCATGTGGTCGACGCGATGGTGACCAACTTCCATGTGCCCCGCTCAACCCTGATGATGCTCGTAAGCGCATTCTCAAGCCGCGACAACATCATGAAGGCCTACCGCCACGCCATTAAGCACAAGTACCGCATGCTTTCCTTCGGCGACGCAATGTTCATTGAATAGCATCGAGGCCCCATCGTTTTTCTAAGCGATGGGGCCTCTTGACAACACGGCACCAAGCACGGTTCGCTTTCGCGTCAAACGTCGAAAACGCCCGGTGCCGCCCCCCGAGAGCCCTTGCCGCCCCCGCCAAAGGCTCTCGCAAAGGCACACGTATCCACTGCGAAAGGAGGCCGTTCGCAAAACGGACCCAAACAAATGGAAGATATGAAAATAGCCGTTCTCATCGATGCCGAGAACATCTCAAGCAAATACGCAAGCATCATCCTTCAGGAAGCATCCAGCATGGGCAACCTGATATACAAGCGCATTTACGGCAATTGGACCACGCCCGCGCTCAACACCTGGAAAAAGGAATTGCTCGACAACGCCATTCAGCCAATCCAGCAGTACAGCAACACCGTAGGCAAGAATTCATCGGATTCTGCCCTCATCATCGACGCGATGGACCTCCTGTACCAAAAGCGACTCGACGCCTTCTGCATTGTTTCGTCCGACAGCGACTTCACGCGCTTAGCTTCGCGCCTGCGCGAATCGGAGATGTTCGTATTGGGCATGGGAGAGCAGAAAACACCGCGTGCCTTCATTAGCGCTTGCAATAAGTTCGTTTACCTCGACCTTCTGCACAAGGCAAGCACCAACGCCGCAAAGGGCAAAAAGACGAAGAACAACAAAAAGAAACAGAGCGACCAAACTTCCCCTAAGCCCTCAAGGAACGCAACCGAGACAGCTCCTTCGAAAGTCGGAGAATCCGCCAAAGCCCAACATCACAACAGCGAAGAAAAGACCTCGCAGCATCAGCCCCAAATTGAGCAGAAAATCGCGGTCAAACAAGAGCGCGATACCCATGTTGAACACGAGCTCGCTGACGAGGACTTCAACGGACTCGATATCATCACCGTGGAAACTGCCCTGCGTGAAATCGCCGAAGAGTTCAGCGGCGATGATGGCTGGATCCTTTCCTCAAGCTTAGGAGCACGTCTTGCCAGACGCTTGCCCGACTTCGACACACGCAACTTCGGGTTTAAGAAGTTTGTGCCTTTCATTGAATCGCTCAGCTTCTTCGAAAGCAAAAGCGTAAAGGAGTCGGAGAACTCGGGCGTGAAGACCGTCTATTTCCGCCTAATAGAGGAATAAGGCTACCGCGTTGTCTCGTCGGCGATGCGAACTGCATGCTCCAAGGCAGCCACCGCTGGCTCAACCGAATCCAATTCAATACCGCCGAAGCTCACCAAAAAGCGCCGCACGGGGCCCCGCTCTGGCGCGGCGCTTTTGCTGTAAAACAGGGATAACGGCACGATACGCACTCCCCTGCCCTGGGCGGCATCAACAAATTCCCGTTCCCAGCGGCTCTCCGCAACAGGGCTAGCAGGTTGGCAGCAATCCTTCGCGTTTTCAGCGGCAACGTCATCGAACCGATAACGCGTGGCATGCCCCTGCGGAGCCGATTTGCGTACTTCAGGCATTTTGGCATCGATGGATATGCCCATGACGAAATGGATGCCGGCATCCTGCTCTTCGATGCTGACTCTTTCCGAAAAAGAACTGGCTTGAAACGCGGAGACCAGAGCATCGCGCACCGAGCGATAGTAGGTACGCAACCTATTCACATGACGTTCATAGTCGCCGCTTTCGATAAAACGCGCCAAGGCCAGTTGATCGATAGCACTGACGGTACAAGAGTAAAATCCCAGCTCACGCCTGAAACGGTCCGCCAGTGCGGGCGGCAGAACCAGATACCCAATACGAAACGCCGGTCCTAGGCTTTTCGTGAAAGTGTTGGCGTAAATCACCTTCCCCGTTGCATCGATGCTTTGAAGCGAGGGAATAGGGCGTCCTGTAAGGCGGAACTCACAATCGTAGTCGTCTTCAACAAGGTACCGATTATCCTTAGCGGACGCCCAACCCAAAAGCTCGTAGCGGCGCCCGATCGAAGTCACAATGCCCGTAGGAAACTGATGCGATGGCATCAGATGCAAGACATCGGCACTCGACTCGACAACGGATGCCATATCGATACCGTTTTCATCCAAGGGAATATGCGAAAGCTCAACGTTGTTCGCCTCATAGATTCGAGAGAGGCGCAAATACCCTGGGTCTTCAACCCCATAATGGAGATTGCGCCCCAGCAACTGAACGAGCCAGTTGTAGAGCACCTGGGAACCAGCCCCCACCACAATGCATTCGGGATCAACCTCCATGCCGCGAAACCCACGAAGATGATCGGCGATAGCCTTACGCAAACGAAGGGCGCCAGCGAAGCCCGTTTCGCCCACCAGCATACGTTCTGATTCGCGCGTCAGGGCATCCCTCAACGATTTTGCCCATGCCGCATAGGGAAACATGCCCAAAGGCACCAATGAGCCCGTAAAATCAGCAAACACCGCTTCATCATTGAAGCCATTTCCACCAGAGGAGCTCGCCAATGTCGCAGATTGCCCACCTGCGTCGATGCGGCCCTCGCGGGGCCGACCCGCCGCCGCCAACGAAGCATAGGCCTGCGCCAAGCCCTCTTCGGGGAGCAGATCCCCATCGGTCGGAAACGTCGTTCCCAACGAGGATGATCCGACACCAAGTAACGACGGTTTGCGGCCAGAAACAACGCCAGAAGAGTTCAGATCGGAGGCAAAATAGCCCCTTCGGGGTTCGGCCCTTAAATACCCTTCCGCGATCAACTGCGAATACGCACCTTCTACGGTAATCAGGCTCACGCCCAAATGACGCGCAAAGCTACGCTTGGAGGGGAGCTTTTCCCCTGGCGCAATAACACCAGCTTCGATATCGGAGCGAATGCAGCGATAGAGATATTCGTACATGCTCAGTTCGCCCTTATTTGAAAACGAATAGGTAAGCATATAGAGCTCTTTTCTGTTCCGACATCGATACTGATCTTATTTTATCTGGTCATAATCTGGTCATACCATTATTACCAGTATTGGGTATACCTGCAATACCACAACGCTTCTACCCTTTCATTCGTTATCAAAAGCGACTCAACGCGCCAACAAGGCACGTCCGCATCAAACGATTCAAGGAGAACGAACATGGCAGAAGCAAATACCCCCGAAGAGCAGGTTAAACTGAACCGTCAGCTGGCACAGATGCTTAAAGGCGGCGTAATCATGGACGTAACCACGCCCGAACAGGCACGAATCGCCGAAGAGGCGGGTGCCTGCGCAGTTATGGCGCTTGAGCGCATCCCTGCCGACATCCGCGCAGCTGGTGGCGTCTCCCGCATGAGCGACCCTAAGATGATCAAGGGCATCCAGGAAGCCGTTTCCATCCCGGTTATGGCAAAGTGCCGCATCGGTCATTTCGTTGAGGCCCAGCTGCTTGAAGCTATCGAGATTGACTACATCGACGAGTCCGAAGTACTCTCGCCCGCCGATGACACCTACCACATCGACAAGACCAAGTTCTCGGTTCCCTTCGTATGCGGCGCACGCGACTTGGGCGAGGCTCTTCGCCGCATCGCCGAAGGCGCAACCATGATCCGCACCAAGGGCGAGCCTGGCACGGGCGACGTCATCCAGGCGGTTCGCCATATGCGCAAGATGAACCAGCAGATTCGTCACGTGGTTTCGCTTCGCGAAGACGAGCTCTTCGAAGAGGCAAAGCAGCTTGCCGTGCCCGTAGAACTGGTTAAGTACGTACATGAAAATGGCAAGCTGCCTGTTGTTAACTTTGCTGCTGGCGGCGTAGCAACCCCTGCCGACGCAGCCCTCATGATGCAGCTGGGTGCCGAAGGCGTATTCGTTGGCTCCGGCATCTTCAAGTCGGGCAACCCCGCAAAGCGCGCGCAGGCAATTGTTAAGGCGGTAACCAATTACACCGATGCAAAGCTCATCGCCGAACTCTCTGAAGACCTTGGCGAAGCCATGGTGGGCATTAACGCCGACGAGATCGAGCTGATCATGGAAGAGCGCGGTCGCTAATGACTGTTGCTATCCTGGCTCTTCAAGGAGCCTTTATCGAGCACAAGAAAAAGCTTGAGGCGCTTGGGGCCGAATGCTTTGAAATCCGTCAGGCATCCGACTTGGAGCGTCCTTTCGATCGCTTGGTGCTTCCTGGCGGCGAGAGCACCACACAGGCAAAGCTCCTGCATGAACTTGGGCTGATAGATCCCTTGCGCAAACGCATCGAAGAAGGCTTGCCGGTGCTGGCCACCTGCGCTGGCCTTATCCTTTTAGCCGAAACGGTAGACGGAACGGGCGACTTGGATAACCTTAATCCCGCCGCCGCCAAAAACCGCCTACAGGTTAAGGGGTTTGGCACCATGCCCATCACCGTGCGCCGCAACGCTTACGGTCGCCAGTTGGGCAGCTTTCACACTTATGGTTCATTCGGCGAAATGGACAACGTCCCCATGACGTTTATTCGCGCTCCGTTCATCACGGAAGTCCGTAAAGGATGCAACGTCTTAGCAACCTGCGAAGGGAACATCGTAGCTGTGCAGTACGACAAGCAGCTGGGTATGGCGTTTCATCCCGAACTCGATGACGACAACCGCATCCACGAACTGTTCCTTTCTTTGTAGCCTCAAAGCTCAACGCACATCCACAAATGCAAAGCCCCTGTTTCAAGCGACCAAAGCTCGAAACAGGGGCTTAATTTTTAACCGATAATTGGGAATCAATTAGGCTTGCGCTTTTCGGCTTCACGCATCGCCCTGTCGATATCCTTTACCATTTCTTCGGCACAAGGGCATCGATCGGGATTGTGGGCACTGCACCCGCCGCACTCGTCGCATGCAATATGCCGACCTTGCTTATGGGCGCGAACCCAGCTGGCAATAATTGCGCCAACAATAGCAATCAGAACCACAAGCACTACGAATGTTCCAAGGTTCATACCTCAAACTCCTTTCAAGGCTACACGTAAACCCATCAACACAATCAGGAAGCCGCAGATCCGCTCAAACGAGCAGACCTGCGGCAGATAAAGTACCTTCGGTTACGGTCTACGCTTCATCAACCGCACGAACGGCAGCTTTGCCCTGCCACTTGTTCGGACGGAACAGCAGCCACAAGAAGGCGATGAATGTCGCAATGGCAAGAACGGTGAATACGTTGAAGGAAACCTCACCAACAGCCAAGCCAGCAAACTGGTAGATCCAGAGAGATACAACCCATGCGATTCCGCACTGATAGCCGATTGCTGCGAAGAACCACTTGGTGTTGTTCATCTCGCGCTTGATGGCGCCCATTGCCGCGAAGCACGGAGCGCACAACAGGTTGAATGCCAAGAAAGCATAGCCCGACGCATAGGTGAATGCCGCCTGAACATTTGCATACCAACCAGCATCGCCGTCGTACAGAATGCCAAAGGTAGATACAACGTTCTCCTTCGCGATAAGACCCGTGATGGTGGCAGATGCTGCCTGCCAATCGCCGAAGCCCTGAGGTGCGAAGATCCAGCAGATTGCGCCACCGATGATAGCCAGGATCGAATCATTCTGATCCTCAACCGCCTGGAATACGCCATCAACGAAGCCGTAGGAAGAAATGAACCAGATCAGGATACATGCTACCAAGATGATGGTGCCAGCCTTCTTGATGAACGACCATGCACGTTCCCACATGCTACGCAGTACCGCACCGATGGTAGGCAGATGGTATGCAGGAAGCTCCATAACGAATGGGGCAGGATCGCCAGCAAAGAAGCGGGTCTTCTTCAGGATGACGCCGGAGCAGAGAATGGCAACAATGCCCAGGAAGTAAGCGCTGGGCGCAACCCACCACTCGCCACCGAACACGGCACCTGCGAACAAGGCGATAATCGGGAGCTTTGCACCGCAAGGGATAAACGTCGTGGTCATGACGGTCATGCGGCGATCGTTCTGGTTTTCAATGGTTCGAGAAGACATGATGCCAGGCACGCCGCAACCAGTGCCGATGAGGATCGGCACAAACGACTTGCCGGAAAGGCCAAAGCGGCGGAACACGCGGTCAAGGATGAACGCGATACGAGCCATGTAACCGCAAGACTCAAGGAAGGCAAGCAGCAAGAACAGTACCAGCATCTGGGGAACGAAGCCGAGCACCGCACCAACGCCGGCGACAATACCATCGAGAATGAGAGCCTTCAGCCAGTCGGCGCACCCAACAGAATCGAGACCCTGTTCAACAAGCACAGGAATGCCAGGAACCCACATGCCGTATTCCGTGGGATCAGGCTCAGAGCCTTCAACCTCTTCAGCGTACGTATCGGCGTCTACTTCCTGGGTTTCGCCGTCTTCGTCAACATAGGTTGCGATGATACCTGCGTCAGCGGCTTCGTCAGCAAAGTCTTCGGATTCGGGATCAAGGCCTTCCTCGATAGCTGCTGCCTCGAATGCTGCAATGGCATTCTGGTCGCCCTGGTAGGGAGCCAGAACATCAAGGGCTTCCTGGTAGGCATCTACATCTACTTCGACCGTTTCGTTTTCGCCCGTTTCGTCGTCGTACGACTCATAGGTTGCCGTCAAACCAGCGGCTTCAGCATCTTCGATGAATGTCTCGGAAGCAGGATCGAGATCCTCTTCTTCAGCTGCAGTTTCAAAGGCATCAACGCTTTCCTGCGCACCCTCGAACTCCTCGGATACCTCATCGAACTGCTCTTGGCCAGAACCGAGATACCAGCCATCGCCGAACACGCCATCGTTTGCCCAATCGGTGGCAATGCTGCCAACGGTGGAAACGGAGATGTAGTACACGAGGAACATAACTACAACGAAGATTGGCAAAGCCAGGATACGGTTGGTAACCACACGGTCGATCTTGTCGGACGTGGTCAGCTGGCTTGCCATATTCTTGCTGCGGCAGTGGTCGATGATCGTTGAAATGTAGGAGTAGCGATCATTGATGATGACGCTCTCGGTGTCGTCATCGCTTTCCTTTTCCACCTTGGCAACAACATCGCTGACATCGGGAGCTCCCTCAAGAGCAGCGGTGATCTTGCTGTCTTTCTCAAGAAGCTTGATTGCGTAGAAGCGCTTGAGGTTAGCGGGAACGCTGGAAGGAAGACGGCCCTCGATGGTCGAGATTGCTTCTTCCACTACAGCAGAGAACGTAATCGGGGTAGGCGCAGCCGCAGAACCAATGGTCTTAAGGCAGTTCACCACCTCGTCGATACCCTCGTTCTTCAATGCAGAAATTTCAACCACGTTGCAGCCGAGCTCTTTTGCCAGCTGTTCTGCATGGATTTCGTCACCGCGCTTGCGAACGACGTCCATCATGTTTACGGCAACGACAACCGGTACGCCCATCTCAAGAAGCTGCGTAGTGAGGTACAGATTGCGCTCAAGGTTGCTGCCGTCAACGATGTTCAGGATGGCATCGGGCTTTTCCTGGATAAGGAAATTTCGCGCAACAACTTCTTCCAGGGTATAGGGGGACAAGGAGTAAATACCTGGAAGGTCGGTAATCTCGATAGACTTATCAGCCTTGAGCTTACCTCCCTTTTTCTCAACGGTAACGCCTGGCCAGTTGCCAACATACTGGTTGGAGCCGGTCAGAGCATTGAACAGGGTGGTTTTACCGCTGTTCGGGTTGCCTGCTAGTGCAACTCTCATTCATTCCTCCATTCGGTGTTAGATTAGGCTAACTACAGGATCAAAAAAAGATCGCATTGCGATCGTGCGAGCGCACTATGCCTATCAGAGGATGCTCATGCTCAACCCTTTGATGGGCATAAATGCGCTTATTCGACTTCGACCATCTGTGCGTCTTCTTTTCTCACAGAAAGCTCGTAGCCGCGAACGGTAACTTCAACCGGATCGCCCAAAGGCGCAACCTTGCGAATGTAAACCGAACAACCTTTGGTGATGCCCATGTCCATGATGCGACGCTTTACTGCACCTTCACCATTAAGCTTCACAACGGTCACCGTTTCACCGCTCTTAACTTCTCGAAGAGTTTTCACTATGCCTCCCCTCTTCATCTTTTCGCTTAGCTGGAAATAGCAAACCGCTACACCGTGATGTGCTTTGCGAGCTCAGAAGAAAGCGCAACGCGAGAGCCTTTCACGTTCACGATGAGGTTGCCGCCAATACGCGAAACAACAACAATCTGCTCGCCGGGAACAAAACCCAGATTCTCAAGGTGACGATGAATGTCGCCCGCGCCATCGTGAAGCTGCCTTACGTGGTAAATGCCATTGTTCCTAACTTCAGACAAAACCATGATGCTTCCTTCCACATGCCCCGTGGGGCGGCTTGCGGCCCTAGTAAACCAGAGCTAACTAACAGATTGATGTTAACCCTGTCATACTATACCGTCAATGTTTACCAAGGGTTATTTTTTCGAATGCATGTAGGGTTTTTCAAACGGGCTGATGGATAGACCATTTCGCACAATGTAACTTTTTATCCAATAGCAAAAAGCATCTTGCGTCCTGGCATACCACCGCTCTGCATATCGAATAGAAATACAAAGAGTAGGTATCGAGGAAACAAGATGCTTAAAAGCAGAAGATGAAAAGCTAGACCGATCGACGAACCCCGACAAACTACTGAGGTGCTGTGACACCCAGGGCACGAGGGTCTAGGCCGCTGCGCTCAAATAAGGCATCCAGCTCCTGTTGACTGATGCTGCTTTCATCAAGGTCGACTCCGAATGCTCGAGCTACCGCATATGCCTGCTCCCGACGCAGGGCCGCGATAGAAGAATCCCCCGCTTCGCTAGAATAGCGAGACGAAAGAAGTAATGAGCGAGATACGTACTCCATAAGCTGGGGATCAGGCTGCGAAAGTTGCAGCATTGCCGCCATTGATTCTGGCGCCATACACAAAAGAAGGCCACCGTCCATCTCCGTTGCATCGGAAATGGCTGCATCGAGCATGTCGGCCGCTACGCGGGGATCGTTTTCGCCTCGCGCACGAAGCAGGCTTTCCTTCATAGCGGCAGCAAGCTGCATAAACATGCGCATCAGATAATCTTGGGTTAGCACGTTATCCCCTCTCTGGGTACCGTATTCCCAGATGCTCGTAAGCACGCTCCGTTGCCTGACGGCCTTTCGGTGTGCGAATGAGCAAACCTTGTTGGAGCAAATACGGCTCGTACACGTCTTCAAGCGTATCGGGCTCTTCCGAAAGCGCCGAAGCTAACGTAGAAAGGCCCACGGGCCTGCCCGAGAATTGAACGCACAGAAGCTCCAGTATTCTGTTATCCACCGGGTCGAGGCCCAAAGAATCAACCTCAAAAAACGCCAGCGCCTGAGCCGCACAGTCTTCATCGATAGGCGAAATGCCCTTCACCTGAGCCCAATCGCGCACACGTTTAAGAAGGCGATTGGCCAAACGAGGGGTTCCGCGGCTACGGCGGGCAATCTCCAAGGCGCCTTCCTCCAGGATATCCACGCCCAAGATGAGCGCTGAGCGTCGGACAATAAGGGCCAGCTCTTCCGGCGCATAGTAATTTAGACGGAACGCTATACCGAAGCGATCACGCAGAGGGCCCGTTAGCAAACCGGTTCGTGTAGTGGCTCCGATGAGGGTAAACTTCGGCAAATCGAGCCTGATGGAGCGGGCCGCAGGCCCCTTGCCAACAACGATATCGAGCGCAAAATCTTCCAATGCCGGATACAGCACTTCCTCAACCATGCGATTCAGGCGGTGAATCTCGTCGATAAAAAGGACATCGCCCTCTTCAAGATTGGTGAGGATAGCGGCTAAATCTCCCGTACGCTCAATTGCGGGGCCGCTTGTTGTTTTGATATGCACACCAAGCTCATTGGCAACAACGGTAGCCAATGTGGTTTTTCCCAAACCGGGAGGGCCAGAAAACAGAATATGATCAACCACATCCTTGCGGGCCCGCGCCGCCTCGATAAGGATAGAAAGGCTATCCTTTACTTTCTTTTGCCCCAAATACTCGTCAAGGCATGTTGGCCTCAGACTACGATCAAGGGCCAGGTCGTCTTCGATAAGGGAAACCGAACAAGAGCGCGAGGCAGCATCGCCATCGCGAGATGAGCCAGTATCCCTTAAAGCTTCCAAAGGCGCTTCGAACAACGCACTTTCTATTTCAAAATCGTCAGACAAAGATGAGTCCACCTTTTATCGATTATTTCCCTAAACGTTTTAAGGCGTATTGCAATAGTATCGTTTCGTTTGCTTCCTCGGGAGCCCCCTTGAGTGCAAGATCGGTTTCTTCCGAAGTGAAGCCCATGGATAGAAGCGCTTCTACCGTACCCTTACGCGCATTTGCCGCTTGTGCTGAAATGCCGGGCAAAGCAATCTGGGCCTCAGAGCCAAACGATTCTTTCAATTCGAGCGCAATGCGCGATGCCATCTTCTTTCCTACGCCAGGAATCTGTTGGATAGCCCCTACATCTTGAGACACGATAGCGGATACCAATGCCTCTGGCTCATAGGTGGAAAGGGCGGAAAGCGCAACCTTCGGTCCGACGCTTGAAACAGAGGTGAGCTTTGCAAACAACCGCTCTTCATCATGGTTTAAAAAGCCGTATAGCACCAGCGCATCATCACGTACCTGCAAGCGCGTTAGAACCTTGACCTCTTCGCCAACATGCCCCAACCGGGAAAGGCTCTTCCCCGACATGGAAACGCGGTACCCAACACCGCCCACTTCTATCACGGCAGAATCAACGAACAGTGCTGCGATCGTCCCTCGCAAAAACGAAATCACTGCGCAGCCCCCCTTTCCCAGGAAACTGAATGGGTGGTGTAGCAAATAGCAGCTGCCAAGGCATCGGCAGCATGATCGGGCGAAGGAATTCTTTCCAGACCCAGCAACTGCTGAACCATATATTGGACCTGCCCCTTATCGGCAGACCCCGCCCCCACAACAGCCAACTTGATTTGGCTGGGCGAATACTCGGCAAGCGTCATAGATGCCTGACCGCAAGCGGTCAAGGCGGCACCACGAGCCTGCCCTGTGGCAAAAGCGCTTTGAGCATTCGAGCCAAACCACACCGTTTCGACAGCAACACATTCCGGCTTATAGCGTAAAACCACTGCGGAAATCTGTGCATAGATTTTCGCCAAACGCTCATGCAAGGGCATCGTGGATTGAGTTGCCACGCAGCCGTACGCGACGCAGGAAAGCGATGCCCCCTTTTGACGAACTACCCCCCAGCCCGTATGCGCCAGACCTGGATCGATTCCCATTATGATGCGAGCTGCAGCCATGCCATCCTCTCAAACAAACATTTGTTCGTATAATAGCATAAAAGAAACGGGGGCATGCGGCCCCCGTTCTATTCAGTCACTAATTTAAAATCCTACAGCCCGATGGATCTAAAGTACTCAAGCCATTTGTCAAAGGATTCGTCGCTGATAGCGTGCTCCATCTGGCATGCTTCTTCCTCGGCTACCTCGATGCTAAGACCAACTTTTTCATGAAGGAAACGGGTAAGCATTTCATGACGCTCCAACACCGATTTACCGTAGCTATACCCGTCTGCGGTGAGGGTGATATCGCCATAATAGGGCTGATCAAGCATGCCCGAGGCCTTCAGACTGGCAACAGCCTTCGAAACCGATGCCTTCGAAACGCCAAGCTTTGTGGCGACATCTACCGAACGCACAGACTGCGTGTCGGAACCGCCCAGCATAACAATGGCCTCAAGATAATCTTCATGAGACATGGAGACTTTTTCCATGCTATCCCTCCCCAGTAGAAGCTAACGTTAATGGTAAGTGAAATAATTAGGTCCCTTTCGAACGCAGCAATTTGGCAAACCGCCCAAAGGAGCCACGCGTCTTTCGATGAAATGCGCGTTTCAAATACAGCACGTATCAGTAGCTACATAGTATACTTATGAGACCAATATTACCCCACACGAAAGATGGATTCATGGCTACCAATCGCTATATCGACACGCGCGGACGGTGTGCGGCTCCGGTCACTTTTACCGAAGCTGTGGTTAAGGGACTCGCCGAGGGCGGCGGACTCTTCGTCCCCGAAACGCTTCCCAAGCTGAGCCTGGAAAGCGTCCTTTCATTGGCAGAAACCCCCTATGCCAAGCGCGCAGCCTTTATCTATCGCTCGTTCGGCATCGACCTGCCCGACGCCAAGATCGATGAGCTCATGGACGCAACATACGGCGACCGATTCGATCATGAAGCGATATGCCCCATTACGTCACTCGACGAAAACACTCACGTTCTCGAGCTGTGGCATGGTCCCACCAGCGCCTTTAAGGACATGGCGCTTCAGTGTCTGCCCCATTTCTTTAGCGCAAGCGCATCCCAGCTGCGCGAGCAGGGGAAACTGGAAAACACCTTCCTTATCCTGGTCGCCACTTCGGGCGACACCGGCAAAGCAGCTCTCGAAGGATTCCGTGACAAGGATGGTGTCCAGATTGCGGTAATGTACCCCGACGGCGGCGTTAGCGACATCCAGTACAAGCAAATGGCAACCCAGGCAGGATCCAACGTTATGGTCTGGGCGGTAAAGGGCAATTTCGACGACTGCCAAACGGGAGCCAAGAACGTTTTCGGAGACGAAGCATTTGCTGAAAAGCTGATGGAATCCAACCAGGTTGCCCTCTCTAGCGCCAATTCCATCAACTGGGGCCGTCTGCTTCCTCAGGTGGTTTACTACGTTTCCAGCTACGCTGAACTGGTTGCCCAGGGCAAGCTCGAAGCCGGCAAGCCGCTTGACGTCTGCGTTCCTACTGGCAATTTCGGCAACATCCTCGCTGCATGGTACGCAAAGCAGATCGGCACGCCTTTGGGCACCTTGTTCTGCGCAAGCAATGAAAACCGTGTTCTTACCGATTTCATCAATACTGGCAGCTACGACATCTCCGATCGCGAGTTCGTTCTGACCCCGTCCCCCTCGATGGATATCTTGGTTTCGTCAAACGTTGAGCGTCAGCTCTTCGAGCTCACAGGGCGTAACGCCGAAGCCATTGCAACGTGGATGGAAGAGCTCAAGGCAAACAAGTCTTTCACGGTCGACGCCGAAACCCTCTCCAAGCTTCAGGCGGATTTCAAGTCGGATTCCGTCGATAGCGAAACATGCCTCAGCACCATCAAAGAGGTTCTCGATAAGCACAACTATCTTATCGACCCTCATACCGCTGTTGCCTACAAGGTTGCAGAACGACTGCATGGCGAAAACCCGGTGCTTATCGCCTCTACCGCTCATTGGGCAAAATTCGGCGAGAACGTATACCGCGCGCTGCATAGCATAACACCCGGCCAGCCTTTGCCTGAATCCGTGGCTGAACTTAGCGGATGCGCTCTAAACGATCTTATTGCCAACGAGGCGAACAGCCACAACATCCCCAAGGGCCTTGCAGAACTCGACTCGCTGCCCATTCGATTTAAAGACGTCATCGATGGAAACACCTCCGCAATCGAAGAAGCCGTGCTCGATTTCCTGAAATAGACAAGCGCGTTAACCAACTCAAAAGCCCCTGCTCAACCGCATAAGCGATGCCCCATGGACTTGGACTGGGAAACAATAATCCAAGTTTGAAAGGCGCAGCTCAGCGGGAAAAGCAGGGGCTTTCTCTATCTTGTTTCTATCATTACAGTTGGAACCGTTTCACTATTCTTGGAACAAGGGCTTTTCGCAAAGGAGATAGTCACTATTACTTCCACTCCTTTCTCGAGACTCACGAGAGGCGCCTTTGTGTTGTCCCCAAAAGTCTCCTCGCACTCAACGGGCCCAATTCCGTCCACTCCGTTCGCCAACGGCTTCGATCCGTTTTCACGATTCCGCAAATCGGATATGTTTTCCCTCCCTCCCGAAGGCCTGGAGTCCAGCACAGAGCTTCGTTCTGCGCTGGACTCCATAGTCGCAAACTGTCCATTTCGGCTTGGAGAAGCCTCCTCTGATTTCATCTCATCGTGCACAAATGAATGAAGGCAGTTATAGCAAGTGTCCATATCGGAAAAACAGCGAGCACCGCAAACAGGGCACGTCTTCACTTCTAACCTCCGGGATGCCCGAATATCCTTAGAGCTACCTTTTTGTTCGTTGCTGCATGCGTTCCCATTTGCCAATGGGATCTGCATGACTTCTTCTTCGTTCAAATAGCCCTTCTCCTGCGGCAACTCACCAAAACTCATTTTCTGACGCATAGCTCAACCTCATCTCCTTTTTTAAACCAACCAACAACCCGATTCTCACCTGGGGACACGCTCGAATCTTTCCCTGATACCCTTCGCTCTAATACCGCATAAGCACCAGAGCATTTCCTCAATCGCCAGGGCGGCACATTCTCGTACGACTCCAGCACCCTCCCCTCTCTACTAATAAAGGCAATGTCAATTGCATATCCCATGCCAAACGTATGAACAGAGCGACAAGGAGCAATCAAAAGAATCTCATCACTCGATCGGCAAGGGAACAAACCCATCAACCTATCCCAAAAGGTTGCCGCAAGGCAAAGCCGCTGCGTTCCTTTGTCATCAGCCATTCGCACTCCTCGCATTCACAACCACGGAAGTACCCGCTCCTACTGATTCGTAGCTAACCATCAACCAGCGAAACTCACCTTCTTCTTTAACAAAAGTCAAAACAGCCTCTTGTCCGCTCGGAACAGCTCGCCATCCCTTTTCTTCCAGCAAGGACCCAATTTCACCAATCGCGGTAATCCTGTCCTCCGGAAGCACGCAACCCGCAATCACCCCATCGTCAGAAAGTGAATGCCAATCGCCCCATCCGTCAAGAACCTCGGCGCTGAAAGAATTTGGCGCATCCTGGTCGAACCTAGCCAGCACCTTATCGGGATCAAGGCGCAAAATGCCCCCATCGGAATCGATAGCATCCGCAAGAACGACAGCTGAACTGGCAGAATGTCCAATCGAGTCACCGCTAGAACCGAATCCCAACCACGCAAGCAGCCAACCACTTACAACGGCAGCAAAAACGCCTATGGCAATCAAAGCAATGGAATAGAAAGCACGCGGATAGAGTGCTTTCCGCATAAAAAGGTAAGGCTTCGTCATCATGTCAAAACACCAGCCCAGGCTTGTAAGCGGAAACCGATATTTGTTCTTCATGCCTAAGCGAAGGGAAGCTGACCCCGAAGACCCCCGAAAGCCGTCCCTTTCCGAAAAGCGTGGGTTCAAAATACATTTGGGCAGAAAAGGTCACCATACCCCCTTCAACGCCAGACGATGAAACTTGAAACTGCAAATTATCGCGAGAAAGCGACTCTTCCAGTTGACTTTGAATTAGCCCGCAACTCTCCCCTGTCCCCTGCTCGTAAGCCGGAGAAGCAGCGTAGGTGCATGCCGCGTTCCTAAATACGCGATCGAAGGAGGCACAATCAGAGAAAAAGAGGACAGCGTTTATTGCGACAAAAGCAACAGCAATCATTGCCGGAAAGGCGACAACAAACTCGATCGTCATTTGACCTGAGGCCTTACGTGACATCACTCCCATTGCCTCATCCCCGTCACACTCGAGGCAATTCCCCTCAAGGAATCAACGCCTTGCTGCACCGCTTGAGTCAAACCCCCAGTAATTGCCTGAGGCAGAGCCACGGTCACGGGAACCTCAACCAACCCATCGAATATGACGATGGTGGCAATGGTGAATTCACCGCCCAAATCGGCAATCGCGTCCATCGCAGCAGATTGAACACAGGAAAGAGCACCGTTGATCCCACCATTTCCTTGAGACATCAACGCTGCCCCTTTTGCGGACAAGAGCCTGGCGGAAAACACCGAATCATCAGCCTTCAAAACATGTTGAGAATTGACCAAGACGGCCTTTCTTGCGGCGAGATCAACAGGAGCAAAACCAAAACCCGCAATAGTGTCTTTCAGCGCGTCCGAGACCCAAGGTCCAAGGCCGCTAGCCCCCATAAGAGGAATACCGTTCAGAACCGATTCGATAGTTTCCAGTAACGCATCATGCCCTTGCGTATATACGCCAAGAAAACCTGACCACATCCGGAGGGCAAGCTTTGCAGCTCCGACCACTGCTGAACCCTCGCCCGAGAGCCCATCGAGAAATGAGGTAACAACGTTTTTCCCTTCGTCAGACGATTCCTTTACCAACGTTGCAGAAGAGAGGGCGACACGAACGCCAAGACCCCCAACGCCCTCGGAAGAAACAAGAGACGAAGGAAAACGAGTTTGCGCTGTTCCTGTATCGGAAACAAGCGATATCACACCGTAATGGCCAGGAGGCGTAATGTCGATTCGCTGACTACAAGCTTCGGCAAAGGCCTTTCCTACTGAATCAAGCAAACCCCCAGCCATATCTTTCGCCTGTTGACTTAAAGGATCGAACTCTTCCCTTGCCTTCTGATACTCATCTGCCGCCTTGGCCACCTCGTTGTAGTGATACTCAAAACCGTTCTGGATCGACGAAGACGCCGCAGCAACCTTTCCCATGCTGCTTGGAACGAATTTGCAATAAGGGCAAGGTGCGTAGGATCCCGAAGCATCCATTTCTTGTATTGAGCCCATCCCATTCGAACCCTGAGCGAGCCCTGGGCACCCGTTCCAGGCGTGCAAAACCGAAAGTCCCTGCGCGTCAATGGTTTTGGGGTATACCGTTTCGGTGTACAAGATTGTCGATCGCATTTCGTCGGTGTTCTTGGGCAGGCGGGGAAAGAACGCGTCGAAAGATGATTCCGTCTCATGAACGTAGCCCTGTCCAACAGTCTCTTGGGCATAAGCATAGAATCGTTTTCTCAAAGCAGAGTTCGACAGCTCATCCACCGATTGCCCGTTTGGAGCCTCGGTCTGATAACGAAGCCGGTAATACGTCTTTGCACGCTCCAAGGAGGCACCGAAGCTCCAGGTGTCGACCGAAGAAAAGAATGGGTTATCGGAACCTGTCATTCCTGCGAGCTTCGCTGCTCGTTCGTACATGCAATACGCATCGGGACTGATGGAATCATGCTCATACCCATACTGTTTCCACTCATTTGCCCGCTTTGCCGCCTCTTCAGCTTGTTCAGCAACATCCTCCAGGCTATCCCGCGATTGCTCCACTTCACTCAAAGCCTCATCCGAATCATGGAAAGAGGGCGAATCCCCCTTTTCCATCTCCCACGGAGAGAGAACGACAATCCCTTGATAATGAGCCCCGTCGAATAGCGATGAATTCGCTGAAAACACTTCCTGAGCCTTCACCGCGGCGATGAAAGGCAGAGCCTGAGCCAATCGGCCGAGCGATTCGTTTGCAGATTCCGAAAAAGAATCTCGAGCCTTCTTAGTCTTTTGAGCCATTTCCAAAAACGTTTTCGATAAGCCTGAGGCGGGGGGAACACAAGCGCAAACAACACTTAAACCGAGACACCCCGCGGTGGTGAGGGATAGCGACAGGATCACGGCATCGCTAATTCCGGCAACAAGATAAAATTCACCAACGGTATTCTCCGCTGCAAGAGCAGCAGCGTCAGCAACCTCCTGCACTCTCGACGAACAGCTGTTGATCTCATAAACACGCGCAGCAGTAAAAATGAGCGAGATCGAAATAAGAAGAGCAAGGACCATCCCCACCGTCGAAAATCCCTCTTCTGCCCAAAAAAGAGAGGACGAACGCATTTTTTTCACCGCTCGCTCCTTTCCGCAGTTGACCCATTCTGAGAAACCCACGCATCGGGATCCAGCCCCTGATCATTCCCAACTACCCAAGCGCTCTTGCTACGCGTCGAAACCGACACTTCCTGGACGAAATTCCCCTCGCCATTCACCAAACCAAGGGAACGCGCACCGAAATCGAAAAATGGCAAAGGCTCGGCCTGATTCTTGATCGTCACCGTAACGATGTCGCTCTCCTCGCCACCGTCGAAACGAACCTCCCATGTGCACGCTCCCTCGTGAACATGAAAATTTTTCTGCTGCGGAACCGATCCCAGCCTTCTGATCACATACCCCTCATAAGCATCAAGCGAGTCACCTGATGGGCGTGTGGAAATAAGACGGCAGCCCTCCGATGCGGCAGATTGCATAACTACGTGGTTATAAAGAAGGATCCCGGGCTGAATCAAAAGCATCAGCATAAGAAGAATGACTGGTATCAGAAAGGCGCCCTCAACCGTCGACTGACCAGAGAAGAAACCGTGGACAGAAGCAAACCTTCCCCGTAAGGCACCGGAGACAGACATTGCCAAACGCAGCATCGGATGGCGAACGCATAAAGCCAGAGAGGCGAAGATCTCCCATAGTCTGCCCATTTCATCCTTCCTTAGTACAGAAAAATGTCAGCCCAGGCCGCAGCCGCAACATTGCTCAAATGATGAGATGCCGACTGAAGTGCATGCTCGATCACCAAACCAGATTCAAGCAGATTTGCTATAGCCCCCAAACCCACAATCATGGCAAGAAACGCCGCAAATACGATGGCGTATTCGACGCTTGATTGTCCTCTAAATCGCCCCATCAAACGTTCCCTGCACTCAAATCGAGCAAACCTAGAGTCCGTTGATCCCCGAAGAGATCGCGTCCCATAATTCTTGGATTTTGGGACGAAATACCGTAATGGCGATAATTGCTATAACAACCAAAACGCCGACCAAGATTGCATATTCCGTGGTTCCTTGACCCGCGAGCGCCGCACGACTTCGCCTCATGTTCCAAAGAGCACGGGCCAATGAAGCATATGAGCAAGCTTCGCCTTTCATGCGATCCAGTGCATTTTCAATACGCGTCATCATCAATATGCGCTTATCCACCAGTACTTCCTTGTTCATGTCTTCCTCCTAAAATCCTTCCATCAAATCAAGCATGATCGGACCCATCACCAGCACGAGCATGGCAGGCAAGATCAGCGTCGCCACAGGGAGCATCATTTTCACCGGCGCCTTCGCCACTCTCTCCTCAAGCTTGCTCTTCCTTATCGCTCGAGCCTCAACGGCAAGCAGGCTAAGGTTTTCTGCCATCGAAGTACCGAATCGAATGGACCTGATAACGTTTTCTACGAATCTGTCGAAGAGCAAAGAATCATACGATCGCGCGATCTGACGTAATCCCTCGCTTCGATCGATGAGGCTATGGGCCCATTGCCTTTGCGCAGAACCTGCTACTTCGCTCAGAGAACCCCCAAACGATTCGCAGTAAAGGAGCAGAGCTCTGTCGAACGACATACCGCTATTCAAGCCAAGTACTATCACTTCGATCATCTGGGAAAACTGCTGCTCAGCAGATAAGGCACGACAACGAACCTCTTCCTTGATCGCCCTTGACAGCCCGTTCCAACCCCATATCGCTCCCGCAATTGCCCCAATGGCCGCAAGAAGTGGTGAAAAACACGCACCAAGCAAACCACCCGCAAGCAATCCGCCTATCGAAAAATAAATACGTGCGCATGCATAGCCATCCCCTGTTAACGCCCGACTAATCCCGGCCTTCTCGAACAAACAGGCATTTTTCGAGAAACCGCACGAACCAATCTTCAGCAATGACAAAGGCAGATTATGCTCATCGATCGATAACTGAATCGCCTTCTCTATAAGCCACGAACTAAACCCTCCCGATTCGAGAGAAACAGAAGATGCTCGCAACACCGATCCGCTCCCCAGAGCTTCTTTAGCTCGGTTTTTCCTCTGCACTTCGCGATGCCTCTCATAGAAGGCAAAGCCAACGATCGCTCCGAAGCAGCAACCGGCACCTATCGAAACCGCAGATAACCAAACCGCCATCATGCAACCTCAACCCTCAATAGCCGTCGGACGATAGAAACTCCCAACACCTGCATCCCAATTGCGGTCATCAGCATGACAACACCAAGGGGACTTTCGAAAAACGGATCGAGAAACCCCGGAGAAAGAAGCGAGAACACCCCCACCAAGGCAAAGGGCATCGCAGTGACAATTTGCGCAGATAACTTCGCTTGGGCGGTTTGCGTCCTAAGATTTCTTTTCAACTCCAATTCATCGCAGACCGACTGACGAGCCGCCTCCAATATCCGCTGCATACTACCGCCGGTTTTATGCTGAATCTCCAACGATGTTGCTAGAAATGCCAATTCCGGCTCAGAATGTTCAGCCCTCATGACAGCCAAAGCTTGATGGACCCCACTGCCAGTTTCGAGATTTCCCTCAACCTCCGAGAAAAGCTCGCTAAGTGGCCCCTTGGTATGCTCCGCAACCTCGTGAACCGTTTGAGACAGCGAATAGCCGGTCTGAAAGCAAGCTTTCATTGACTGAAGCGCTTCGGGAATTTGCTCCCGCATCTCTTCCCTTCGCTGCTCGTTCCTCTTATTAACCCAGGCATTGAGGATAAGGAAAACGCAAATCACGGAAGCAAAAGCGCCTATAGCGGAGAGCGAAATCGCGTAAACAAGCACGAACGCAAAACCAGAGAATGCAAGAAGCACCGTTCCCATGGGAACGAGATCGGTGCGATACCCCAATCTACGGACTTCCCCAACCATGCCCTTAACGAACAAGCCAAAGGGGGCGAAGCGCAGACCGACCTTAGACAAACTCCCCAGAAAGGGAATTCCCTCTGCAAAAACACGGCCAATGGGACTTCCCCCTCCGGTTCTGTCAACCGCTCTCTGCGACCGCCACCGATCTAGCCCTTTTTCAAAAAGCCAGGAAAGCCCCAAGAGTCCAAACGCAAGCGCAAAACAAGAAGCGACTGTTAATAGGATGCTTGACGTTTCCACTTCGCCACCTCTTCCCTCGTTGCTATCCCCAAGTACGGAAGATCATCAAGCCAACCAGGATAGGCCAGCCATTCCTTCCTCCCCGTTACTGCGTCTCGCCTGAAATATGTCTCCACCCGACAGCTCGATGAATCCTTGTCCCAGGCATACCCCGCTAATTCGCAAATCCCCCTATCGCCATTGGGATAACGTGTAATTTGGATTACTAAATCGATCGCATTGGCTATCTGGCTCTCAATCGCCTCGATGGGAAGTTCTGCACCATAGCGAACCATTGTCGTTAAACGCGAAACCGCTTCAGTAGGGGAATTCGCATGTAGGGTGGTAAGGGAACCATCGTGCCCGGTGCTCATCGCTTGAAGCATATCCAAGGCCTCCGCACCCCGGCATTCACCAACAACGATACGGTCAGGTCGCATGCGCAAAGAGTTTATGACCAGGTCGCGAATCGACACTTCACCGATCCCTTCAGCATTCTTTTGGCGGGCTTCCAAACGCACCACATGAGGATGCTCATCGAACCTAAGCTCGGCAGAATCCTCGATTGTTACGATTCGTTCGTTTGAAGGAATAAGGGCCGATAGCGCATTTAACAACGTCGTTTTCCCACTGCCCGTGCCGCCAGAAACTGCAATATTGCATCTTCTCCGTACTGCCCACCTCAATAAACAGTCCACTTCATGATCAAAAGAGCCGAGACTCCTCATCTCATCAAGGGAAAACGCATGCGCTCGAAATTTACGAATCGTGACAACCGGACCATCGAGAGCAAGAGGCGGGATTATCGCATTGACACGGTGCCCGCGGGGAAGTCTCGCATTAACCATCGGGGAGCTTTCGTCAACGCGACGCCCGAGGGGTCCAACAATTTTGTCTATCAGGTTAAAAACCTGCGCATCGTCCTCATAACAATCGAATGATTGGTAGAGTCGACCGTTCCTCTCGTAATACAGCGACTTCGATCCATTTACCATGACCTCAGTAATACTGTCGTCGCCAAGCATCTCCTCAAGGGGTCCCAACCCAAACACTTCGTCGAGATACTTCCCAACCGCTTCTTCGGCTGAATAACGCCCAGCAAGAAGCCAGGGTTCTTCAGCTATCACCCTTTCGCAGGCAAGGCTAATTTCGCTGCGAGCCTGACGTGGGTTACTTGCAATGAGACGAGCTGCATCAGCAGGAGGAATAATATGGCCTACTTTCTCCCTCAAGCTGGTCAAGAGCGCATCATCTGCAGAAGGATCTAGGGAAGTTTTCGCCGATGCGCGCTCCATCAACGTCATGCTGTTCTCCTTTTGCGGATTCCGGGGAAAAATGTTCGTTTTTCATTTTCGACAGGAGCCTCCTGCAGCTCTAAAGACCGCAAGCGCTCAGGAACCAACTGAGGAACAATCTCCCTCAAACTCTCAATGAATGGATTCTTCGAGGAAGCAAGCTCAAGAGGAAGCCCCGCCCCGAGTAGTTCGCCCACCTCTCTTCCTCCATCCTTCAGCTCTCCAACCTGAATCCCGTGGAGTGCGCACGAAACATCCAGCGAGGTCAAGAGCGCATGTTTCGAACAAAGGTTGAGGAGAAACCGGAATGGCTGGACCGCAATACCGCAACGAGCACAGAGATCAAGAGCCCGCGAGCAAGAGCGCACCGACGAGGGCCTCTGATCAAGAATGAATAAAACCTGGTCCGAAGCCTCGGACACCTGGATATGGCAGTCAGACCAAAAAGACCCCGTATTAACAACCACGGCATCAAAACGGCTCTTCAGAAGGGAAAGAACCTCCGATGTACAGGCAACAAGCGCCTCTGACTCCTCAAGCTTGTCGGGAATGCCGACAACAGCGGGCAATCCCCCCGCAGGCTTCACTTGATTGATTCGCTCAGGCTGACGAACAAGCTCATCGATACCTACCACATCATCAAGCCCAAGCAAGAATCCCGCATCCCCAAACTGGAGGTCCAAATCAACCAAGACAGTTTTCAGACCCTTTTCCTGGAACAAGACAGCGAGGCAAGCAGCAACGGTGCTTTTGCCCACACCTCCATTCCCGCTTAAAACAGAGACGATAAAACCAGACTGAGCTGATTTTTCGCTTCTTGAGGCAGCGACACCCATGATCTTTCCCGAAGCACTTTCAGGCTTTGGTTCAAGCGCATTCCCACGCCCACCCTGCGATACATCCTCGAAATCCGAGACTGAGGGCTCGGCAGCCCTCAAAGAAGACAACCCTTCATCGCTGCTCGCAACAGGAGATGGCACCTTTTCCCTCACAGCAGAAAAAGCTTGTTCATTTTTCTGTTCGGAGTAACGCTTAACAAACTCCGCCTTGCCACGAATCAGGTCAATACCCGCAGCTTGACATCGCCCAACTTCAGAACCGGTTCCGCCGAAAGAAACCAGCTCGATGCTCCTGCTCAAGTTATCGTGCTTAAGGGCAGCAGCAAGATTGATCCCCTCCATGTCATCGCAAGAGACAACCCACACGTTATCTTTTGGGCCAATTCCCGATAACGCTCGTCGCGCTTCGTTGGCGGTACTGTACGTCTCGAGCCATTCTTGAGAATCGAAATCCTCGTCATTAAGCCCTATCAATTCGGGATATCTCAATGACTCGGTATCGACACAAAGCATTGTTTTCTTGCCCATATCTCTCACCTTTCCATGTTCTTTCGAAGAGAGCCCCAGCTCAAAACCAATCGCGACAAGACCAATCAGAACAAACCAAATCAACTTCCTTCATACTGGCCAGAAGCAGGAGAATCGTCTCGGTTCCCGATTTGACCCTGCTCGGAAGGTTCCCGATCGACGCCGGGGGCTGGCAAGACAAAATAGATATCCATCGATTGGGATGCTGTTACAAATTCCTGAGACTGCTCGACAGGGACAGCCAGAGTAACCCAGCTCACTTTTGCTTTTGTTCCGCTCGAATGCTCAACATTGGTTGCCAGCACCATGATCTGCTTCCCGATACACGATGTCTGCGATCCTGTTGCGTAAACATCAACAACATCTCCTGCCGATAAAGCTCCGCCAACCGCCTGAACATCCTCGGCTGGAACCGATAGCGCAACACAACCCTGAGGAACGTCTATTCCCGAACCAGCCGAATCAAACCTTCGTTGAGAGATGGCTTCACCGGAAATAATCAACGAAGCAGCCTGCGCACCCTTGACGTCATCGAAGGATGTCAAGCAGCCACTAGGCAAAAGATCGCTCAACCACGTTTTAACCTCAGCATTGGAAGCATCGACGGTCTCTCCTGGATAAATATCCTTAGTGGCGACAAGGACATCGACCTGTTCTCCCCCATAGCGTTGCATTGCCTCAATTCGAGCTTCATCTGCTTCTCCACGGACTTGGACCGAATAGGCAAATACGCAACCGGCGCAAAGAGCGCCGCATATAAGACCAGCTATTAAAGCACCACGTTTCATTTCTCATCCTTTTCCCGATGAGCAAATGTTCTCAGCCGGATCTAACATTGATGAGAAAACCGTGAGAAAGAAAAACGAAAGTGGCAAAAGACCGAAAAATAAAAAAAGCCAGGGATAAGCCCCTGGCTAAATAACTAAAAGTGAGATTAACTACGGCGCATTCCGCATTGCGAACAGAAAATGCCTGCCTTGTTGCTTGCGCCACAAGAGGGACAAGACCAAGAAGAGTTCTGGTCAAGCACGCCTTGTTGCGGTGGAGTCTGAACAACAGGAAGCGGGTTGGTTTTCGAAAAATCTACAGCTTCAGAAGCGGCAACTCGCTGGTTTGCATTTGTATTCTCAGGCGCAACAGCAGAACCCTGGGTATTTACTGAAACCTGATGATATGGTTCTTTAGCAGGCTCGCAGTAAACTGAAGCAGATTCAAAAAAATCATTGCCAACAATGGCCGAACGAATGTCCTGGGTGTTTCGCCACATCTTCACAATCAGCATAAAGAACTCGTAGAAAAGCCGGTTGAACACTTCACCGAGAACAAACAACACAGCAACGGTGAGGATTGCAATGAAAACGCTGCCAACATCGTAAGTAAGCATCGAAAGAAGGCTAATAACCGCTGCAGCGCTCCCGAAGGCTATAAAACACATGTTGTAAATAAAGAGGACAATGAGGATCTTCTCGGACCAGAATTTCTCAAAACGGAGGAATGGGCCAAAATCGTGTTTTGCATTCTTTAGCTGATTATTATCAAATGAGGAAACATATTTCCTGTACAGCAAAACAGTGCAAACAATTGCCGCAATAAATGCGATAAATGTAAGAGAAAGCCAGATCCCCCCTGCAAAACCAAGAAGGCTGAACAAATCAGGCCCATAAGAAGAGTATCCGTACATTTAAAACTCCTAACGGTAAATGAACAATGAATAGCAGGGAGGAACCCCATCCTCCAACAACCAGCAAGAAAGCGGGGTAAGTAAATTACGCTGTTGGCGATTGTGGTTTAGTGGAAGGATAGGTCTGCTTAAATTCGGTGTAATACTTGTTGTTATCTCCAGATCGATCACGGGAAAGAGGAGCGCAGATCTCATCTTCGTGCCCAGTGGGATCTGAATACTGAAGACTGATATCCCAAGCCTCGGATATAGCGCCAATCCTCTGAGTGCAGTCATAGTAGCAGGTGAGCATTGCAGAATAACAAGAAGCATAGCGCGAAGTCGATGGAACGGGTAGGTTCTTCAGAGCAGAGTAATCGTCAGCAATTTCCTCAGCCAACGCATATGCACTACTTGCATCAGAAGAGCGTACGCTCATGTTCTTAGAGACATAATCAGCATTGAATGTTTTTGCGGCGGACACAATTCTTTGATCGTAATCACCAAGTTGAGAATAATATGAAGAAAGCGTTGAGTATAGTTCCCTATCTGCATCAGTGATTCCGGCAGAAGAACTATTGGAAGTAGATTGACTGGAATTGCTAGGCTGGGATTCTTCGGTTGCGGTCGAAGAGGCTGACGAGGAATTCTGCTGGTTGCCGAACAAGTTAGACAGCAAAACACTGGCAAGAATCAGAACAGCCACAACAAGAACAACGATCAGAACGATAAAAACAGGTTTTTTCGAATCGGAATTGCGATTCGGTATCACAGGAGCAGAATTCCCTGAGGGTTGACGATATTGCCTATTTTGAACGTCCTGCGAATTTAAAACCTGGGTATCACCAGGATAGGAAGGCCTTTGAGAACCGACAGCGGGCATTGGTGAAGTATCTCCAGGAGCCGAAGAGCTTGAAATGCTTGATGTCAGATCTGAAGAACTTTCAGTTATTGCCGCACCGCATGCAGTGCAGAACTTCTGACCAGGATCAAGCGGAGAACCGCATGAGGTGCAAAACTTAGGATATTGAGACATAACGAAAATCCGTTTCGGATCGCCTGATAATGCCTAATCATTATGCCATTAAATAAAGAAAAGACCTATTCATACAATGCAGAACTGCCTGCAAGAAAAGGGAAAGGGCCCCCGGGCCCTATGAAAACGGAAACGCCCTGCATGAGCGGAACGGCCTATCCTCCCAC
>USDX01000011.1 GCA_900553605.1 uncultured Eggerthella sp. | reverse complement strand
TTCCATACTTGAACTGGTGATTTATAGCGTATCCAGACACGTTTTTCTGCCTATATTCCCAACCTTCATGGATGGGTTGTGCTCGTTGGCGGAGTTTGCGTTGGGCTTTTCTGCTTGCGAGAGTACACTGGGCTGAATTGGTTTAGAAGAAAAGGGAAAGGACGACCATGGTAGATCGTGTGGTAGATCCCGAAAACGATATCCCCGTAGAAGACGTTGATGACGTGCTGAAGGCTGTTATCGTCGCTGTTTTGGACGAAGCTGCCGATAAGATGGAGGAGGGGAAAGATGTTATTCCCTTCACCGGTCTTGCGGTGAAGGAGAACCTCTTCATCGAGACGCACCCAGGTGACGATGCTGAGGAATGCTTCTTGGCTGCGCGTAAAGAGGTTCAGGGTGCTCGAGGCGCAACGGCATATGCTTTCTGTTATGACGGCTATGTCGACACCGACGAAGGCCAGAAGGACGCGCTTATCGCTGAAGGTGGCTTGCCTGGCGAAGAGCAGGGGTACGCATTTGGCTACCTTTACGATGAGGATGGCATTGAGCGAGAGGTTGTCTACATCGGCCCTGCTCCTAACTTTATGGAAAACCTCAAACTTGAGCTTGAGATGGAGGGAACCCTCGATCCTAAAGAGCAGGAAGAAGCAGCTGAGGAATAGCGAACTCAATCGAGGAGTCGGCAGCACTGCCGGCTCTTTTTTTGTGCGCTGAATTCGTTGTTTGAAAAGAAGGTATGACGTCTATGCGGAAACCAGGGCATTGCCCAGCTTTTCCAGGATTTTCGCATTGTTTTCGCATCAATTTCAGATAACGGGAATAGGATGGTCTCAGGAAATCCGTAAGGCTAATGTGTGCAAACCGTGAGTTCTCGTAGAGTCATTGGTTCTTCATTGCCCTGTTTGGTAACCTAACAAGGCTAATTTCCTGCTTCGGGGTAGCCTTTAAACCCGAAGCCGTAAGTCCAGAGGAGGTGAACTGATGAAGGCTTATGAACTCTTGTATTTTGTAGCTCCGTCTATCGACGAAGAATCTCGTCTCGCTGTTATGAAGCGTATCGAGACCGCCCTCGCAGAAGGTAACGGTGTCGTTGATAATGTTGATAACTGGGGTAAGCGCAAGCTCGCTTACGAAATCAACGGTCTGACCGACGGTGATTACACCCTTATCGATTTCCATGCAGAGCCCAGCAACATTGCTGAACTCGACCGCGTACTTCGCATCTCCGATGCTGTTGTGCGTCACATGATCGTTGCTCGCACCGATCGCGATTAATTTTCAAGGAAATCAAAAGGTGGACGGACTAGTCCACGTTGTGAAAGAGGTATCGATATGAGTATCAATCGAGTTGTAATCAGCGGAAACCTTACTCGTGATCCCGATTTGCGTTCCACTGCAAGCGGTATGCCTGTTCTGGGCTTCGGCGTCGCAGTTAACGATCGCCGCAAGAATCAGCAGACGGGTGAGTGGGAAGATTACCCCAACTTCATTGATTGCACTATGTTTGGTGCTCGCGCACAGAGCGTTTCCCGCTTCCTTTCCAAGGGTAGCAAGGTAGCCATCGAGGGAAAGCTTCGTTGGAGCCAGTGGGAACGCGATGGCCAGAAGCGTAGCAAGATCGAAGTCATTGTTGACGAGATCGAGTTCATGACCAGCCGCAACGATGGTGCTCCTCGCGCCGCGGCTCCCATGGCGGCGCCTATGGCTCAGGCACCGATGGCAGCAGCTCCAATGGCTGCACCGGTTGTAGATGCCTCCGTTTACGACGACGACATTCCGTTCTAATCATTCGAAAGAGGTTAACATGTCTGACTACACCAAGCAGCCTCGTCGAAAGTATTGCCAGTTCTGCAAGGATCATGCGGAATACGTCGACTACAAAGACACTCAGATGCTGCGCAAGTATGTTACTGACCGTGGGAAGATCAAGCCCCGCCGTGTTACGGGCGCTTGCACCCAGCACCAGCGCGATATCGCCAATGCTGTTAAGCGCGCACGCGAAATGGCTCTCATGCCCTACGCTGTGCCTGCTGTAAGCGGCCGCGGCGATCGCCGTAATCGCTAAGAGGAGGATGAAATGAAAGTTATCCTTCTTACCGAAGTTAAGAACAAGGGCGGCGAAGGCGACGTTGTAGACGTAGCTCCCGGCTTTGCTAACAACTACCTGCTTCCCCAGGGTATGGCCGTTCTGGCAACCAAGGGCAATCTGAAGCAGCTCGAGCAGCGCAAGCACAACATTGCTGCTCGCGAAGAGAACCGCATTGCTGATGCTAACAAGATGAAGGCTCAGCTCGAGGCTCTTACCGTTAAGGTTGAGGTTCGCGTAGGCGAAGAGGGTGTTCTCTTTGGCTCTGTAACCGCTCAGATGGTAGCTGACGCTGTTAAAGCTCAGGCTGACCTTGACATCGACCGTCGTCGCGTTGAGATCAAGAATGCCATCAAGTCCGCTGGTGAGCACACCGTTGTTGTGTCTCTCTATCGCGACATCAAGGCTAACCTCGTTCTGCTCGTAGGCGACGAGGCAACCTTCGCTGCTCCTGCTGAGGAAGCTGCTGAAGAAGCAGTAGAGGCAGAAGAGGCAACTGAAGAAGCTGCTGAGTAGTTTCTTATCTGCTTTTTTGAAAGGCCACCCATTTGGGTGGCCTTTCTTTTTTGTTGAGAGCAATAAAGATATGTAGCACTTTGCAACGAGCGATTACGCGCGTTTTTTATATAAACGTTGGTCGGATGCTGCTTATCAAGTGCATGGGGAAGTCAACCTGATCGGGGTTGAGTATTACGCCGACTGGATACGAGATACTGTGGGCGATACCGACCTTGCCGAAGCCTTGCGGCCTTATGCTGAAAAGGAAACAGTAACGGGCAGGCAGCTGTCCAATATCCGACCCATCATTCGTGCACGTCTCAACCAATATAAAGAAGTGCTCCCCAACTTGGACTCCTACAAAACTTGTCCACCACTGTTCTAATTGCCGAGTTGAGTGGAGCCAGATTGCGGCCCTGTCGAGGACACTTCCTCGACAGGGTCTTGCTATTTGGTGTTGTTGCCGAGTCTTGACCGAGCCCTGGCAACAAAGCGGGTATTATGAGGGTGCTAGTCATCGAAACACCAAGGAGCAGACCCTCATGCCTGAAAACAATCAGCCAGCTTCTGAAGCGCGCAAGTCTTTGCCTCAGAACATTGAGGCTGAGCAAACGGTTTTAGCGGCATGTCTTTTGTCGACGGGCGTGTTCGAGGAAGTGTCCTTGAAGCTGAAGCCTGAAAGCTTCTTCCGTCCAGCTCACAAGATGATTTTCGAGGCAATGCGCGAAATGAACGCGCGTTCCATTCCGATCGATGTTATTTCCGTTTCCGACAACCTGAAGGCAGCGGGCCAGTTGGAAGCGGTTGGTGGCCAGCAGTATCTGCTGGAGCTCGCCGACAACACGTTTGCGTTTACCAGCTGGCAGCATCATGCTGAAATTGTGAGCCGCGACGCCATTCGTCGCGAACTCCTTATGAGTGCGGCTCAAATCACGTCGCTTGCCTACGATTCCCCCGCCGATCCGAAGGAACTTATTTCTCAGTCGGAAGCGGCATTGTTCGGCGTTACCGAGCAAACGGTAAATTCCAGCTTTAAGGGCATTCAGGAATTGCTCGTAGAAGCGAATGAGGAAATTGCCGAAATGGGTAACCGTGAAGGCATGCTCCAAGGCGTGCCCACCGGCTTCATCGATGTGGATAAGCTTTTTTGCGGCTTGCGCCCGGGCAACCTTATTATCCTGGCTGCTCGCCCTGCTGTTGGTAAAACGTCGTTCGCTATGAACCTTGCGGCCAATGCCGCTAAGTCCGGCGCGCCTGTGGCGTTTTTCAGCTTGGAAATGAGCTCCAACGAAATCACGCAGAGGCTTTTGGCGGCGGAAGCTGGCCTTGCGCTTTCGCGCATGCGCAATGGTCAGCTCACCGAAGGGGACTGGAGCCAACTTATCCAGGCTTCCAGCGACCTTTCCAACTGCGAGCTGTACGTTGACGACTCGGCTGGTCTTTCCATCGTCGAGCTGCGCACCAAGGCGCGTCGCATGATGCGCAACAAGAAGAATGGTCTGATCATCGTTGACTACCTGCAGCTTATGCAGCCGGTAATCCCTCATCCCAACAACCGCGCCGTCGAGGTTGCTGAAATCTCACGTGGCCTGAAAGTTTTGGCAAAGGAACTCGAAGTGCCCATCATTTCGCTTTCGCAGCTTTCCCGTGGCGTTGAGTCGCGTACCGATAAGCGCCCGATGCTTTCAGACCTTCGTGAATCGGGCTCCATCGAACAGGACGCCGACATCGTTATGTTCATCGACCGAAGCACTACGGAAGCCGAGGCCGAATCGGACAGCCGCCCCGACTGGGGCATGGCGGAGCTCATCGTGGCGAAGAATCGTAGCGGCCCGACGCGCGACATCCCGCTCACGTTCATCCCCGAATTCACCAAGTTCACCAATCACTTCGACGATTCGCGTTACTAGTCTTACGAGAGGCAGGCTGGATTGAGCACGATTACGTTCATACATGCAGCCGACTTGCATTTGGGGGCACCGTTTAAGGGGCTCCGCGCAAGTTCTCCCCTATGGGCTGACGTGCTGCTGAAGGCCATTCCGGATGCGTATCGGCGCATTATTGACACTGCGATAGAAAAGCAGGTTGATTTTGTGGTGGTTGCGGGCGATATCTTCGACGATTCGCGCCCCTCGTATGCCGATTTTTCTTTGTTCGTATCGGGATTGGAAAGGCTCAACGACGCGGGTATTCCCGTGTACTTTGTAACGGGTAATCATGATCCTTTTACGTCGTGGGATAACGGCTTTTCCTCTTTGCCGGAAAACGCTCATTTGCTGGGCGCGGGCAAGCCTAGTTTTGCGTTGTATGAACGTGGGGGTGAGCCCCTTGCGTTGATTGGCGGACGCGGATACTTCAGTCAGTCTTGGCCTGCCGGCGTTGATATTTCTGAAGGGGTTTCACGTGAAACTGCCCAACGTGAACTGGGCATTCAGGCACCTTTTATGGTTGGCATTCTGCATACAGGCCTTGATATCGACCCCACACGCTCGCCAGTGCAACCCAAAACCCTGCTTTCGCGAGATGTTGATTATTGGGCGTGCGGTCATGTTCATCAGCCGCGCCTGCTGCCCACACCTCATGATCCGCGCATTGCCTTTTCCGGGTGCCCTCAGGGCAGGAGCGTGGTGGAAACCGGCCCTCATGGGGTGTATCAAATTACGCTTTCGCAGGGATCCCCTGTTCAGGCAGACTTCCTCCCCATGGCACAGGTTGAATGGTGTCGTTTGGAGGTGGATGTGTCCGAATGCCCCACGGTTGCTGATGTTCAGGAGCGCATCGTTTCTGCGCAGTTTGCCGCCAATGCCGATGCGTACTGCCAGCGCATGATATTTCGCGTGATTCTTACCGGCAAGACAAGCCTCCATTCGCGCCTTGACGCTCATGTGCTTGATGATCTTCGCCAGGCGGTGAACGACTCGTACCCGTTTTTCTTTATTGATGATATTCAGGGCCGCACCTCGGCGCCTTTCGATAAAGAGGCTCTTCGTGCCGAAGGGCTGTTCCCTGCGGCATATCTTGGCGCGCTCGATGAGTATCGCAAAGGTGATGCGGCGGCGCTTCAGGGTATGGAAGACGAATTTTGCAGCCGCGACCTTCCTTTGCCCAAAACGCTTGGTCGCGTCATGCCTTCCTTGTGCGATGAAGCCGAAACGCTTGTGCTTGATTTGTTGGGGCGTGAGGCTTAATGGGTAAAAAGAAGAACACCAGTGTCGAGACGCGCATAAGCCCCTTGTTTCTTGAGCATGTGAAGATGTCGAGTTTCGGGAAGTTCTCGAACACCATCGTGGGCCCGTTTTCTCCTGGCCTGAATGTGGTGTACGGCCCCAACGAAGCCGGCAAAACCACGCTCAATGAATTGGTGAAGGGCGTTTTATTCAGTTGGCCGAGTTCTAGAGGTCAGGGTAATCCGTATCGTCCCGAATCGGCGGAACGTGTGGGAAGCCTCTTCTTTCGCGACAGCTCGACTGGTGAAGTGTTCGAGGTCAAGCGCGCCAAGAACAGTGAAGGGATAACCGTTCCCGCAGGGTTGCTTGCCGACATCGACCAGGAAACCTACGACACTATTTTCGCGTTAACGAGCGATGAGCTTTTGCGCCTTGATCGCCATAACGAAGTAACGGCTCATTTGCTTACCGCTGGTTCCGGTACGGGGGCTTCCCCCGCTCATGCGCTTGATGAAGTGAATGAGCGCATTAAGCAGGAGCTTTCCCGTTCTGCCAAGAACCCGAATTCGGTGCCTAACCTAACGGAAGAGCGACTTCGTCTGCGCGAGTTGGTCCATCAGGGCCGCGAAGAGGCTGATGCACTGCGTGCGCAGGAGAAGACGCTTGCCTCATGGGGTCCGCGGAGAGACCTGCTTGCACAAACGCAGCAGCAACTTAATGCAGAAATCGAAGGGCTGAAAACGCTCCGCGCTCGCGTGGAAGAAATCGATCATTCCATCGAAGAATCGCGCGCATCGCTCCATGAGGCGCTGCGCTTGGAAGATGAAGCTTCCAAGCATGAGGGGGAGCCGCCGCTCGAGCTTGCCGAGCTGGTTGGCTTGAGCAGGGAGGATCAGTATCGACTTGCGGACAGCCTCGATGATTTTGAGCGCCGTCGCGCGAAACTGGAGCATTCTTTGGATGCCGCACGTATGGATGCTGTTCGCTCTCGGTCTGATTACGAAGTCTTCGCCGAACGGGCTAAGGCCGCTGATAGCAAGAATCAGTTTGCTTCGCAGCGCAAAGTGAAGCTCGGATTGGCTTCGGCGTTAACGCTGCTTATGGCGTTCGGCGGTTCTTTCGTTTTGTACAGCGCCCCCGATCATGGTGGTGTCTCTTACCTGATTGCTGGAGTGGCATTGGTCGCGTTTGCCCTGGTAATAGGTGCGGCGGGTATTTCGATGGCGTTGAAGCCGATTCCTGGAGAAGACGAGCTTGACGAAGAGCTGAAGAAGCGCAATTGGGTGGTTCAGCAGGACAAGAAAACGGTGGAAGCTTGCGAACGGTCTCTCCGTGATTTCGATGCCCAAGTTGTGAGCTTCTTGGAGGCGAATGGATTGAAAGCCGCCGCTGGTTCTCTTCGCCGTGCTCGCCGATTGCTGGACCAGCTTGATGATTACCGCACCTCATGCGCAACGGAGAGCCTGAACCATCAGGCGCGTTCCCTTCAGTGTGCAAGCCTTCGCAAGGAATTAGCCGAATGTAAGAATCAACGTGTGGAGCTGTGCCGCAAGGCAGGCTTCGACGATGGCGCATCGGTAGAGGTGATATCCCAAGCGATTGAGCGTAAAGAGCAGGACCGCGCTAAGACGGCGGCTACGGCTGCCGAAACGGATCGTCAGTATGGGGAGCTGTCGGAACGTTTGGCTGCTGCTCGCAGCTCAACCGATTTCGACGAGGCAAAGTTCAAATGCGAAGAGGTGGAGGCGCGCCTGCGGGAAACGTACCGTAGGCTCTCGGTTCTGTTCATTGCCAAACGGTCCCTCGAGGCGGCAATTGCCGAATGGGAGCGCAAAAGCCAACCTGAGGTATACCGCACCGCTTCGCGCTTGTTCTCACAGATGACCGATGGCGCCTGGCAGCAGGTGCGCATGAATGCCCAAGGCGAATTGGAGGTGATTGACGCGGTTAAAACCGTGCGCCCGCCCAATCTTCTTTCGCTGGGTACGCGTCAGCAGTTGTATTTGAGTCTGCGCATTGCCCTTCTTCTTTCGGCTGCCAATGTTGGTCGCGGGCTTCCTGTGCTGTGCGACGACATATTGGTCAATTTCGACGACGAGCGGCGCGCGCAAGCTGCCCGCGCTTTGGCGGAATTGGCGCAGTATCGGCAAGTAATTTTGTTTACCTGCCATTCAGACGTTGCAGCCTTGATGGGAACTGTTGATCCGCGAAGCAAATTGATTCAACTGTAGTATGATTTTGGTTGCTAGGGCTTGTTGCGCGCTTTGGTGCGTTGTACCTGGCTAATTATTAAAACATCGAAAGGACCTTTCATGCCAAGCACGGTTCTCCTTGGCGCTCAGTGGGGCGACGAGGGCAAAGGCAAGATCACTGACCTTATTGCGAGCGACTACGATTACGTTGTTCGTTATCAGGGCGGAAACAACGCAGGCCACACGGTTATCCACGGCGATACCAAGCTGGCGCTTCACCTGATTCCTTCCGGCGTTATGTACGATCACATCACGCCTGTTATCGGCAACGGTTGCGTTATCGACCCGAAGGTTCTCGTTGAAGAGATGAACATGCTGCAGGGCGAAGGTTTCTCCTGCGATCGCCTGCGCATTTCCTGCGACGCTCACATCATCATGCCGTATCACATCGATCTCGATGGTGCATCTGAACGTCATCTGGGCAAGCACAAGATCGGCACCACCAAGCGTGGTATCGGCCCTGCTTACGAAGATAAAATCTCTCGTTGCGGCATTCGCGTTCAGGATCTGCTCGATGAAAAGATCTTCCGCGAAAAGGTTGAAGCGGCCCTGTTCTTGAAGAACCAGGTTCTTACCAAGATCTACGATCTTGAGCCCTACACGGTTGATCAGATCTGCGAGATGTATCTCCCCTACGCCGACGTAATGCGCGAGCATATGGCCGAAACCACGCAGCTGTTGAATGCGGAGCTCCGTGCTGGCAAGAACGTGCTGTTCGAAGGCGCTCAGGGCACCATGCTCGACGTTGACCACGGTACTTACCCGTTCGTAACCTCTTCTTCTTGCTGCGCTGGCGGTGCACCCACCGGTTCTGGCGTGGGCCCGAAGGCGATCGGCAAGGTTTTGGGTATCGCCAAGGCTTACATCACGCGTGTTGGCTCCGGTCCGTTCCCCACGGAACTTCACGACGAAACCGGCGAACTTCTGTGCAAGACGGGCGGCGAATACGGTGTAACCACCGGTCGTAAGCGCCGTTGCGGTTGGTTCGACGCGGTTCAGGCTCGCTATGCGGTAGAAGTTAACTCCATGACCGACATGGCTCTTACCAAGCTCGACGTTCTTTCCTGCGTTCCTCGCATCAAGGTTTGCGTTGCTTATGAGGCAGACGGTCAGCGTTACGACTACTTCCCCATGCAGCATTCGGTTATCTATCCGAAGAACGTAACTCCTATCTACGAAGAGCTTCCTGGTTGGGAGGGCGTTGATATCTCCGATTGCAAGAAGTTCGAAGACCTGCCCGCAAACGCGCAGAGCTACGTTAAGTACCTTGAAGAGATTTCTGGCGTAAAGGCGTCCATCATCGCTGTTGGTCCCGATCGCAACCAGACTATCTTCAATGGCTGGGAGAGCCGCTAACAATATGGGCCTCACCCGGTAAAGCAAAACAAGCAAAGCACCTTCGCGGAATAACCTGCGGGGGTGCTTTTTGGCATCAAACAAGAAAGGTTTGAACCATGAACATCCTGGTTCTTGGCGGCGGTGGCCGTGAGCATGCTATTTCGTGGGCGCTTGCGAAATCGCCTCGTTGCACCGAGCTGTACGTGGCTCCCGGTAATGGTGGCACGGCAAACATTGCTCGCAACGTTAAGGATCTCAATGCTGAAGACGCTCAGGCGGTACTCGCATTTGCCCAGGCTCATAACATCGAATTGGTAGTAATCGGCCCCGAGGCTCCCCTCGTTGCTGGTGTTGCCGATGTCCTTCGCGAAGCGGGCATTCCCGTGTTTGGCCCTGATGCGCAAGGCGCTCAGCTGGAAGGTTCCAAGACCTATTCCAAGCGCTTCATGGATGCAAACGGTATTCCTACGGCACGCTACCAGAGCTTCACCGACGCTGCTTCGGCTCGTGCATATTGCGAAGAGCTGGGCGCTCCATTGGTTGTTAAGGCTGACGGCCTTGCTGCGGGTAAGGGCGTTGTGGTTGCTGAAACGCTTGATATGGCGCTCGATGCTGTTGAGGCTTGCTTTGATGGCAACTTCGGCGACGCAGGTCAGACTGTCGTTGTGGAAGAAATGCTGACTGGTCCCGAGTGCTCGCTTTTGGCCTTTGTTTCCAACGGCAAGGCATTCTGCATGGCTCCTGCGCAAGACCATAAGCGTGCCTATGATGGCGACCTTGGCCCCAATACGGGTGGCATGGGTGTATATTCCCCGGTGCCTATTGTCACTGAAGAAGAGATGGCAACCATGGTTTCCATCATGGAGCAATCGGCTGCCGCTACGGCAAAGGAACCGTTCGAAAACGACTATCGCGGCTGCCTGTATGGCGGGTTCATGCTTACGCCCGAAGGCCCGAAGGTGCTGGAGTTCAATGCGCGCTTTGGCGATCCCGAAACTCAGGTAGTACTGCCTCGCCTTGAAGGCGACCTGGTAAACATCATGCTTGCTGTTGCCGAGGGTCGTCCCGAGGATATCGTTCTTTCCTGGTCCGATAAATGGGCAGTGAGCGTTGTTTTAGCAAGCGAAGGCTACCCAGGGTCCTATGAAAAGGGCAAGGTTATCCTCGGCGTGGAAGAGGCTCAAGAGCTCGACGGGGTTATCGTTTTTCATGCTGGTACGGCATTGAACCCCGACGGCGAGCTCATTACCGCTGGTGGTCGCGTTTTGAACGTAGTTGCTCTGGGCGATACGTTTGAAGAGGCTCGAAACCGTGCTTATGAGGCATGTGAGCTTATCAAATTCGAGGGCGTTCAGTACCGTTCCGATATCGGTCGCCGTGCACTACAGGGCCGCTCCGCTTGGGAATAAGCTGTTTTAACGAATCGAGGCACCTATTGTGGGTGCCTCTTTTTTACTTGCTTTCGCGGAAGCTATGTTTTTCAACCTGTGTTTATCAGGGGAAACGGAATGATCTGGAAATCCATCTACGGGTTATTACGGGCCTTGATCAAAGCTTGAAATATTTGTTTCATAAAAGGCTTGACGTACAGAAGACCTATCGGTAATATAACAACTCGCGTCAGATATGATGCTTTCGGTTGGGTAGCTCAGCTGGTAGAGCAGCGGATTGAAAATCCGCGTGTCGCGGGTTCAAGTCCCGCCCCGACCACCACAATTCAAAGACCCGCTTCGGCGGGTCTTTTTTTTCGTTAGCACGATTACAACAAAACACCCCTGAAAAGGGAGTTAATGCGCACCGTGGAGGCTCGGTAGCTTTCGAAGAAAAGCAAAAGAGTCCGCTTGACCCTGAGTGCGCAGCGCCCACCCGAAGGCGGCGACCTAAGCCAACAACCAGCCCCCCTCGGCGAATATAACCTGTCCTGTCAGGTACGAGGATTCATCAGCTGCCAGGAACAGCACGCAGTTGGCGATATCGTCTTTGGTGCCGCGGCGGCCGAGAGGGATCTTTTTGCACAAATCAATCTCGCGTTGCTTATCGGCGTACAGTGCTGCATTCAAGTCAGTGGGAATGCTGCCAGGGGCCACGGCATTCACGCGGATGTTGGAAGGACCCAGGCCGCGTGCGAGCGTTTTGGTAAGCGTGACCACGCCCGCCTTGCTGATGTTGTATAGCAAGTTGTGTGGGATATAGGTAACGCTGGAAACCGAAGCGATGTTCACGATGCTGCCGCCTGTGCCGTGTTCCTGGTTGTGGCGCGTAAACCACTGGCTGGCGAAGATCACCGACTTCAGGTTCGTGTCCATTACCCGTTCCCAATCGGCTTCAGTAACGGTTTCGATGGTCTCGCTCGTAAAGATTCCTGCGTTGTTCACCAGGACGTCGAACGAACCGAACTTTTCCACTACCGCTTCGAAGAATGTCCTGATCTGCTCGACCTGCGTCACGTCGACGGGCTTTGCCATGATGCGACTACGGTCATCGCCAGCGATTTCCTGCATCAGTTCTTCTTTGCCGTTTGGTGAAATGCTGCACAAGGCAACGTTGGCGCCTGCTTCGTAGAATCGTTCTGCAATGCGTCGCCCGATGCCGCGCGCCGAACCGGTGACGGCAACTGTTTTCCCTGAGAAATCGTACGTGATGGACATGCCTGTTCCTCCTGCCCTGAACGGGATTGCTCTAAGCGCTACGTTTGCTTGGATCGTAGCATGTGCCGTTGTTGGGTTTTTCTTTTAGGCACATTCATCTGACCAGCGGCAATAAGATTGTATAAATGGCATTTTATATACAGCGACAGGGTAAAGGTGTCATACGTATTGCCATTTGGTAAAATCGAGAGACCTATGAAAGAAGGACAAATGATCGATTTTGCCATTCAGGGGATCTACCCTCCCTCGCTTCAGGCTCTGGTCGACGGCAAGGTTGCTAGTCGAGTTAGATGCAAGGACAGCTCTCTTTATGGCTTTTCCGAAGAAGCGCAGCAATGCGCCACTGAATATATGGGATGGGCAACGCTGGCCAGCGAGCCACCGTGCCCTATCGACGAGATCCAGGATTTTGCCGACGAGATGATTTCTCGCGGCTTGAAGACGGTTATCCTCATCGGCCAGGGTGGTTCTACCCAGGCTCCGATGACGCTTACCAAGTACAACAAGCCTGATTCGTCGCTTATTACGTTTAAGACGCTCGATTCGGTATCGGCGGTGCGTGTTCGTACCATTTTGGCCGAATGCGACCCCAAAACCACGCTTGTCATCCAGTCTTCCAAGTCGGGCGGCACCATCGAGCCCACCTTGGTTATGAAAGCGGTCCGCACCATTTTGGCGGAAACCTTGCCGGAAGAGGAAATACCTTCCCACCTGATTGCCATCACCGATCCTGGCTCTGAGCTTGAGGCGCGTGCCAAGGAAGAAGGCTGGGCTAAGGTATTCTCTGGCGAGCCTACGGTTGGTGGGCGCTACTCTGCTCTTTCCGTTTTCGGTTTGGTTCCTGCTGCTTTGGTGGGCATCGACATCAAAAAGGTTATGGAAAGTGCGCGCAACGCCGAGGAGCTGTGCTCCACCGACGATTTGGACAACCCTGCATCGAATTTGGCGGCGTTCCTGTTTGACAACTACCAGAACGGACGCGATAAGTTTTCGTTCTTCACGCCAAAGCGCGGCCGCGTACTTGGTTTGTGGATTGAGCAGCTGGTAGCTGAAAGCTTGGGCAAGAACGGCTTCGGCATCCTGCCCAACATCGAGGTTGACTCGCTGGTTCTGCGTGAAGATCCGCACGACCGCACGGTTATCACCTACAACACCAAAACCGACCTGTGGGACGATCGTCAGAACTTCAGCCATGCGCTCGAGTTCATCGATCCCGCTATTCCGCGTATGAGCTTCAAGGTTCTGAACGTGGAGGAAGTGGCGGCCCACTTTGTTATGTGGGAATACGCCATTGCCATGGTTGGCTATCTTATGAAGGTGTGCCCCTTCGACCAGCCTGACGTGGCGGTTGCCAAGAAGGAAGTGCTCAGCATTCTTGCCAATGGCGCCCGCGATCCCGAATTCGTGGAAAAGGGTCTTGCCGGCATTCCTATCGGCGACGTTGAGGTGCACGTGTCCGAAGCTCTTCGCGAATCTGTTTCAGACGAATCGCTCGTTTCCGCGTTGCGTGCCCTGTTTGGCAGCATTAAGCCCGGCGATTACTTCAGCCTGAATGCGTTCCTCCCCTTCACGGGCGAAGGTCGCCGTGAAGCGTTGGAAGAAATCCGCCACTCGGTTGCCGACCGCTTGGGTGCGGCGTCGTGCTTGGAAATCGGTCCGCGCTACCTGCATTCCACCGGTCAGCTCCATAAGGGCGGTCCGAACGAAGGGGTGTTCCTGATTATCTCGGCAGAAGAGCCGAAGGATATCGCCATTGAAGACCCCCGCGCACAGAGTTTGGGCGAACTTGCAAAGGCTCAGGCTTCGGGCGACTTTGCAATTCTTTCCGACCGTGGCCGCCGCTGCGTCCAGGTGCATTTGCCTGACAACTCCGCAGTGTCTATTCGCGCCTTGGTTAAGGCGTTCAAGGAGGCAATCAACGCATGACGCGTGAAGCGCTTGATCTGAAAATATCTGGCGTAGTACAAGGGGTGGGTTTCCGCCCCTTTGTCTATCGTGAGGCAAAAAAACGAGATATTACCGGTTGGGTTTTGAACGATGTTGAAGGCGTGAAGGTGCACGCCGAAGGTGAAACCCTGCCGCTCGACAGGTTTGTGTTGGCTCTTTCTGAAGAAGAGCCCGCTGCTGCGCAAGTGAGCGAAATCGAGATTGCGGAAGTTCCCGTGCAGGGGTTCGATACCTTCGAGATTCGCTTTTCCGATGCGGCGGAACAGGACGAAACCACGCTTGTTTCGCCCGATTTGGCAACGTGCGACGCTTGCGTGGAAGAATTGTTCGACCCGAATAATCGTCGCTACCATTATCCCTTCATCAACTGCACTAACTGCGGTCCGCGCTTTACCATCATGTGCACGTTGCCTTACGACCGCCCCGAAACATCTATGGCGCAGTTTGCTATGTGCCCAGCATGCCAAGAAGAGTACTCCGACCCCGCCGACAGGCGCTTTCATGCACAGCCCGATGCGTGCTTTGAGTGCGGCCCTGAAATTGGCTGGATTGAGTCGGGTTCCGCGGACGGCCTTTCGCTCGAAGGCATTTCCTGGGCGAAAAACGTCGAGGAATCCGACGGGATCTTCCATCGTGCTGCAAAGCTGATTGCGGAAGGCGGTATCGTTGCCGTTAAGGGCTTGGGCGGGTATCACTTGGTGTGCGACGCTGCTAATGAGGCGGCTCTTGCCGCATTGCGCCAGCGCAAGCATCGTCCTGGCAAGGCGTTTGCCGTTATGGTTGCTTCGGTGGAAGAGGCTCGCGCTCTTTGCGAAGTCAACGATGCTGAAGCGCGCCAGCTCACGAGCCCTGCGCGCCCTATCGTGTTGTTGCGAAAGCGCTTCGATGCGGCGTTCGCGAAGGGCCTGGCCGACAACCTGCCCGAACTGGGCGTAATGCTGCCCACCACGCCCGTTCAGCATCTGCTGCTTCACGAATGCGGTGGCATGCTTGTTATGACATCGGGCAACATCCACGATGAGCCTATCGTTATCGATGAAGAAACGGCCTTTTCCCAACTTGCTGGCGTGGCCGATGCCTTTCTGGTGAACAACCGAGAAATCGTGGGGCGCTATGACGATTCCGTTATCCGCATCCTCGACGGTGGTGCTGCGGGCGATATCGTTCAGTTCATCCGCCGCGCTCGCGGCTATGCCCCGCTTCCCATTTCAGCTCCGTGCCCTGAAGGCGCAAGCGAAGAGCTTTTGGCGGTAGGCCCCGAGCAGAAAAGCACGTTAACCTACGCGCGCGGTGGTAAGGCGTTCGTCTCCCAGCATGTGGGCGACCTGGAAAGCGCGGCGGTGCTCGACGCATGGAACGAAACGCGTCGCCGTTATGCTAGCCTGTTGCATTTCGAGCCTAAGCGCATAGTGTGTGACTATCATCCTGAATATCTTTCCACGAAGTGGGCGATGAACCAGGGCTTGCCCACAACGCGCGTGCAGCATCACCATGCGCACATTCTTTCCGTTATGGGTGAAAACAACCTTGAAGGCCCTGTATGCGGCTTTGCGTTCGACGGTACGGGTTACGGACTCGATGGTGCTATTTGGGGCGGCGAAGTGCTGCTTTCGAACCTTCAGGCCTATGAGCGCTTTGTGAACTTCGCCTACATTCCCCTACCAGGTGGCGCGGCTGCCATCAAGGACCTTGCACGCATTGCCTACGGCGCCCTGTGGTCGTTTGATCTGCTGGAGCATGAACAGGCCAAGAGGTTCGTATCCGAATGCGTGCCCAATGCTGAAGTGTTCGATCAAATGATCGAAAAGGGTTTGAACACCCCCGAAACGTCTTCGGTTGGGCGTATCTTCGATGCAGCGTCGGCGCTGTTGGGCGTGTGCACTCACCCCTGCTACGAAGGCGAAGCGGCTATTCTTTTGGAGGCTGCGGCGCATAGGGCTCAGGTAGAGGCTGCGGGTTTGCCCGTGGAAGACGAGCGTTATCGCATTGCCTTCATCAAGAATACGGCAACGGAAAACAGCACGGCTGCCGACACCTCGGTTTTGCTGATGGATGTAGCGCCGGTATTTGCCGCCATGCTCGACGATATGCAGGCGTCGGTGCCTGTTTCCGTTATTGCAGCGCGTTTTCATGCCGCATTCGTGGAAGCCATTGTGAATGTTGCCGAATTGGTGCGTGCCACCTACGGCATCGAGGTTATGGCGCTTGCTGGTGGCGTGTTCATGAACCGCTACCTGATGGAACGTGCGCTTGCGCGCCTGCAGGAGCGCGGCTTTACAGTGGCACTGAATAAAGAACTGCCACCCAACGATGCTTCGATTTCCTATGGACAGGCTGTGCTAGGATTGCAGGCGCAACATGAGGAGTGATGCAATATGTGTTTAGCTATTCCCGCCCAGGTTCGTACCATCAACGAAAACAACTTGGCGGTAGTGGATATTCTGGGTGTTACCCGTGAAGTGGCGCTCGACCTTACCCCTTCCGCCCAGGTGGGCGATTTTGTTCTGGTTCACGCTGGCTTCGCCATTGAAGTGGTAAGCGAAGAAGATGCTCAGGAAACGCTCGATCTGATCAAGCAGATTCCCGAACTGGCCGACGTCGAGGGATTATAGGCGGGCGATTCCAATGGACTTGTCTTCTTTCAAAGACCCAGAACTTGCCCGTGGCTTAATTCGCTCGATCGAGAAATGGGCGCCTGAGCATGCAACCTTGATGGAAGTGTGCGGCACCCATACGGTTGCCATTGCCCGCAACGGCCTGCGTACCATGATGCCCGAAGGCGTTCGTTTGGCATCGGGCCCCGGTTGCCCGGTGTGCGTTACCAGCAACAAGGACATCGATACGGTTATTGCGCTTTCGCGCGTTCCCGGCGTTACCATTGCCACCTTTGGCGATATGACGCGTGTGCCGGGCTCAACTTCCAGCTTGCTGAAAGAGCAGGCGGAAGGGCGTTCGGTAAGCATCGTGTACTCTCCGCTCGACGCGCTGAAACTCGCCCAGGAAAACCCCGATCAGCAGATTGTGTTCGTGGGCGTGGGGTTCGAAACCACCACCCCTTTGGTAGCCATGGCCATCAAGCGTGCTAAGGCGCTGGGCCTTAAGAACTTCAGTGTATTCGTGGCGCATAAGAATATGCCCGGTGCGTTGGAAACCATCGTTTCCGACCCCTCACTGCAGATTGATGCGCTCATTTTGCCTGGCCATGTGAGCACCATCATTGGCATGAAGCCCTATGAGTTCCTGGCAAAGAAGTACGGCATCCCTGGCGTTATCACCGGCTTCGAAGCAGTGGACGTGCTGCAGGGCATTGCCATGATTATGCGCCAGCTCCATGAAGGCCGTGCTGAAATCGAGATCGCTTATACGCGCGGCGTTGCACCCGAAGGTAATCCGGTTGCTGTTGCCGCCATCAACGAGGTGTTCCATACCGTGGACGCAACATGGCGCGGCTTGGGCGTTATTCCCGGTTCGGGCTATGCGATCCGTCCTGAGTTCGCCGAGTTCGATGCATTCCAGCGCTTCGAGCCTGCGGTTGAGCCCACGCAAGAACCGAAGGGCTGCCGTTGCGGTGATGTGCTGCGTGGCATGATGGCTCCAAACGAATGCCCCTTGTTCCGCAAGGTGTGCACGCCTGAAAACCCTGTAGGTCCGTGCATGGTTTCCTCTGAAGGGTCCTGTGCCGCCTACTTTAGGTACCTGTAACGGTTTCGCTGGTGGCATCTGTGATGCTGCTGGTAAATGAATATGTTTGTGAAACCCGCCCGCGCAGCGGTGAAAGACTGATCCTTTCCCCGATTTGCCAGGCGGGTTTTGTTTTACCTTTGCCGAAATGTTGTTAAAAGCACGGATCGGGTTTTGTTTGTGCACGCATTGGGCGCTTCGGTACAGCGTGCGCTATGCGACAATAATGCCAAAACTGACGACTAGCTAGGGAATGGGAACCTCATGCACGCAGAACCTCAGGAAAAGCTGAATCCGCGCATCAAGGCGGTGTGGCGCATCAGCGATACGTTGATGCTCACCGCGGCGTGGCTGATTCTGGCATCGCCGGGAGCCATTGCGTTGCTTGTCGATGCGTCGGAGGCGTATTGGGCAGAACCCTACGTATTGGCATGTACCGTTCTGTACGCGGTTTTGCTGATCGTGTTCCTGTTTGCGGTAACGCCGCTTCGCTACATTCGCTGGCACTACGAGCTTCGTCCTGATTTCTTGGAACTGAAGTACGGCATCATTTGGCGCAAGCACATCGTGGTTCCCTTCATCCGTGTGCAGAATACCGACACGAAGCAAGGGCCCATTTTGCGTGCTTTTGGCCTGGCGAGCGTGACGGTTTCAACGGCTGCAGGGTCAATGGAGATCCCCGGCTTGCTTACCGCGCAGGCCGACGATGTTCGCGATCGTGCTGCTGAATTTGCGCGCCTTGCCCGCGAGGACGTGTAGCCATGAGCTCCAACGGTCCGATTCCTCCCAACATGAACCCCACGTCGTCGGGTGCTTCGGCTTTCGAACCCGAGCAAGCAGGGGTGCGTCATTCGCTGCATCATTGCTATATCTGGCTGGATGCGTTGCGTGTTGCGCCGATTATTTTCATATGCGGACTTTCTTCGTTGCCGGGGCTTGCGAAATTGGCCGAAGTGCTCGGTTTCGTCTCGGTAGATGCGTTTTTCGCCGCGGTGCTTCTGCTCCTTGCCGCTACGGTGCTTATTTGCGGGGTGGTGACGGGGGTCCGCGCGTGGACGTACCGCTACACCTGGTACGAATTTGACGAAACGGAATTCAGCTTCTATTCGGGGATCTTGAACAAACGGCGCACCCATGTGCCGTATTCGAAGATTCAGTCGGTAAACGAACGCGCATCTCTTCTTCAGCGCTTGGCGGGCGTGTGCACGGTGAACGTCGATACCGCGGGTGGTGCCAACAATAAGGCGCTGGTGATTTCGTACGTGGAGCGAAGCGCGGCAGAATATCTGCGTCGTGAGCTTTTCCGTCGCAAGAGCATCGAAGGCGAGGGGGAACGCGTTGTTACCGCTGCTCAGGGCGCTTTTGCCGAGCAGGGCAACGTGCTTGATGGCGCTGCTGCCGTTATGGACGATATGCGAGGCATATTCGCGAAAGATGCAGTGGATACAGGCGTTGTTACCTGCGAATACCGTCTTGGCAACAAGGAATTGCTGCTTTCCGCTCTGTGCGGAAGGGCATCGTTTGGGCTGGCTCTCGCAATAGCGATGGTTGCGCTCGTTGTTGTGGCAACCTTAGTCATCCTTGCGGTTTTGATCGACAGCTCAACATTTTTCGCAGCAACAGGTGCACTCAAGAGCGATCTTATGCTTGCCTGCGGGCTGACGGGTGTCTTGCTGCTGTTTTGTTTGGCAATGACGTGGGTTGCCTATCTGGTTGGCGTATGCCTTTCCTACGGCGGCTTCCAAGCGCGCCGTCGCGGTAGCCGCATCGAAGTTGAGCGTGGTCTTATAACGCATATGTTCAGCGGCATCGATGTAGATCGAATTCAGTCGGTGCACATCCATCAGACTTTCTTCCAGCGCCTTATGCACTGCTGCTCGGTTTCGTATGGCAGGGTGGGTGTTGCTTCTGGCGAAGAATCGTCTGGCTCTTCTTCTCAGCCGGAGACGGACAAACTGGTGGTGCATCCGTTTTTGCCCATCGGTGAAGCTTGGAACGTCGTTCAAGGTTTGACCCCTGAATACGCCCATGCTCCCGTGGCAAGTACTCCTATGCCAAAGGTGGCCCTGCGCCGCGCCATTACTCGAAGGGCGGTGCTGAAGGGCGTTGGGTTCTGGCTTGCCGTGGGCCTGCTCCTGTTGTGTGCCGCCTCCTTTGCCGCTGACGCAACAGCTGTTCGGGGGCACGCTCAGTTTGGCGGTCTCGCTGCGGCAACGCTGATGCCGGGCCTTTTGCTGTGCGTTGCCATTGCAGCTATCGAAGTGGTGGGTGCGGTTCTGTGGCACCGTCGTTCTGCATTCGGCTTCGACAGTTCGGGAACCATTGTGGTGAACGGCGGTTACTCCACGGATACGGTCATTGTGCCGCGGAGAAAAATGCAGTATGCCTGCCTCCGTGCGAATCCTTTGCAGCGCCATGCTGGCGTTGCAACCGTTTTGGTGCGTACCGCAGCAGGTGTGCGTGGCTGCGACGAGCGTCTGATTGACGTTCCGATTGCAGAAGCATCCGATTGGCTTGACTGGGCTCAGCCGAAAGGCAATCGCGCAGTATAATCGCAGCATTAACCTTATGAACCTGTTTCGCTGCTAGGTTGCAGTGAGTGTATCGTCCCGAATGGGGCAGTTGAAGGGATAGCAATGGCTCAATCACAGGCTCCCTCGAGGGAATGGACGCCTCGTCAGTTCAAGAAGCACGGTTCGGATAATCCGAAGCGCTCCAAGCGCGAAAAGAAAAATGATGCCACTTCGCGTGATTCCCGCAAGGCCATTCGCGCCTATTCGCTCGGAGAAGAGATTGCCAATTCGATAACCCACGGCGTGGGTGCGCTGTTGTCCATCGCAGCCATTCCGCTTTGCGTTGTGGCGGCTGTTCACTCGGGCGGTGGCCTGCACTTGCTAGCTGCGCTGGTCTACAGCATCTTCATGCTGCTGGAATATGTGATGTCGACGCTGTACCACGCCATTGCCGTCGAAAAGGCCAAGCGCGTGTTCAAGGTACTTGACCACAGCTTCATCTACTTATTTATTGCGGCTTCATATAGCCCGTATTGCCTGGTCACTTTGGTTGATTGCCATGGCGTTGCCCTGTTTGCCTTTGTTTGGGCCGTTGCCATTATCGGCGTAATTGCCGAATCGTTCTGGGTATTCCGTCCCCGTTGGATCTCGGCGGTGCTGTATCTGTGCTTGGGCTGGTCGGTTGTATGGTTTATACCGCAGCTCTGGGCGCTGCTTCCCGCACCAGGCTTCTGGCTTTTGCTTGCGGGCGGACTCTGCTATTCCATTGGATGCATCTTCTACGTCCTGAAGAAGATCCCCTATATGCATTCCGTCTTCCATGTGTGGATCCTTGCTGGTTCAGTGTGTCAGTTCCTTTCCATCTGCCTGTTCGTTTTGTAATCACCGCCTTTAACATTTTCCTGACGAAGTAGTTACCTTGGCTCAGGGTGCTGTTAAATGGGGGTGTTGGAAGGAGCAGCGTGGCAAAGGACGAAAAAAAGGGGTATTCCCTGTTTAACCAGCCAAAGTCTCGACCAGTGCTAACGCGCGGCGAAGACCGGATTATCGCTGGCGTCTGCTCTGGTATTGCCGAGCGCATCGATGCCGATGCGGTGTTGGTTCGTGTTACGGCTGTGGTGTTGCTCATTTGCACTTTCGGCTTGGTTGTTGTTCCCTATATTGCCTTTGCGGCGTTTCTTCCCTCTTCGGACGGGGAGGGCAAGCCTTTAAATGTCAGCCCGCTTGACGTGTGCTCCGATCGCTACCACCGTGTGGTTGAAGCTGGAGTGGCAAGGGTGGAAGCGCTGCGCAATTATGGTATCCATGCCGATGCGGGCCATATACCCCCCATGCCGCCTGCGTCTTCAGGGGTTTCTCGTCCTATACCTTCAGCGCCTACGCAAAGCGTGGTGGTTAACGATGGCAACAAAGCGCGTAAGCGCGCACCGGTGGTTTTGGCGCTGGTGACGCTAACCACGCTTTTCTTCGTTTTTCTTGCCAACTACTGGGTTTCCCGCATTCCTGGAGTAAGTTTTTGGGGCTTTTGGCCGGTCTTGCTGATTGTTGCCGGCACAACCCTCCTGGTGTGCTTCGCCGATAAGGCGCCGTTGCGTCTTCGCCTGTGCGGTTTGGTTGTTTGCATCGAGCTCTGCATTGCCTTGCTTCCGTTCTCCCTGGGCATTTGCCCGCCTCACAGCTTAGGGCGACTCACTGATTTGTCTGCGTTGATATGGCTTTCGGTGGCAGCTTGTCTCATTATTGCGTGTGCCTTTGATCGCATTGATTTCTTGGCTTTGGGCGTTGGGCTCATTGCAGTTGCTTTGGTGGTTTCGTACCTTGATATTGGTGTGTTCGACCGTTTGGTGGCGTTTTCATCATATTCCCACCACAATACCGCGTTATCGCTGCTCAGAAGCTGATTTGTAACAAGTTCAGAACTTCCAACACAGGGTAGTCCCAGGTGCTTTGAGCCCGTTTGCCGATGGCCTGATTTGGAGCCTTTCGTGTGGGCGGGTATAATAGGCCTTGTGCTTTTATGCGCTTATTGCGGTCTGCTGGTTCCAGCATCGGTGGTTCTGCAAGCAAGAAGGCCCGCACCCTTTGCTTCCCAAAGGGCAACGGCGAAGCTTCGGCATTGGAGTTTTTTGGCTAAAGCCAGCGTACATACCAAAAGAAGGGTTGCTCCGTTTTTCATGGTTTGCTTCGTGCTTATCATGGCCATGACGGTGGTTGCCTTTTGCTCTGTCGGCCAGGCACAGGGTTCCAAGCAGGAAGATTCTTCCACTCTTGGCTTGGGTTCCTCCCGTGCGCAGGCCGTTGATACTCAGCAGCTTTCTTCGGCGCAGCGTGCTTCTGGCGTGGCCGATGCTTCTTCTAGCGTTGACGGGGTAACCGTCACTGAAGCAGCAGATGCTACGGAAGCAACTCAGCGCTCTATCACGGTTAAAGATCCCGATCCGGTTGTGGTGCCTATTGCGGTAGACAATACCAACGCCTTGGCAAAGCAGAAGGCGAACGAGGTTTGCACGCTCGATCCGCTGCCTACTGCGCCCCGCGTTGCGCCCGACGTTAACGACGGCACCTGGCAGAGCGGCGTTGCCTCGGCTTATTCCATCGAAACCAACGACGATGGTCAGGGCAACTTCGGCGTAACCAACACTGCTTCGGGCATTGCGCTCACGCATCAGAGCATTACGGTTGCCGTTCCTGAAGACAAGTCTTATCTGGTTGGTAGCATTTGCGAGATTTGCTACAACGGCAAGGTTGTTATTGCTACGGTTACCGATACCGGTGGTTTTGCCAAGTATGGTCGCGCGCTCGACTTGGCACCGGGTGTTTACAAAGCTTTCGGTGCTAGCAGCTACACCGACTGGGGCACACGAAACGTGTACTACCGATTCATTTAATGGTTAACGTCGGCCTACGGGCCGGCGTTTTTTGTTTTCCCAGCACATGTTTTCAATCGTTGGAATGCGTGGGCTTTGAGTTGAGTTCCCTGATCTTCTAAACTATCCAGCAGAAGCGGTGGCTGCGGGAACGGCTGTTTTCGCAGTGCGCCATTCTAAGCGGGGCGCTTTCTTCTGTGTGCTGGCGTACGCAATGGAAGTGCCCGCCCAAGCAATAAGGACAACTGAAATTAGCAATAGCCGTGCGTGTCATCCGCTTTTGTATGGGCAGGCAGGTTCGGGTGGCTGAGCCATGGCTCAGCCCAAGGAACATAACGCCTGTTCACTGTGATGGATTCGCCTGGTTTCACTGCGATTAAGATGGAGGTGCGGCGCGCACAAGGCGCCGCGATAGATGTGAGTGACATTATTATTGTGGGCTGCGGCCGCGTTGGTTCGCGTTTGGCCCTGATGCTCTCCGAGCATGACAACAACGTATGCGTAATCGACCGCGATCCTTCGGCTTTCGTCGCGCTGGGCCGCGACTTCAACGGCTCGACCTTTGTGGGTGTGGGCTATGACGAAGAGATTTTGGTGAACGCCGGCATCGAGGAATGCGACTTTGTGGCTGCAGTAACCCAGAGCGACAACGCGAACCTCATGGTGGTTGAAATTGCTCGTCGTTTGTACGATGTGCCTCACGCTGTGGCGCGCTTGTACGACAGCAGCCACGAGCGAACCTACCTGCAGCTGGGTATCGACTATGTATGCGGCACCACGCTGGTTGCCGAGGAGATATTCTCAAAGGCTATATCGGGCATTGGCGACCATATTGCCACGTTCGGAGATTTCGAGGTGCTTCAGTTCGCCCTTAACCTTTCCGAAGTGGGGCAGAAATCCATCAAGGTTGCCGACCTTGAAAGCCGCCATGGCATTCGCGTATGCGCTTTTGAGCGCGCCGACGGCACGGTAAGTTCTATTCCTTCGCCTTCGAGCATCTTGTACCACGGAGATGCGGTGCTCGCCGTGGTTTCGCATGCGATGCTTCCCGCTATCGCGAAGTACGCACAGGATTAGGGGGGGTTGCGGTGTATATCGTTATCGTTGGCGGCGGCAAGCTCGGCGCATATCTTGCGGGCACCCTTTTGCGCGAAGACAACCAGGTTGCCTTGATTGAAAAATGCGATGCCCAAGCACGCCGCCTGGCGGAAACCATCGATGGTTCTTGCCTGGTTATCAGCGGTGATGGCTGCTCGGCTTCCGTCCAGGAAGATGCGGCTATGCAATCGGCCGATGTGTTCGTGGCGGCAACCGGGCAAGATGAAGACAACCTTGCTGCGTGCGAGATTGCCTCGCGCGTGTTTGATGTGCCGCGCTGCATTGCTCGCGTGAACAGCCCCAAGAATTTGCGAATTTTTCGACGCTTGGGCATTGAAAGTGTTTCTTCCACAGTAATGATCGCGAACATGATTCAGGAAGAAGCCATGCTTGGATCTATGGGCGTTGCCGTTTCTCTTACCAGCGACCAGATTGGCTTGCTGGACATCAAAGTCCCCACCATGCGCAACCACGACAACTACAAAGGCGTGCGAGCGCTCGATATTGAATTCGACGAAGGTATTCGCATAATCGCTGTTTCACACCAAGACGATGTGGAGGTAGTGAACAGCGAAACGCGCATTTTCCCAGGTGATCAGGTTATCGTTGCGGCGGATACCGATCTTCTGGCTCGTGCTCGCGAAATCGTGCGTTCGTTGTAACGGTTGCCGTGGGCGTTCGCGTGTTTTATGTTGGTAGAATATGGTCTCAGTCAGTTGCCTGGTAAGGCATACGTAAAGGGAGGAATCGAATGATCGGTCGCTACACCCGCCCCGAAATGGGTGCTATTTGGGAGCTCCAGAACAAGTTCGAGATCTGGAAGGAAATCGAGATTCTGGCATGCGAAGCCCAGGCCGAATTGGGCAAATCGGGCATCACCAAGGAAGAGGCTGCTTGGATCCGCAAGCATGCAGACTTCACTGTTGAGCGCATCGACGAGATCGAAAAGGTTACCAACCACGATGTAATCGCCTTCACCACCAACATGGCGGAGTACATCGATGCTGACGTTCCCGAGGGAACCGAGCCTCCCAGCCGTTGGGTTCATTACGGTATGACTTCATCCGACTTGGGCGATACGGCTCTTTCCTATCAGATTACCCAGGCGCTGGACATCATTCTGAAGGACGTTGCTCTGCTGGGTGAAACCTGCAAGCGCCGCGCTTTTGAATTCCAGGAAACCCTGTGCGTGGGCCGCACCCACGGCATCCATGCTGAGCCCATGACGTTCGGCATGAAGTTCGGCAGCTGGGCTTGGGCCTTGAAGCGCGCTCAGACGCGTCTGCAGGAGGCTCGCAAGGTTGCAGCAACGGGCGCAATCAGCGGTGCTGTTGGAACCTACTCCAGCATCGACCCATTCGTAGAGCAGTATGTCTGCGAAAAGCTTGGCCTTACGCCCGACCCGCTTTCCACGCAGGTTTTGGCACGTGACCGCCATGCCCAGGTTATGACGGCGTTGGCTGTTACCGCTTCCACGTTGGAGTCCATTGCTATGCAGGTTCGTCTGCTTCAGCAGTCTGACGTTATCGAGGCTGAAGAGCCGTTTGCCAAGGGTCAGAAGGGTTCTTCTGCTATGCCCCATAAGCGCAACCCCATCACTGCGGAGCGTGTATGCGGCCTTTCCCGTGTGGTTAAGTCCAACGCTCAGGTAGCGCTTGACGACGTTGCTCTGTGGTACGAGCGCGACATTAGCCACTCTGGCGCAGAGCGCGTTGCCATGGCGGATAGCTTCATTGCGCTGGATTATATGTTCGGCAAGATGCAGTGGATGCTTGACGGCCTACAGACCTATCCTGCCAAGATGGAGCACAACCTGTGGCGCACCAAGGGCCTCATCTTCTCTTCGAAGGTGCTGCTTGCCCTGGTTCAGACCGGCATCACGCGCGAAGACGCATACGTTATCGTTCAGCGTAACGCTATGAAGGTATGGGCCGACATCCAGAACGCTGTTGATGGCCCCACCTATCGCGAGAACTTGGAAGCCGACCCCGAGGCCAAGCTTTCCAAGGAAACGCTCGACGAGATCTTCGACCCGTGGGACTTCCTTACGCGTAAAGACGTGGTATTCGATCGGTTGAAGGAACTTGAGTTCTAGAGTAGGGCGTAAGTGCTAGGTAGGCGCAATATCGTTTGAAAACAAAGCGAGGGCATCCGAAGCCGGATGTCCTCTTTTTTTTGCAATGTTGCGAGCGGTCGCTTCGCGGGACCGCCCCGAGGGTGTCCCCCAGGGCCGAGCCGACCCCCGCTCGCATCGTTGTCTTCCCGGGATGCTCCAGACCTGTCCTGAAGCCATCCCCGGGGGCTCAAAAACAAATAATCGGCTTGCGGTGCAACTTTTTTGCGATTGCGGATTGTTTGGAACCTTCCAATTGCGGATTGAGACGCAAAAATGCAGGTGATCCAGCTGTGTTGCGGTCCGATTCTGCTTTTTAGGGATGGAGGGGAGTCCGCAATCGCAAAAAAGTTGCAAAAATGGCGGGATTTTTGTTTTTTGCAACGAGCAAACCGCCTCGACGGGGCAAATCCCGCAAAAGATACGTGAGACTTCGGCGGCAGCAGCGGAGCAATCCGGCGATGGGCGACTGGGGCTTCGGCGGTAGCAACGGGGTTGATCCCGTGAAGGGCGCGTGAGACTTCGCCGCTGCCGGCGGGGTCGATTCCGTGAAAGGAGCGCGAAGCTGATCGAAGTAAAGAGCCAGGACTGAGGAACGGTGGGGTGAGGATTAAAGGCTGACGGAGCGGGACTGCAGAATGCTGAGCCAGGACTGAAGGGCGGCAGGCCAGGACTGCAGGATACCGAGACGGCACCGCGCCGCCACGCATCACCTAAAATGCGTTGTCGATGCTGCCCTTGATGGGCGTGAAGACGCGCACGAGGGCGTGGTCGTTGTTGCTGTCGTTGTCGTCGGTGATTTGCGAGAGACCCACGAATGAAGAGCGAGTGCCTGTGGAAACCAGGTGCTCGCCGTAGGTGTCGCAGCCGCTTGGCGTGTCGATAGCGAAGTAGCTCTTGCTGCCAAAGTTAACGCCGCACAGGGCAGTGGTGGATTTCACCACAAACCATTCGCCCGACCAACAGGGGGCGGTAATGGGCGAGCGCGAGAAACGGAACCACTGCAGGTCGTCGTAGTGGTAGGCGTTCGCCGCCGAACGCGGCGTGTAAGTGCCCAAGTTGGCAATGCCGCCACCGAAGTTGTAGATGCTGCTGAACCCAAACGAAAAACCGCTGCGGCCGTAGCCTGCCAAGTCGGGCGTCATGGAAGAGGGGAGCGTCATCTGGTCGACGGTGGAATTGTCTTTGGCTGAAATCTTGGTGAGCTGGTAGTAGGTGCCCTGTGCTTCGGCGCGCGGCGTGATTACCACGCCATCGTCAGCTGCGGTTACGCGTGTGGCGAAGGCCTTTTTCGAGGTGTAGGGAACAGCTACGTCGCCAGAGCCGAATCGCGCGCTTTTGAGGGCGCTTCGTTCGGCGGCAGATTCTCCTGAGGTGTTGGGGCATACTTGCCAGAACGCGGTTTCGCCCACGGCGGCAATAGAAGGAATAAGCCAATTGCCATCGCCCTGGTCAACCTGGGTGATGGAAGCGGCGCTGCCATTGGATAGCTTTGCGGTGTATACGCGCCAAGCAGATTCGTAGGCGCTCGATTCCGTCCAAACAATGCCGTTTTCGCTGCAGCGCACATCGACGATTTCGTATCCTTCGTCAGCGCCTTGAGCAGCGGAAAGTATCGAAGCGGTTTTGCCGCTTGAAAGGTACAGCAGGCTTACTGTGTTCAGGGGGCTTGCCGATTCGCCGGGTACCAGGCAGGCGGCAACGGTGTCGTTGTCGGCCCACACCAGGGTTCCGTACGTGAGCTTGTAGCTTCCTGCCGCCTTCACGTGCTGCGTGTAGTCGGTTTGGCTGTAATCCGAAAGGGCATTCACCGCATCTTCGGGAACGCTGATGCTATCCACGGTGGTTTCTTTTTTGCCCTCCAGCGCGTTGGTGGCAAGCGAAAGCCCGCCGCCTAAAGCGGCAACGCCCGCGATAGCGCCCGCTCCGATAAGCAGGTTCCTGCGCGTAAGCAGCACTTCGGGGCCCGACTTCTTTGCGGAAACGCCGCTGGCAACTTGGTTGAATGCGGGGCCGAATCCATGGGAAGAAGCGTTTGAGAATCCGCCTTTGCCCTTCGTTTTCGCAGATGGCCCGAACGCCGAGCGGCTTCTGGGCGCAGAAGTGGAAAAGCCCTGTGGAGCTGCTTTGCGGGCGGAATGAGCGCCCCGCGTGCTGCCTCCGCGAACCCCTGCGCTGCGGTTGTGCGAATTGCGAGAGGGGCGAGGGGCTTTGCCGGGAATATTTTGACTGCGTTTAGTGGGCACGTATTCTCCTGATGTGGTGCTTTCCCGCGCCACGGTTGGGCGGGTACTGCTGAGGGGTATTGTGACATTTGGGTGTCCGCTTATGGCTCCTGTTCTGGCAATTGATACAATAATTGCAAATGGCGCCTGGGCGCCTCTAGCGCGTTATGTGCAGCAGCGCATCGTGCCGTTGGCCCCAGAGTCCGCAGCCGTCTTGTTTGCATTTTGGCTGCGCTGCATGTGCAGATAAAGCCCGTATGGGCTTTTCGATACCTGTCAGGAGGCATTGATGACTTCTTCAATGAACGAAAGCACTCGTCGTATCCTTCTCGTGGAAGACGAAAAAGCCATTCGCGATGCGGTGGCGGCATATCTCGAACGCGAGAACTATTGGGTAACCGCCGTGGGCGATGGCCAGGAAGCCCTGGAAGAGTTTTCCAAGCACCATTTCGATCTGGTTGTGCTCGACCTGATGCTTCCTCGTGTTCCCGGCGAGCGCGTATGCCGCGTTATCCGCGACAACTCCGACACGCCCATCATCATGCTCACCGCTAAGGGTGAAGTGGAAGACCGCATTATCGGCCTCGAACTGGGCGCGGACGACTACCTTATCAAGCCCTTCAGCCCCCGCGAATTGGTTGCTCGCGTACGCGCCCTTCTGCGTCGCGTGCATTCCGAATCTGAGCCTCAGCGCGAAGTGCTGGAATTCGGCGAGCTTACCATCGACATTTCGGGCCATAAGATCCTCGTAAGCGGCGAAGAGGTTGACCTTACCGCCAGCGAATTCAAGCTGCTCACCACGCTGTGCCGCTACCCTGGCCGCGTGTACTCGCGTATGGAATTGGTTGAAAAGGTTCTGGGCTACGACTTCGAGGGCTATGAGCGCACCATCGACTCCCATGTGAAGAACCTTCGCGCCAAGATTGGTGACAATCCGCGCAATCCAAAGTGGCTTCATACCGTGCATGGCGTAGGATACCGTTTTGAGGATCCCACGAAGGCCAACTAGTTTCCTTGGAACCTGCAGCGCGTTCTGCCTTCGGGCGGGGCGCGCTTTTTTATTGGGGCTGTCACAGAAAGGAGTTGCTGATGGCTGCAAATTCAACCGATGCCACCTGGAGTCAGGCGGACAGCGAGGAGCCAGACGGAAAGTCGGCAAAGAAGAAGGGGCTGAACCTTTCTTTCAACAAGCGCATCGTGCTGGTAATGCTAGCGGTTTCCCTTATCACGGTGCTTTCTTCCATTGCGGTGCTTTCCTTTGTATGGGAGCAGCACTTCCAAACCTATACGCGCGAAAACGTGCAGCGCGTTGCCGATTCCACGGCCGATTCTATTGCTCAGGGCTACAAGGCTTCTCGTGGCGATTGGTATAGTGGCGCCCTGAACGCTGCTTCTTCGGCAAGCATTCTGTACGATTCCATCAACGTACAGGTGCGCGACGAAAATGGTGCCATCGTGTATGACGACTCAACCGACAAGGCTTTGGGTGCGGCCGCCATGAAGGAGTCGAGCGGCAATGTGGCTAAGGCTGCCATTGATGTCGACGGGAATCAGGTTGGCACCGTGTTCGTGCGGGTGCACGGCTCCGATACGCTGTTAACCCAGACAGATGCCGAATTCCGTGAAAAGTCGTACCAGGCCATGATTTTTGCTGCGTTCATCGCAATGGCTATTTCGGTTGTGGTGGGAGTGCTGTTCTCCCGCGCGCTTGTCGCCCCCATTCGTCGCATCACGAACACGGCTAAGGCGCTAAAAGAGGGCGATTATTCGGCGCGTACCGGTATGAAGGGTACCGACGAAATTGCCCGATTGGGCAATATGTTCGACGCCATGGCAGATTCCGTGGAGCAGAACCGCAAGCTGGAGCGCAGGCTGGTAACCGACGTTGCCCATGAGCTGCGCACGCCGCTTATGGCCATCCAGTCCACCGTTGAGGCGATGATCGATGGCGTGTTCGAACCCGATGCCGAGCGTCTGGAAACGTTGAATTCCGAAGTGCGTCGCCTTTCCCGTTTGGTTGATGCGCTGTTGAAGCTTTCGCGCCTGGAAAGCCGCACCAAGCCCATAGAGCGTCAGAAGGTCGACCTTACCGAAATGCTGTCGGCGGTTGTGGCAACGCATCAGGCCTACATCAACGAAGAGGGCTTGAACCTGGAATTCGAGTACGATCCGCACGTGTACGTGTACGGCGATGCCGACTTGCTTCGCCAAGCAACGGCGAACCTGATTTCCAATGCTGTTCGCTACACCCCCGAAGGCGGCACCATCACCATCACGGCGCGCAAGGGCGAGCTGATGGGGCAGATCAGCGTTCGCGATACGGGTATTGGCCTTACTCCCGAAGAAGCGAAGATGGTATTCCAGCGTTTCTGGCGCGCCGATTCGGGTCGCGCTCGCGCAACGGGGGGCTTGGGCGTTGGCCTTTCTGTAGTGAAAGAAATCGTGGACCAGCACAATGGCTGGGTGCGTGTTGAAGGCCGTCCTAACGAAGGGGCGTGCTTCACCATCTACGTGCCCTTGTACACCAGCGAATCCGAAAAGAAGAAGGGCAACCGTCCTCGCTTCGGAACGAATTAGTTTTAGAGCGAACTAGCTTTGAAAGGCGCCCGCACAGGCGCCTTTCTTGTTGGCTGGGGCTTGGGCTTGAATCACGGGCACCTTTCTTTCTGGGCTTGGCCCTGGATCGTGGGCGCCTTTTTGCTGGACTTGGATCACAGCCGCCTTTCTTGAGCTGGTCTTGGCAAAACGGTTGTGCGGACCGCTGCAACAACGAGGGGCCATGCCAAGTTGGGCTGGCGCTGGCTAGGCGGTTGCGCTTCCGAAACTAGATATTTGCGGAGGTTTTTGCGCGTTCGGCGCCAAGCATTAATCGCAGTAGTTGTGAATCGGTACAAGTACTGCTTCTTTTTCATGCGCTGCTGCGCAAGATGTTCCATAATAGAGTTCTGTCAACAAACTCAGACGGAAGGACGGTCATGTCTGTAATCGACATCAAACCCGATGCACAGGGAAAGGTGCGCGATCTGTACGATTTGGGCGACAAGCTGCTGCTGGTTGCGTCCGATCGTATTTCTGCTTTCGACTATATTCTGGAAGACGAAATCCCCTATAAGGGCCAGGTGCTCACGCAGCTTTCTTGCTTCTGGTTCGACCTTCTGTCCGACGTGGTGGACAACCATCTTATCTCTGCCGACGTTGCCGACCTCCCCGAGCAGTTCAAGCCCTATGCCGATAAGCTTGCCGGCCGCTTCATGCTGGTAAAGAAGGCCAACATGTTCCCCGTTGAGTGCATTGTGCGCGGCTACCTTACCGGTTCCGGTTTGAAGGACTACCAGAAGACGGGCGCTGTATGTGGCATTCAGCTCCCCGAAGGCCTGGTAAATTCCTCTAAGCTGCCTGAAACCATCTTCACCCCTTCCACGAAGGCCGAGATCGGCGACCACGACGAGAACATCAGCTTCGAGCAGTGCGAAAAGCTGATTGGCGCTGAAGACGCTGCCGCCATTCGCGACCTTACCATCAAGGTGTACGAAACGGCTGCAAGCCATGCCAAGGAGCGCGGCATCATCATCGCCGATACCAAGTTCGAGTTCGGCGTATACGATGGCAAGATCATTCTGGGCGACGAGGTTCTGACCCCCGACTCTTCCCGTTTCTGGGCAGCCGACACCTATAAGGTTGGCGAAGAGCAGCCCAGCTTCGACAAGCAGTTCGTGCGCAATTGGCTCAACGCCAACTGGGATCGCACCGGCAACCCACCGCGTCTGCCCGAAGATATCATCAAGAAGACCAGCGAAAAGTACATTCAGGCTTACGAGAAAATCACGGGCAAGACGTTTGTAGCCCAGTAGGCCCCGACGAAAACACAACAAGGAGAATCAAGGGATGTCTCAGCGAAACCCCATGAACGAGCGATACACCAGCGACCAGAAGCGTGGCGCTACCCGCAAGAGTGCAGCTTCCGCCAAGCCGGTTTCGAAGGCTGCGTCTTCGGTGCGTACCACATCGGCAAAGCCTGAGAAGAAGGGGTTGTTCGGCGGCTCCAAGAAACAGGAGCCGGCTCCCGCGAAAGCTCCTAAGAAGACCCAGGTGGCCCAGTCTGCTCGTAAGGCGGAAGAAGCTCCTTCGCTTTCCAAGGAAGAACAGAAGGAAATCGAAAAGCATAACAAGCAGGTTAAGCGTGCCGACCGCGAGGCGCGTCGTGAGCGTAACAAGGAAGTTAACCGCTTCGTTCCCGACACGGCAGAGTTCAAGCGCCTGAACCGAAAGCGTATGGTTTATTCGGGCGTTGGTTTCGTAGGCATGATTATTGCCATCGTGCTTTCGCTGCTTATTCCTCAGCAGCCGTTCATTTCGATTGGCCTGATGATTGCTTCTTGGTTCTTCTTCTTCATGGGTATGCGCATCGACACCAACCAGCTGCGTCCTCTGCGCGAGCAGGGCTATGACAAAGCAGTGCGCCAAGCTCAGAAGAAGGCAAGCAAGAAGAAGAAATAGCTTTGACGGAAAAGGGGTTTAGCCCCTTTTCCTATTCAGATTCGTTAGGAGTGGCAAAAGGGGGTTAACCTCTTTTGCCACTTTGATTGAAAGGTGCTTTTATGCGATTGGTCTCCTGGAACGTTAACGGTTTGCGCGCTGTTATGAAGAAGGGGTTCATGGACGCCTTCGACGAGCTTGATGCCGATGTGTTCGCGCTCCAGGAAACGAAACTGCAAGAAGGCCAGATTGAGATGGACCTTCCTGGGTACCATCAGTGTTGGAGCTATGCCGAGCGCAAAGGCTATTCTGGTACAGCGGTGTTCTGCAAGGAAGAGCCGCTGCAGGTAATTCACGAGGTAGGCGTGCCGGAGCTGGATACCGAGGGACGCGTGGTGATCTGCGAATTCGCACAGTACTGGTTCGTAAACGTATACACGCCTAATGCTCAAAGTGAACTTGCGCGCCTTGACCACCGTATGGCCTGGGACGATAGGTTCCGCGATATCTGCAAAGGCTTGGAGGAAGGCGTACTTCCCAATGGCCAGACGGGAAACGCAAAGCCCGTTGTGATGTGTGGCGATTTCAACGTTGCTCATCAGGAAATCGACCTGAAGAACCCGCGTTCCAATCGCGGCAATCCTGGCTTTTCCGATGAAGAGCGCGCCAAGTTCACCTGCCTTTTGGATGCGGGCTTCATCGATACGTTCCGCTACTTAAACCCTGCAACCGAAGGTGCCTACTCCTGGTGGAGCTACCGTTTCCATGCCCGCGCCAATAACGCAGGGTGGCGCATCGACTATTTCCTGGTGAGCGAAGCGCTGCGTGAAAAGGTGCAGATGGCCAACATTTATTCCGAGATCATGGGGTCAGACCATTGCCCCGTTTCGGTGGAATTGGACCTGTAGCTTCAGCCCGTTACGGCAGTTCGGCCCGTTGCGGCGGCTTTGCCCCGCCTAGGCTTCGTCTTCGGGCGGTGCTGCCATGCTTGTGACGATGTGGGGCATGGCTCTTCGCTGTAGCGCAGGAATGGGTAGACGCGCTACAATGGTTCTATACATTTTCTATTGGCTGGAAGGCAATGATGGCAAGTAACGATATGGATTTGGCAAAGATCGAGCAGGGCGTGCGCCTGATTTTGGAAGGCGTCGGCGAAGACCCGAACCGCGAGGGGCTGCTTGAAACCCCAGCTCGCGTGGCCCGTATGTACGAAGAATGCTTTGCTGGTCTGCATCAAGACCCAGCCGTTCATTTTGAAACGCTTTTCGACGAACACCACGATGAAATGGTGATCGTTCACGACATCCCGTTCTTCTCCATGTGCGAGCACCACCTGGTACCGTTCTTCGGCAAGGCTCACATCGCATATCTGCCTTCCGAATCGGGCAAGATCTGCGGTATTTCCAAGCTGGCTCGCCTGGTTGAGGTATATGCTCGTCGCCCTCAGGTGCAGGAACGCCTTACCTCGCAGGTGGCCGATACTTTGGTAGAGCAGCTGAACCCCCGCGGCGTCGCTGTGGTTATGGAAGCGGAGCATCTGTGCATGAGCATGCGCGGTGTTAAGAAGCCCGGTGCGAAAACAGTCACCAATGCCATGCGTGGTATATTCAGGGAAGATGCTGCGACGCGCGCAGAGGCGCTGTCGCTTTTGATGGGACGCTAAGTTCCCGCAGGTAGGCCGAAGCTTTCGCAAGGAGCGGAAGCAAAGCGAAAGGAATCTTTCATGCGTTGTGTTATCTCGGTTTTGGGTAAAGACCGCGCCGGTATCGTAGCTGGCATTTCCGGTGTCCTGGCAGAAAAGGGCGCAAGCATCGACGACATCAACCAGACCATTCTGGATAACATCTTCAGCATGACCATGCTGGTTCGCCTCGATGCCGACACCGCTGGCTTTAATGAGGTTCAGGAAGCACTCACCAAGGAAGGCGAAGAGCTGGGCGTTCAGGTAATTGTTCAGCGCGAAGACGTATTCCAGTTCATGTACAAAATCTAAACAGGAGGCGAAGCTCAGTGAGCGAAAACTGTCAGACGAGCGCAGGGGAAACGCAGCAAGGCACCTCGTGTGCGCCATTGGCAGGTGAAACGTTCGCTGCTTTCGTTGACACCATAGCTGCTCTGCGCGCTCCGAACGGCTGTCCGTGGGACCGCGAGCAAACCCATGAATCCATCGCCCGCAACATGATCGAAGAGGCGTACGAGGCTGTCGATGCCATTGAGCAGCACGACGCGGCGCATCTTCGTGAAGAGCTGGGCGATGTTCTTTTGCAGGTGGTTCTCCAAAGCCAGATTGCCGCCGACGCAAGCGAATTCACCGTTGCCGACGTATGCCGCGATGTGAACGCGAAGATGATTCGCCGCCACCCGCATGTGTTCGGCGAAGCTGCTGCGGGTTCTGCCGAAGACGTGCTTTCCATTTGGGACAACGTGAAGCTCGCCGAAAAGAGCGCTGCCGATGCCCAGGCTGAAGAGCCTGAGGGGTTGCTGGACAGTGTGCCCGTTAGCTTCCCAGCGCTGCTTCAGGCCTACAAGATTTCCCGCAAGGCGGTTGCCGCCGGGTTCGAGTGGGATACCGTCGAAGACGTGTGGGCCAAGGTGGAAGAAGAGATCGCCGAATTCAAGCAAGCATGCCGCTCCGATGACGCTCAGGCGAAGGAGCTGGAGTTCGGCGATGTGCTGTTTTCCCTGGTGAACGTGGCACGCAAAGAAGGCATCGATGCCGAAACGGCCCTGCGTGCCACGTGTCGCAAGTTCCGTGAGCGCTGGGCCTTTATGGAAGGCGCCGCATGGGGCCAAGGCAAGCGTATCGAAGAGCTGGATATGGATGAGATGCAGCAGCTGTGGGATCAGGCCAAGATGTTGCACGTAGGTGAAGCGTCCCATGACTAAGCTCTATTCGCGCACGGTGGCGCTGAACACCGATATCGTTGACGCCTTCTGCGTGCTGCAGAAGGGTTTTACCGATCAATTTGTGTACTACGACAAGGAACGCCCCATACGCTACTTGGGTCTGGGTCGCTGCATCGCTTTGGCAACGCTGGGCGAAGCCGACGTGGTAAGCCAGGACGCAGGGTTCGCGCCGGTGTTCTTTTCGTTCAACCGCTTTGACGCCGAAAACCCCAAGCCGGCTGACGACATGATGACTGCCTTTCCACGTTTGCGCTTGATGCTGCCCGAGTTGGTGCTTATCCAAAACGAGCAGGGGTCGTTCTTGCAGGTGAACAGCTTAGGGCCCGTATATCAAGGCAGGGTCGATCGCTTTGTACGCCATGCCGAGGAAGCGAAGCCCCGCACCCATCGCACCATGGCATATTCGTTGCAGCGCGATTCCTTTGACGAGTGGCAACGCATCATGGATATGGGACTTGGTCGCATTGCGTCGGGCAAGATTGAAAAACTTGTGCCTTCGCGTCGTATCGAGCTTACGGCCGACCAGCCGTTTTCGTCGAAGGACGTGCTGGTGAACCTGATTGACGGCAGCGCCCGCGGCACGGTGTTCCTGTATCGTTACGGCGATGTGTTCTTCTGCGGTTGCACGCCCGAGCTGCTGTTGCGCAAGAAGGGGACGCACGTGGAAAGCATGTGCCTTGCTGGTACGTGCCCGCACGGCGAAACACCGGAAGAGCAGAAGGCCTTGGCCGGCGAACTACTCGGTAGCGAAAAGAACCGTCGTGAGCATGAGTACGTGGTGAAATTCATGCGCGAAGTGTTTGCGCGCAATTGTTATAACGTTGATATTCCTGCAACACCGCAGATCAAAGTGCTAAAGCATGTGCAGCACCTGCATACGTCCGCGGCGGCACAGGTTATGGAGGGCACCACGCTTATGGGCCTTGCCAGCCAGCTGCATCCCACTCCGGCGCTTTCCGGCACTCCGGTGGGCGAAGCGCTGATGACGCTGCGTGAAGCCGAGGGTTACAACCGCGGCTTTTTCGGTGGTGCAGTGGGCTATGTGAATGCCGATGGCGATGGGGAGTTTTCCGTGGCCATCCGATCGGGCGTATTCGACGGTGAGCGCGGCTGGCTTTATGCCGGGTGCGGCATTGTGGAAGGCAGCGATGCCGCTGCGGAATTCAACGAGATCGATCTGAAGCTGAAAACTATCTTGAGTGCGTTTGAGGCACCTGGGGACGAAGGGGGCGAATAGGCCATGGCCGAAAAGGGAGCGGATTTGCTGGTTGGCGAAGAAGGTCAGGCGCCCGATGCGCCTGGTGCGCCTGAGCTTGCCATTGCGCAGAAGAAGCGTGCGTTGGGCACTTATGTGGGTGCGTTCTTCGATGAGCTGATGCGCGCGGGCGTGCGCGATGTGGTGGTAAGCCCCGGTTCGCGTTCCACTCCGCTTTCGATGATTGCCCACGAGGCGCATGCCCGATTCGGCTCGGCGTTCAACTTGTACCTGGATATCGATGAGCGCGGCGCCGCCTTCTTTGCTTTGGGCATTGCTAAGGCAACGGGGCGTGCCGTGTGCGTTATCTGCACCTCGGGTACGGCGTTGGCCAATTATTATCCTGCGGTGATGGAAGCGGAGATTTCCCGCGTGCCCCTTATTGTGCTTTCGGGCGATAGGCCGGCGCGCCTGCAGGGGCTTGGCGCTCCGCAAACGTGCGATCAGAATAAGGCGTTCTCCGACCATGTGCGCCGCTTCTTCGCCATGCCCGAGCCGAACGATGCTCCTAAATATGTTGCCCACGTGCGCCAGGTTGCACGTGAAACGGTTATTGCCGCAGCTCCAGGGACTCACGCCTCGGCTCCCGTGCATGTGAACTTCCCATTCGATGAGCCGTTGGTGCCCGACACTGCTATGCCCGACTTGTTTGATGCGGGTCGCGTTGCCGCTGCCGACGATCTTCCTGTTTTGGTGCACACGGAACACGAGCTTTCTTCCCGCGATGCGGCTTCCCTGGTGGATTTCCTCGATTCCCATACCGTGGTGGTTCTTGCCGGTGAAGGAACGTTTTCTGCCGAAGCGGTTGCCGACAGCACGCGAAGGGACAGGGAGGCGCAAGCACTCCTCGCTTTCGCTGAGCGCTTCGATGCGCCTTTGCTTGCCGACCCGCTTTCTCATTTGCGCACGTATGGCCACCCTGCCGTTATCTGCGGATACGACCGCATTATGGGGTCAGATGAAATGCCCGCCTTCGACGCGGTGGTTCGCTTCGGACGCTATCCGGTGTCGAAGCGCGCAACGCGGGCAATCGAAGCTTGCCAGGCTGCACAGATCGTGGTGGATCCACTGGCCACGCGCGACTTCAATTCGCAGACCACCACGTTCGTGGCGGCAAACCCGCTCGATTTCGTGGTGGCTTTGCTTGAAGCGGGGACTGTTCCCAACCCAGAAGAATCTATGGCGTATGCACCCCTGCCGCAGAATGTTCACGAGTGGGGGCTTATCGACCGCGCCCGAACCGAGCGCATTTTGGCAACCGATTTCGCTGTCGATAGCCAGTTCGAAGGTTCCTACTTGCGTGCGGTGCTGGAGGAAATTCCCGCAGAAAGCTTGCTGTTCACGGCAAATAGCATGTCGGTCCGTGCGCTCGATGCCTTCTACGTAAGTCAGGCGAAGCACCTTACTGTGTTGGCAAACCGCGGCCTTAACGGCATCGACGGAACCGTTTCCACGGCATTGGGCGCAGCGCAAAGCTTCAAGCAAACCGTTATGGTTACGGGCGATTTAACCCTGCTGCACGACCTGAATTCACTGGCGCTGCAGGGGGAAATGCTTCTGCGTGAACGCCAAGGATCGCCAAGGCCCAGCATCGTTATCGTGCTCCTGAACAACAACGGCGGTGCCATCTTCGATATGCTGCCGCAAAAATCCGACGAATCGTACTTCGAGAGGCTGTTCCTAACACCTCAGAAGGTTGATTTTGCCGCTGCGGCCGGTGCCTTTGGGGTACCCACGGCCACGGTGCATACGGTGGCAGAATTCAAACAGGCATTTAGCGGATTCCTAGGTGAACAGGGTATATCCTTAATAGAGGTTCCTTTGCCCTTGGTGGGAGTACGGGAACGCTACGATCAGTATTGGTAATGCGCATGTGCGCACGTGCTTGAGGGGAGCAACCGATGCACAATCACACTTGTGGCTGCGGTCATCATGAGGGGGATGCCGGCTGCGGCTCTCACGAACATCATCACGGCGAAGCCTGCGCGTGCGGTAATCATCACGATGCACCTGAAGTTGAGCCCTTGGCGTCGGCATGGAGCATGCTCGGTAAAACTGCTCAGGAACAAACGGTGCCGCCTACGCGCGAATTCGACTTCGACTGGGAAGGCCAGAAGATCCACGTTTATCAGTGGGGCAAGGCCGAAAACATCCCCGTTGTTTTGCTTCATGGCTTTATGCAGACGGGCTTAAGCTGGAGCATCATTGCCGCTGCCCTTTCAGGTAATCATTGCGCATACGCGCTTGATTTCCTGGGGCATGGCAGAAGCAGCAAGCCGAACAATATCGAGCTTTACCGCTACGACGCCATGGTGGCTATGGTGGAGTCTTTTTTGGAACAGGTTGCGTGCGCAGGTCCTGAAGGCGCCAAGCGTCGCGCTCACGTTGTCGGCTATTCCATGGGCGGGCGCATAGCCCTGGGGTTGGCATCCTCTGAAAAAGACCTGTTGTATTCGCTGATTCTGGAAAGCTGCAATTTTGGGCCCGAGGGCAACGAGCAGCGCGCCGCCGCAGAAGAGCGCAACGTCGGTTGGGCTCAACGCTTACGCAGCAACGGCATCGAGGAATTCGTTGGGTACTGGGAGGCGCTGCCGCTCTTCGAATCGCAGCGTGAAATGGGGCTCGATGAAGAGCTTCGTCCCGAGCGTTTGGCCAACGATGCCGAATCGATGGCGCTGTGCCTGGAAGGCGCAGGAAAGCACGCAATGCCCGACGCTTCTCAGGCGTTCGCTGTGACGGCAAGCACCTGGGTGCCCGTCAAATACTTGTGGGGTTACGACGACTGCGGCAGCGAGGCAGTAGCGCACCAGCTGGAACACGACGGCATCGACGTGACCTCGTTTGGAACGGGGCACAACGTACACTTAGAGGCGCCCGTTCTTTACGGTACAGTAGTGCAGGAATTCTTGTCCGGCATAGAACCCAGGGGTACAGCTCCAGAAGGTTCCGGGCATCAACAATAGGAAGGATATCCATGAGCGATTTCCCTTGGGAAAAAGTTAAAGATTACGACGAGATCATCTACGAAAAGTACGATGGCATCGCCAAGATCACCATCAATCGCCCCGAGCGCCGCAACGCTTTCACGCCGAAGACGAACGTCGAGTTGTTCGATGCGTTTTCCCTTGCGCGCGACGACCAGGAAGTGGGCGTTATCATCCTTACCGGCGCCAACCACGACGGCAAGGACGAAGATCAGGCATTCTGCTCCGGCGGCGACCAGAAGGTGCGCGGCAACGGCGGCTATGTGGGCGAGGACAACATTCCGCGCCTGAACGTGCTTGATCTGCAGCGTCTTATCCGCGTAGTGCCTAAGCCCGTTATTGCTATGGTGAACGGCTACGCAGTTGGCGGCGGCCATGTTCTTCATATCCTGTGCGACCTTTCCATTGCGGCGGAAACCGCTAAGTTCGGTCAGACCGGCCCACGCGTTGGCAGCTTCGACGGTGGTTACGGTGCATCGTATTTGGCAGCTATCGTCGGCCAGAAGAAGGCTCGCGAGATTTGGTACCTTTGCCGTCTGTACACGGCAGCAGAGGCTCTGGATATGGGCCTGGTAAACAAGGTTGTTCCTTTCGACGAGCTGGAAGCCGAGTGCGTTTCCTGGGCTAAGGAAATGCTCCAGCTTTCGCCTACGGCCCTGCGTTTCCTGAAGGCATCGTTCAACGCTGCCACCGACGGCTATGCCGGCTTGCAGCAGCTTGCAGGCGACGCCACGCTTCTGTACTACACGTCTGACGAAGCGAAGGAAGGCCGCGACGCCTTCAAGGAAAAGCGCAAGCCCGACTTCGACAAGTTCCCGAAATTCCCCTGATCTGAAATTCCCTGATAAAGGATGTGACGGCAATGATTGCCCAATTGGCGGAAATGGCCTACCGCAAGGCCGGTCAGATGTTTTTCTGCGTGCAGAAGGATGCGCGCTCGGTAACGTTTAGCTATCGCCGCGCCCGCTTTGCTGCGGCGGCTCTGGCTCAGCAGCTTGCCAAGCACGGCTACGGTCGTGGCACCACGCTTGCGTGCAATCTGTACAACGGCGCCGAGATCGTGATTCTTTCCTTGGCGGCGGCGTACGGCGGCTTCACGTTGGCGCTGCTGAATCCGCGTCTTTCCTATGAAGAGCGCAAGCTGCGCATCGTGGAGTTGGAAAACGCCACGGGTGAAGCCGGCATCGACGTATTGGAGCAGTCTGCGGTTGAGCGCCTGATGATCGACGCGACGGGCTACGGTCTTGCCGATTTCGCTGCTTTGCCGGAAGGCTCTGTACCGCATGCCACGCAGTTCGAGGCGTTCGCTCGCGAATGCGAGCAGGCATGGGATGGCCAAGAGGCGGGCATTGTCATGTTCACATCGGGTTCTTCGGGAACCCCGAAGGCCACGCTTTTGCCGTGGGATTGCATCACCGGTGCCGCCACCGCGGCAAATCGCGTTTTGGCGTTGGAAAGCCGTGGTGTGTGGCAGATGGTACTGCCCATGTGCCACATTGGCGGCTTCCAGATCATGGTGCGTTCGCTTCTGAGCGGTGGCTCGTTCATCGTGTACGAGCGCTACAACCCCATACGCGTGCTGAATGATGTGCTGAGCTTCCGCGTTACGCATATTTCTGTAGTGGATAAAATCCTGGCCGATTTGCTGGAAAACGATCGCGACAGGGTTATCGGACAGTACGCATGCATTCTTTTGGGCGGCGCGGCGCTGAATGAAAAGACGCTGCGCATGGCTTTGCGCGCAAAGGCAAACTTGTACTCCAGCTACGGCATGACGGAAACTTCCAGCTTCATTGCCACGGCTCCAGTAACCCGCGGTTTCGACGGCGGGCTGGAGCTTCTGCCTGGCTATGATGCTCGCGTCGTAAGCCCCGATGCTGACGGCATTGGCCAGCTGCACGTTGCGGGCCCCGGCATCTTCGAGGGCTACCTGAATGCCCGCAAGGCCATGAGCGCCGATGGCTATTTCGTTACCGGCGACAGGGCCTCTATCGACCGTAACGGTCTTTTGCGTGTGTACGCGCGCACCGAAGACCTCATTATTTCGGGCGGCGAAAACATCTACCCGGCTGAAGTTCAAGATGTTCTGCTGGGCATTCCCGGTGTGAAGGACGCCTACGTGTTCGGCACCGCCGACGAAACCTGGGGATATCGCCCCGTGGCGTTCATTGAGGCCGACTATTCCGCCGAAGCTATTGCCCGCGATCAAGAAGAGTTCGGCATCGACCCTGCTCAGAGCTGCATTCGTCCGGCAACGTGCCCGCAGGAATACGCCCATATGGTGCACGATTACCTGAATGGCTGTATGTCGAAGCTTCATCACCCCAAGCATATTTTGGTGATGGACGAATTCCCGCGCACCATTGCTGGTAAGGTAGATCGACGTGCGCTGAAGCAGCGCTATGACAAGCGCATCGACATCAAGTCGCTTACCCTGTATCGCGTGAAACAGCCCTTCTCCCATCCCGTGAAGACGGCCAAGGGCAACGTCGATTTCCGCGAATCGTTCTTCGTGGAAGTGGAAGACTGGGCTGGGCGCACGGGTATTTCCGAGTGCGTTTCGTTTGCTACCAATTGGTATTTGCCCGAAACCATCGGGGAAGATTACGCCGTGGTGCGCGACTCCATTGCCCCTGTGGTGCTGGGTGAGCGCTACCTGCATCCCAGCGAGGTTTCCGCTTCGCTTGCCACGTTCCCCGGTTTGGCGAAATATCCCATGGCGAAAGCCGCGGTGGAGCCTGCCATCTGGGACCTGTACGGCAAGATCATCGGTCAGCCGCTTTCGAAGATGATCGGCGGCTCGAACGCCGAGAAGATTCTGGGCGGTGCCGTGGTGGGTATCGCTCCCGTTGAAGAAGTACGCGCGGCGGTAGACAGCCTGGTGGCTCGGGGGTACACCCGCGTAAAGATGAAGATCGAGCCGGAAACCGCGCTCGAATGCGTTGCTGCGGTACGCGCCGACCATCCCGACTTGACGCTGATGCTCGACGCCAACCAGTCGTTCGACGAATCGTATCTGAACGTGCTGTACAAGCTCGACGCGTTGAATCCTGCATGCATCGAGGAACCTTACAACCCGAACTACGTTCCCAACAGCGGCGAGCGCAACCTATTCGTGCGCCTTTCGCTGCTGCAGGACGAACTGAAAACCATGGTGTGCCTGGATGAGTCGGTCGTAACCGCAAGCGACATGGAAGCAGCCATGGGGTTGGACAACCTTCGCTGCTACGCCTTGAAGATTGCGAAGTTCGGCGGCATTCAGCCCACGCTCGACTTCTATCACTGGATGCGCAGCCTTGGCAAAACGGTTTGGATGGGCGGCATGTTCGATACGGGCGTTTCGAAGCGCATGCATGCGGCGTTCGCGACCTTGCCGGGCATGGATTTGCCGCCCGATGTTTCGGATTATTCGGCGTATTTCGCTCACGATACTGCTCTTCCTCCGCTGGAGCTTGAGCACGGCGAATTGGTGCTGAACGCGCCTAAGAACCCCGTCGGTCTCGGCTGCATTCTGGACAAGGAGTACCTGAAGTCCATCGCAATCGACGAAGTAACGGTTACCACCGAAGGGTAGTGTTTTTTGCCATGCGAAAAAAGCTGCTGGTTGTTATTGCCGCGCTTGCCTTAGTGCTCTGCATGCCCGCCATGGCATTTGCGGCCAATTCGGCGTTCGACAAGGGAACAGCGGAAAGCACGAGTTACGTCGACACCTATACGGGCAATGCTTTCCTTACGGAACGCGATGCGCTGAACCTGACCGTTGGGTGCGACCTGTACTGGGCGGGAGACACGCTGAACGCCCGGGGCCTTGAGGTAGGTAGCGGAACCGGCGGCAGCGCTTTGCTGGCCGGCAGCACGTTGAACGTGGCTTCTTCTGCTATTCACGGTAGCTTGCGTGCGGCAGGCCAGACCGTCAACGTTTCTTCGACGACAGTCGGGAACAACATCACCGTTGCTGGGCAGAATGTCTCTATCGCATCCGATGTTTCCGCAGGTGGCGTGTATGCTGCTGGTTCGAACGTGAGTGTATCGGGAACCTATCAGGGCGCGGCTTTTGCTGCGGGCACGGTGAGCTTGGCTGGCTCCTATGCAGGTGACGTGAACATTTCCGCAAGCAAGGTTAACGTTTCGCGAGGCACTACGGTGGGCGGCACGCTGCGGGTGCCGAATAACGCGCAGGTCACCATCGAGGAGGGCGCCAACGTCCCCAACGTTAGCTATGTCGACGATGTCCTGGTTTCTACTGTTTCTGAAGGATCGGAGCAGAACTCGTTTTCGGTGATTGGGCCGTTGCTGTTTTCGTGCATGGCCCACGCCTTGCTGGTGTTGTTGTTCTTCTTCCTGATCAAGGGTGCGATGGAGGGTGCCGTCAAGCTTACGGAAACGAAGCTTTCGCGCATGTTCATGTTGGGCTTTGTAGCGTTTTTCGTGCTGCCCCTGTTGGGATTCTTCCTGCTGTTCCCGCTTGTTACGGCCCCCATTTCTGCGCTGATATTCATTTTCATTGCGGTGTTGTGGATGTTTTCCATCCCGTTTGCCGGCTACGTGTTGGGGCGCCGCCTGTTCGGGGGCATGGCGCCTTTGGGCGCGGGCGTGATAGGAACGCTCGTTCTTACCGCTATTTGCTATATCCCGTATCTTTTCTTCGTGGTGCCAACCGTATGCTCCGTTTTCATTGCGGGCTACCTTACGCAAAGTTTCTTGGACAAGCGCGCTTTGCGTGCGGCGCAGGAAGCCGCTTCCGCCTCGGAGCTGTAGGGTTGCACCGATCGAGCGGCGAAGCCGCGCTCTGGCTCGAATTAGGGTTCGGGAGAGTCCGTTTCTTCCCTTTCTTTATCCTCTTTCTGAAATAAATGGACGCTGATCCTAAAAGAATGGCACGCAAAACAGAACATGCTCGTGTTCTGGAGTTTTTGTACTATAACTACATTGGCTACGTATTTACGAGCGCACCAAACGTGTTGTAAGTCTGCGACAACTAAGTGTGTATGTAACTGAGCACCTTGCCTGGTTGGCTTTTCGTCGGTGCACGAGCGGTTTGACCGATGGGGATTGACGGTGCGAAGGGTTGCATGCCATGCAGAGGTTCGTTTACCGATTTGAGAGAGGGGTCCAACGATGAAGCGAATACGACCGTTGCTGGCAATGGCCTTGGCGCTAGCCCTTGTATGTTTGGGCAGCAGCTTCGCTTTTGCAAATGATGAAAATGGGGGGGGTCAAGAGCGAAACGGAACTGCGTCGGTTGATCCTTCTACCATGAACGATTGGGCAACTCTTGTTGGAGTCGACGGATCAAGCGGCCTCGGAGCCAACACCTCGAGTATCGGCCGAATATGGACGGATAAAACCGTGTCGGCAGATTCTGTAACCACAAGCGACGGGGACGTTGTCAAATGCGATAACTCCGCATTCGTAACGGTGCTTTCTGCCCTTTCTGGTACTTCGAACGTGGCATCTACGTCGACCACCCCGCTCGACATCGTGTTAGTGCTCGATGCCTCGGGTTCGATGGACGACTCCATGAGCGACGGCACGAAGCGCATCGATGCGTTGCAAGATGCCGCAAACGATTTTATTGACGAGATTGCCGATCAGAACAACAAAATATCTGACGAATCGAAGCAGCATCAGGTCTCCATCGTGAAATTCGCGGGCAATATGACAGCCGCAGTGGGCAACGACACGTATCGCAGTGGCGGGTACACCTACAACTACAGCCAGGTTATGAAGACCATGTCTCCCTGCAACAATACGACCAAATCTGCCTTTACGGACACGATCAACGCCATCAACCCGGCAGGCGCCACGGCCGCCGAATACGGCATGCAGCTTGCCCAGGGTCAGACCTCGAACCGCGAGGAAGCCAAGAAGATCGTCATCTTCTTCACCGACGGTTCGCCAAACCACAGCAACGGTTTTGACGATTCTGTTGCCAGTGACGCGGTGTCTGCGGCAAAGGATATGAAGGTTAAAGGTGGGACGGTTTATACCGTTGGCATCTTCGATGGCGTGAACCCCTCCGCCGATCCGGCCGCCTGGAAGACAGCTAAAGAAAACAAGTTCATGCACGCTGTTTCCAGCAACTACCCCAACGCTACCTACAATGGTTGGAGCTGGGACTTCGGTGAGCGCGCCGAGGGTTCTGACTACTACAAGTCGGCCTCCAACGTCGAAGAGCTGAAGCGGGTATTTGAAGGCATTTTTTCTGAGATCAACAAGGGATCGGGCTATCCGACTCAGACCACCGAAGGTGCTGAGCATCAGAGCGGCTATATCACATTCGATGACAAGTTGGGCTCCTATATGCAGGTGGACAATTTCAGCGCCGTTACCTTCAGTGGAAAAACGTTTACCAAACCCCAGAAAACAACCGAAGGCAACGTGGACACCTATACCTTCAATGGCACGGTTGAGCTGAACGGCAAGAGCGTTGACCTGAGCAACCTTGTGATCAAGGTGACGAGGTCCACAAACGTCGCTGAAGGGGACACCATCCAGGCGAAGATCCCTGCAGCGCTTATCCCGTTGTGGAACTTCAACGTCAATCGCGACGATATGACCATGACCGTTTCCGAGCAGAAGCCTATCAACATTGTTTACACTTCGAGCCTCAAGCCTGGGGTTAAAGACCTGCTAGCAAATCCTGATGAAACCATGGCAGCGTATCTGCAGGCTAATTCCGCAGACGGAAAGGTCGCATTCTACAACAACGACTGGAACCCGGGTTATTTTGGCAACACCACGGCAGGATTCGAACCTTCAAGCAACAACAGCTTCTACTACTTCACGAAAGACACGCCGATCTATACCGATGAGGCCTGCACTCAGCGCGCTAAGAAAATAGATAAGGGAACCACCTATTGGTATCAGCACACGTATTACAAGATGAAGGATACAAGCTCCCTTTCCGGCGCGGTTGAGGAAGCAACTCAGCCCATCAGCTTCAAGGGCGGCGATGCTGAATCCGTTGAAGACTCCATTGGCTCCGATGACAGCGGTGCGTACTTCAAGGCGGGCTCGTGCGAGGCGACCTTCATCAATAGCCTTTATAAGGCGAAAGACAAAAACGTTACAGAAACGGCGGAAGACGTACTGAATCCGAAATGGGCTTCCGTGGGCCAGATCGCTTCCTATCTTGGCAACAATGGCAAGCTTTCCGTCGACCTTCCTGGCGCGCTTGCGGTAACGAAGCAGCTCCAGGTTCCCGATGGATACAGCGCAGATGAATTTGCAAGCGAATCGTTCGAGTTTACCGTAGCTGTGCCAGAGGCTGCGAACAAGGCATTCAACGCCGTTGTGAAGAACGCCAACGGAGAGCAGCAGGGCGATGCGTTCACCCTGACATTCGATGGCGATGGCAAGGCACAGCATAGCTTGAAGGCCGACGAGACGCTGTACATCTACGGCCTTACCGCTGGCTGGAACTACACGGTCGGCGAAACCGAGCGTTCCGGATTCGACCAGAGCGGAACGAACCTTGAAGGTGCAATCGCGGCAGGAGAAACCGCGCAGGCAAAGGTTGTGAATACGTATAAGGCATCGGGCACGCTTTCGGGCAAGGATTCCCTTAAGGGCGAAAAGGTGCTTACGGGCCGAAGCTGGAAGAACACCGATAAATTCACGTTCCTTCTGGAAGCACCCGAAGGCTCGGTCGGTGTTCCTATGCCTGGTGGGGCCGGTAGAGCAACCGTTGAGGTAACCCAGCCCGATGGAGCTCCGGCTGATACTCCGGTTTCGTTTAACTTTGGCGACATTACGTACACCAAGCCTGGTGTATACACCTACGAGATTCGTGAATCGAAAGAACTCAGCGTATTTAATCCTGGCGTGAGTGCATCGAAAGCGCTGTATGAGGTTGTTGTGACCGTTACAGATGAAGGCCACAACGGCACGCTGACGGTTACTCCCAAGCTGACCAAGAAATATGACGACGATGGTGTAAAGCTGGACAACCCCGAAGATGCTACTGTTGCGAAGTTCGTAAACAAATACGACACCCAGGTGGTGAAGTGGAGCCCAAGCGGTGGAAAGCTGTACACGGACGCTACTGGTTCCCGTCCGCTTGAAGCGGGCATGTTCCATGTAATTGCCTGCACGAACGACCCCAATGCTCCCTTGCCCCAGCTCCAAGGCGAACAGAAGATTGAGGACGAACGCAATGGCGTGAAATGGCACGGCGCAGTAACCTCCGTGGAAGCGGACGGCATCATTCTGTTCCCGCAGGCAACGTTCACTTTCGACAACTTGGGCACAGGTCAGAGCGAAAAGACGTTCACCTACAAGATCATAGAAGTAGTAAAGGTTGGCGATAAGTGGCGCTCCGTGGAGGATGCCCTCGCTGACCTGAACTTTGACTCAGCAGGCGTAACATACGACCCGACAATTTGGACCGTCGAGGTAACTCTTAAGAACGACAACGGTACGCTTGTGCTGGACACCAAGTACAGCAACAATCTCCTCGCCGCTGCCCCGGGCGAAGGCAATACGCCCATGTTCCGCTTCAGCAACAGCTATGCGCCCGCCGCTGCGACGGCTGTTATTAAAGGCTCCAAGACTTTGACAGGTCGCGACATGGCGGACGGCGAAACCTTCGGATTCGAGCTTTCTGCTGCAGACGATGCTACGCAGAGTGCGGTGGCGTCGGGCGCTGTGACGCTGCCCGGTGCGGCAACCGTATCGGGTGCGAAAGACGGCGTTGCGACCGGCTTTGCCTTCGATGGGATGAGCTTTACTAAGCCGGGCGAATACACCTTCAACGTGAATGAGACCACGTGGAAGGGTGAGGCTGTTCCTGCTACCGACGAAAAGGGCATGCAGTTCGATCGCAGCACCAAGACGGTGAAGGTGAAGGTGACCGACGACCATACCGGTTCGCTTAAGGCCGAGGTTGTTAATCCGCAAGATGAGGTAGCGTTCACCAACAAGTACGCAACGAGCAGCACGTATAACGGTATTCAGGTTGAAAAGACTTTGACCGGCCGCGGCATGAAGGCTGGAGATTTCCACTTCGTTATTGAAGGCAAAGGCGATGCCTCTAAGGAACTTCTTGCTGACACTGACAGCGACAAGGAGTTCACCAACCCGAATAATCGTGCCGAAGGCATTGCCGATGTGATGACGAAGATCGAGGGACACACCTTTACCCAGGCCGATACCGGCAAGCGCTTCGAGTTCACGGTTAAGGAAGTTGCAATCCCCAAGGGAGCAGTTCAGGACCAGGTAACAGGGATTTGGTACGATGAGGAAAGCGGCTTGTATTATGACGGCAAAACTCACACGGTTGTTGTTACTGTTTCCGACGATGGCGCAGGTCAGCTGACGGTAGCAACCGAGGTCGATGGCCAGCCTGGTAACGTGGTTTCCTTCGAGAACAAGTACCGCGCTCAGAATGTTTCGTTCGATACGGCAAATGCTCAGCTGAACAAGATCCTGCAGGGTCGCGACTGGCTTGACAGCGATTCCTTTGACTTCACCATCACCGCGCTTGACGGCGCGCCGATGCCTAAGCGTGATGGTAACGAAGTGTCTTCCGCAACGGTGAAGTCGCCCAATTCGAAGGATGGCGATTCGGTATCGTTCGACTTTGGCCAGATTGAGTTTACGTCCGATATGGTGAAGGATGCTCCTGGTCATAAGCGCACCTTTACCTACGAGGTAACTGAAAACGCCGGTAATCTGCCTGGCATTCAGTACAGCGACAATAAAGCTGTTATTAAGGTAACGGTAAGCGACAATGGCCAGGGCAAGCTGGTTGCGTCTGCCACCACGCAGAATGGCACGTTTGTGAACCGCTATTCCGCTGAGTTGAACTATACGGCAGCGGGTGGCTTGAACCTTGCCAAGACGCTGACTGGTCGCGATATGACCGATGGACAATTCACCATTAAGATCAAACCCAATGATGAGGCGGCAGCAAACCTGCTCGACTTGCCAACCGAAGGCCGCGTGGTTTCGATGCCAGCTGCTAGCGATGGAGTGCAGGTTGCGGTGTCTGCGTTGACTGGCGATGCCGTGATAACGCAGGGAGACGCGCGCCAGGAGGCCTACACCTACAAGGTTGCTGAGCAAGGCACGGCACCCGGTGGCTACACCTACGACACGACAGAACGCACGGTGTCCATTACCGTTGCGGGTGATCCTACGAAGGGCACGCTGACGGCGACCACGGTTGTGTCTGGTGGCCCTGAGGGCAGCAAGACCTATGTGTACAGCAGCAATGCTACTGGTTCGCAGGAAGCGGCAGTTGTGCCGTTTAACAACAGCTATAAAGCAGCGGGTGAAGTGGGCATTACTGCCACCAAGAGCCTGACTGGCCGTGACCTTACCGAGGGCGAGTTCGACTTTGCCATCAAGTACGCTACGGGCAATAAGGACCTGCTTACGGCAAGCAACGCTGCCGATGGCACTGTTGACTTCGGTAAGCTCAACTACACCACTGAAACCCTTGCTCAAATGGCGACGGACGGCTATGCGGTGAAGGGGACGAAGGACAACAAGCCGGTATGGACCATTTCCTATGTGGCATGCGAAAAGACCGATGGTTTGGCCAACATAGGCGTCTCCGCCCAAACCCAGTCAATTGCCTTCAAGGTAACGGTTGTTGACAACGGTGACGGTACGCTTGCCGCTACGGCGGATACCGGTAACGGGCTGAAGTTCAAGAACGTTTACTCTACGGGCGATCCGGTAGCTATGGGGCTTTCCGGCCTGAAGGTTCTGAAGGCTGACCCGGGTCTGACCCCTGCAAGCATTGAAGGCAAGTTCACCTTCACGGTTTCTTCCGGCGACGCTGCGGCCCCTATGCCCGAGCGCACCTCGGTGACCAACGACGCAAACGGTAACGTTGATTTCGGGAATATCAAATTTACGCTCGACGACCTGAACAAGGCGCTGGGCACGAATGGCACGCGCGCAGCCGATGCCGACAATGAAACGAAGGGGGCTTCCGACGAGGAGGCTGCCACCGACGCTGCTGGTCAGAGTGTGTCCGATCAGGAAAATGCTGCAGTAGTGACGGGCGAAGGCACGGGCGCAGCTTCCGTTTCGACGGCTGCAAATAAGGTTGCTGGCGCCGAAGATGCCGATCAGGCAACTGCTCAAAGCGATGAGCCTGCCACCAGGGCTGGCGTTGTCCGTTCGCATACCTTCACCTACAAGGTGACGGAAAGCGGCTCTGCCGATGGCGTAACCAACGACACCGAGACGAAGACCGTGAGCTTCAAGGTGACCGACGACGGCAACGGAAAACTGACGGTGGAGCGCCTGGGTGCTGCTTCCGACCCGGCGTTTACGTTCACCAATACGTATTCGGTACAGCCGGTTAACTCCAGCGTGACCGATCAGGTTACGGTAACGAAGAACCTTACGGGTCGCGATATGACAGCAGGTGAATTTGAGTTCCAGCTGCTCGAGGGCGGCAACGTGGTGGCAACGGGCACTAATGACGCTTCGGGCAAGGTGGCGCTGAGCCCGATTACGTACACCAAGCCGGGTACCTATAACTACACGTTGTGCGAAGTAGGTGGCGGCAGCCAGAAGGCGGGCGTTCAGTATGACGGCAGCACATTCGCCGTTACCACGACTGTAACCGACAATGGGGACGGCACGCTGTCGGTGGCTCACAAGGTGGACAGCGATGCGAATACGGTTGGGTTCACCAATTCGTACACGCCGGCAGCTACCTCGGTGACGCTGGGCGCCTCGAAGGTGCTCAACGGCAAGAGCCTTGATGCCGAAGAGTTCACCTTCGTTCTTACGGACGAAGGCGGCAAGCAGGTTACCGCAACCAATGATGCGAACGGTATGGTAGTGTTCCCGGCCATCCAGTATGGCGAGGCGGGTACGTACCAGTACACCATTGCGGAAGTGAAGGGCGACGAATCTGATGTGACGTACGACGAATCGGAGTACGCGGTTACCGTTACCGTTGAAGATAACGGCGAAGGCAGCCTGGTTGCCACGGTAGCTTACGAGGGTGGAAATGCCCCCGTGTTCACCAATACGTACAACGCACCTGAAGCCCCGGCATCTCCTGGCGATGGCCCTGCCTCCGTTGTTGAGGCGCTGGTTTCCGGTTCTGCTAAGACCGGCGATTACTTGCTGGTAATTGCTGGCGTGGCCGCTGCAGTGGCTGCTGCGGCTGCTGCTGTGGCCGTGGTTTCCCGTCGCAAGAAGGGCAAGCACGCTAAGAGGTAGTGGGGATATAGGGACAGGTCCTGCTTCCCCGCTTAGCCATGGCGCACAATGATAGAGCCTCGCTTGCGATCAATCACGCAAGCGAGGCTTTTTGTTGGGCGGGAAAAGGTGCCGGGGTCATAACCCGGAAGTTATTTGTTTGGGTCAAATATCCACGAATAAGATTCTCCGTCCAAAGTGGACGCCCCTTTGGATACCTAGAAATCCCTTGGTTCCTTATGGTCCAGGGGATTTCTTTTTTTTGCGGTGTGCGCTGACGCCACTCCCTCCCGCGCTTCTTCTGTTTGCAGCTCGAAATTGGTCTTTAATCCAAAAACAACGGGTTTTAACCCAATACTTTGGCACTTATGCCATTTCATGGGATAATGAATAAAGCATTGTTTCGCCTATCAGGCTAGACCATCGCACTAGAGCCTTGTCTGCTAGGCCGTACGAAAGATTGGAATGCGCAAAATGAAGCGGATGCAGTTGATACTGGCAATGGTTTTTGCTCTTTTGTGCGTGTGCTTTAGCGGAAGCTTCGCATTTGCGGATAGCGAAAATGCTTCTGCTGCCAATGCGAACGAAGCATCGTGCGAAACCGATGCAATTGTGGGTACCGTGAAAATCGATGGGCGTCCACTCCATGCTGGCGAGTTCGACTTTGGCGTGAAGTATGCGAATGGCAGCGATGATTTGCTTTCGGCGAAAAATGAAGCCGATGGAACAATTGATTTCGGCAAGTTGAGTTTTACTGTTACTTCTCTCGATGAATTGGCCCAAAACGGTATTGCCGAGAAAACAACGATAGATGGCGTTCCAGCCTGGATTGTGTACTACCTGGTGCATGAGAAGACAAGCGGATTGAGCGATGTGGGCGTAACGCCGCATACCGCCCCTGTTTCTTTGGTTGTTACCGTTAAAGATGAGGGGAACGGGGCGCTTTCGGCAAGCTTTCAGACGGTGAACGAACTACGCTTCGATAATACGTATTCCACAGGAGAGCCCGTCACTGTGTTTTTGGCGGGAACGAAGGATTTGCAGGTGGAAGAAGGAGCCTCTCTTGTTGATATCGAGGGAAAGTTTCGATTCGCTATATCGACAAAGGATATAGCAGCACCTATGCCCGAATCGACGGATGCCGGAAACGGGCAATGGGGGCGAATCGAGTTTGGGTTCATAACGTTTTCCCTCCAAGATCTGAATAAAGCCCTGGATGTTGATTCTGATTCCGCGGAAAAAGCAGGATGGTCTCGCTCCCATGTGTTCAAATACAAAGTTACCGAAAGAGGATCGGTGCCGGGTGTGGTGAATGATCCCGAAACGAAAACAGTGAGGTTCAAGGTCACCGATGATGGGAAAGGGAAGCTCACCGTTGTGTGCTTGGAATCCCCCTTCACCGCATCCACCGCCTTCACGTTCACCAATAGGTGCGTAGTTGCGCCTGATAATTCAGCTAACGATGAGATAGGTCCGGATGCGGGCGATAAGCCGTTGGGCTCTAACGGCGATGCCGATCCTAATGCCGGGGACGCTGTTTCGCCGAGTGCGGGGAATGCTCCAAGTGGTACTTCGGGTGGTGTATCGGTTTCCACAATAGCGAAGACGGGCGATGCTACGTTGACGTTGACGTTGGCGGTGGTGCTTGCTGCGGTTGCCGGCTTGGCAATGGCCATTGCGGGGCTTGCTTGCGGGAGGGGACGCAACCATAAGAAGTAGCACGCGCAAAAGGAACAATGCAGGCAAATGAAGCTGCAAGCAGCGGGCCGCTGGAGTAATCCGGCGGCCTGTTTTGCGCTGTTGGCGCATGTGTGAAAACCGCGCTGTGCCATTCGCCTGGAGAGGGCTGTCGACCTACCGAAACGTAAAATGTGACGAAAATTTGAAGGCAGAACATTTCAATTGCGTTAAGTAAGGAGCCTCTCTATAATAAATCAAGTCGCACAGAGCGATTGATCGTGCGGGGTGGAGCAGTCTGGTAGCTCGCCGGGCTCATAACCCGGAGGTCGTTGGTTCAAATCCAGCCCCCGCGACCAAGAATCTTTGCAGGCCAGAGGTTAATTCCTCTGGCCTGTTTTTGTTTTTCTGGGTTATGGCTCAAAAAGTGTGTAAGGGGTCTTTCCGCTACCGCCTGAACTCGGTGGGCATATGGAACTCGTTCCAGTCGATCCCGCAGCCGTAGCCATCGCCCCCGTCTCCACCGGATTTCCTCTTCGCCGCCGCGGCGAAGAGGCCTGCCACGTCCTCGTCCCTCGGCATCGTCCTCAATATCTCGGCAGCCGAGGGCGGGCACTCGGTGTGCATCAGCAGCCACCAGAAGCAGGCCTTCGCCTCGTGCACGGTCGACAGGCCCCTGTGGTCCCGCAGCATCGCCCTGAGCTGGGCGTTCGCGCTCTCGATGCAGTTGTTCGTCGACGGCCAGGAGCCGCCGTGCCCCTGCCGCATCTCGACGAACTGTCGTGGCCGGTTCAATCGTCGGCGTCGCCATTGCAGCTAAGGCGGGTCATATGCCTAGGCTCGGAGACGTGCGCAAGGGCGTGGGCAAAGGCGCAGGCTCCGTCGTCGAGACCGTCAAGAAAGCCCCTCTGCCCAAGGTCAGCCTCACCGGAGTCGAGAAGACCGCGACGGGTCTGGGGAACGACCTGCTTCTCTCGAACCAGCAGATCAACAAGCGCCTTGTCTCCAACGGAATGATGACCAAGGAGCCATGGGGCTACGAGCTCACGGAGCTCGGCAAGCTCTTCGGAAAGGACACGGTCAAGGTGACGCGCTATGGTCACACGTTCTCGAACATTGAGTGGGACGAGGCAGTAATCCCGTACGTATTCACGCCTGACGAGCTTGCGGGCATTGAGGCCAAGAAGGCCCGCATCGCCCAGATCTTGGCTCAGTAGCCAGTTTTGCAGTATCATTTGCAACAGAAACGGAGCAACAAATGGAGCACAGCCCGCAAGCAATCGAGAGAAAGACTCGCACCGGCTTTTCCGGCGCCGAGAGCAGCCGCGAGGAGAAGTGGATACTCCGCCTGCTCGTAGCGCTGCTTGCCTGTGCGGTAGCGGTCAGCGTCTTGCATGCCATCGGCCAGGTCATGTTCATCGCACACATGTGCGCATAAACGAAAGGTACACCATGGTCATCTACAGAACCCAAGAATGGGACGGGTACGGAAAGCAAAACTACTACTGGAACGAGTACCGTCTCGAAGGCGACACCGTAGTCAAGTACAAGTGCAACAGGCACAAGTTCTTCGATGGTGACGAAAGTAACTGGGAAGAAAGCGAACACGAAGAAGATTCGTGGTCCATCGACGATTCCAGCATGCCCGATTGGCTCCGTAGCTACCTCTAACGACAAAGAATTCCCGAACTCGTCAAGTCCCCACGCCCCACAAGAGACGCGGGGGCTCCCCATCCCACTCCTCCGTCAAATAATCCAGGTTTCTCGCTGCGACCAGCCCGAGTCCGTTAGTATCGTCTTTAGCTTCGAGCACGCGCCAATGTGCACGTCACGCTCGCCTGCGCGGACGCCTTGAGCCCATGCAGGCCGATTGACTCAAGCGCCGTGCACGAGATGGATGCAGACTGCATCTGCACCACGCCCTAGAGCGCGTTCATGCCGTCCACGCGGGTGAGCGCCGAGCACCTGCGGAACTGGAAGTTCGGGCGCGTCTCCGCTCCACGCGCCACATCGCTCCCGATTACCACTGTGCGCACGTCTTTCGAGCTATAGGTGCTTGCGCGCGCAGAATGAGCCCGTCACCGCTTTGCACCCGCGCGAATCGGCGCCTGATTCTGAAAGCGAACCGCCGTTGTTGAACAGTTCGCCCACGAGCCGCGCGCAGTTTTCTTTGGCCGGGCGATCAGCATGCCTTCCGCTGTGCATTTCAACACAGAAGCGCCTGAGGAGCACAGCGCACGAACCCGCCTGCGCCGCCCATCGGGCGGCTGTACGAGTAGAGCGCCGAGCCCGCCTTCTTCATGCGCTGTGAATCTGCCCCATTTTCGTTGACGGGTCCTATGCCGCCTGCGTGCGGCCCTTCC
>USDX01000010.1 GCA_900553605.1 uncultured Eggerthella sp. | reverse complement strand
GCCCCGCTCTGCGGGCCGCTCGCCGACTCGGTGCCGCCCTTTGCGGGCGCCCCCCCGTCAGAAGGCTTAGCTATAATACCCCGCTTCGGGGGGATTGCAAGCGTTTTCCCCGACTTTTTCCGATTGAGTGACAACTTTTTTGAATAACCCCAGGCCAGATGGTTTCGCTCGTTCTCAATTTCTTCACATTGTTGGCAATTGGGTTTCCTTAATGAATTCGAAAGCCTCTCCTTAATATTCCTTCGCCTTCGAATTCTCCCTATTCGATAACTTTGCTAGCAAGCCTCATTCCTACCCTATTCAGGGATACTGCTCACATTTTGGGCGTTCGGACATCTTGCCCATGACTCAACAGCTCCCCTTTCAGGTGCCTTTTGCTTTTTGTCTCCATAAGGTCATCAAATTACTGGGTTTACTTTTTCTCAATTGTGCGCGGACGGTGTGCGGCTCCGTTTGAGGACGAACTCTCGACGCGTCTCTCTCCTTCCCTGTCGGGTCGCACATGCAACGTCTATATATAAAGAAAGGGAGCCGCATTATTGCGACTCCCTTGATACCTATATATAGGTTGATATTTAGTTGCAAACCTTGCCCGGGTTCAGAATGTAATTAGGGTCGAACACGCGCTTGATGCCTGCCATGAGACCAATGGCCGTGTCGCCTACGGAATCATGCAGATATTCCTTCTTTGCATGACCAATGCCATGCTCGCCGGATACCTGACCGTTAAGCTCAGTGCACTTTTCGTAGCTTTCCTTCATAACCTTCTGGGACTTCTCCAAGAATACGTCCTGGTCTACGCCGTTTGCGGAAGCGTAAATATGAAGGTTGCCGTCACCAGCATGGCCGAAGGAGCGAATGCCAACACCGTACTTTTCTCCGATCTGATGTACGTGCTCCAGGAATTCAGCAACCTTGTCTACGGGGACAACCACGTCCATTTCATCGAGGTGTTCGGTGTCTGCCTCGATTACCGTAAGGAATGCGCTGCGGGCAGCCCATACGGCACGCTTGTCGTCGGGATGGGAAAGAACAAGCGTGTTGAATGCGCCAAGCTCGTCGCCGATTTCTGCCAGCGTTTCTGCACGCTGGAAGATTTCGTCCTGGTCGTTGCCATCAAGGGTTACCAGGATATACGCACCAACTTCATGGCCATCTACATTAGTAGGGATGATCTTATTGCCGGTGTAGTCCGCAGAAGAGTCGACGATGTCGCGCTCCATGAATTCAATGGACTGCGGATCGAGACCAGCAAGCTTAATCTTCGGAACAGCGCTAATGGCGGTTTCGAGATCCTCGAAGGGAAGGATGAAGCTGATGTCTTCCTTCGGAACGGGGATGAGCTTAAGGGTGAGTTCGGTGATAACGCCCAGCGTGCCCTCAGAGCCGATCATCAGGTGAAGAAGGCTGTAGCCAGAGCTGGTCTTGGATACCGCGCGACCAATTTCCATGATTTCGCCCGTGGGAAGAACCACGGTCATTGCCAGCACGTAATCGCGCGTGGTGCCGTACTTAACAGCACGCATACCGCCAGCGTTGGTGCTTACGTTACCGCCCAAAGAACCGGTTTTCTCGCCAGGATCAGGGGGATACATAAGATCATGCTCGAGGGCGTCTGCGGCCAGATCGCACAGGCGAACACCGGGCTGAACGCGGACGAACAGGTTGTTCATGTCGTACTCGAGGATTTCATTCATGTGCATGGTGCACAATACGACGCCGCCCTGCAGCGGGGTGCTACCGCCAACCAGGCCAGTGCCCGCACCGCGAACCGTAACGGGAATCTTGCTCTCGTTGCACAGCTTCATGATGGCAGCAACCTCTTCGGTGTTGCTGGGGAAGCAAACCGCCTCGGGCATCCTAGTGCCGTAGATGGGCATTTCGTCGTGAGAGTAATCCTCGCTGATGTTTTCGCCAACGTGGCAATCTTCCTCGCCGACGATAGCCTGGAGCTGGCTGATCAATTCGGGAGTGAGTTCGTTGTACTCAGTCATGCTAACTTTTCGCTCCTGTGGACGTTGGATAATACTGGTTTACCGCGTTGACACTAGCGCTCATCGCGCTTCCACGAAAGGGAGGCAACGCACATCCCTGACGAAAGGCATCCAGGCGCGGTCAATGGCGAACGCATGCAGAACGCCCCGTGATCGCATTCGCAACGAGCTCGGAACGCAGTAAATAGCGCTTAATCGGCTTCAGTTGCGCTAAGGAATTCGCTAATTACTTCCTTGCGCAGCGCCTCTATCAGTTCAGGCTGCTTTCCCCCGACGGGCTTGCCGTCAATCTCGTGAGCATGCAAGCACAGATTGCTGGAGCTGGTGACCAATACCTCTTCGGCGGCAAACAGATCCTCCAAGTAATACGGCTCCTCATGCACGGCAATGCCCAGTCGGTCACACGCCTGAATGAGGTGCTTGCGCGCAATGCCCGGCAAAATGAGGTTGTCGAGCGGCGCTGTATACAGCGCGCCATCCTTGACGATGTGCACATTGCTGTGCGCACATTCGGTAACGCGGCCACCTTCGCGATAGAACACCGTCTCCTGGCAGCCGGCACGCTTGGCCTTCTCCGATGCCATAACCGAAGGAATAAGGTTGAGCGTTTTGATATTGCAATGGAAGAAGCGCGTATCGGGCTCAGTGATCAGCTTAATAGGCTCAATGCCATCGGAGATGGTGGCCGGCTTCAACATCACCCACAAGTTGCCGGGGCCCTCTGTGAACGCATGGTCGCGGATGCCCGTGCCGCGCGTTACTTGGTAATAGACGAACTGGCTACCCGTATCTACCTCTTTTACCAATTTGTTCAGAAGATCTTTCAATTCCTGTTTGGTGCAGGGCATTTCAATTTCAAGAAGCTCAGCGCTGTTGAAGAAACGATCAATATGCTCGTCGATCGCAAATATCTTATAGTTGCGCGCTGGACCAGCGTCGTACACGCCATCGCCAAACCAATGAACACGATCGTTCATTGGGATGCTCATTTCATTCAAGGGGCCGAATTTCCCGTTGTAGTAGCCCAAGTTTTCCACGTTGGAAACTCCTTCATTAATTAGTAGGCGATCACAAGACCAAGCTCACGCTTTGTCAAGAAAAGCGTTCGCGTCATGCTTTCACACCCTACCACTTGTGGGAGTTTCCAGCCGTATGTTTACAGGGCACAACGAGGATCGGCGATTCGCGCTAGCCCCGCGTCATCGTCCCGCTAGCGAAAGCGGTCCCGGAATGTTCCCATTCCGGGACCGTGGTTAGGGGAACGTTCGCTTGCCGATAACGCCCGGCAATGTCGCCGCTGCCAAGTGCCTGGTACGAGTCGGTGGCGTCACTTGCCGACAGTACCCGGCAACATCCCTTGCAGCAAAGCAATGTTCCTTGCCATGCCCCGCTTTTCCGCAGCGAGCATTGAGACAAGGGCGAGTCTTCGTTAAACGTTGGGGTGATCGACCGTGCCAACCGTGGGAATTGGCGTGGTGTCCTCCTCTTCCAAACGACCCTCATAGATCCAGTACTTGGCTCCCTTGGCAATCACGCCGGAAAGAACCAAGACCGCTATGCAGTTCGGAACAGCCATAAGAGCGTTGGAGATATCGGAGAGGTTCCACACCAAGTCGCCGCCGCCGATGCAACCCCAGAATACAAAGAGCAGGAACACCACCTGATAAGGACGGATGCCCTTGGTGCCAAACAGGTACGTAATAGCGCGATCGCCGTACTGAGACCAACCGAGCATGGTGGAATAGGTGAAGCACAATAGGCCAACTACCAGTACCAAGGGGCCCAGCACAGGAATGCTCTCGAAGCAAGCCGTCGCCAAAGCGGCGCCACCAGAGAAGATTCCAACAGCAGCGTCGATGGAAAGATCATTGCTTGCCAGCATGGTGTTGTTGTAAATAGCAGCAAGGTCGGGGTTAGCAAGCAGCGAGGTTACCAGCATCAAGCCAGTAATCAGGCAGATAACCACCGTGTCCCAGAACGTACCGGACATGGAAACCAGCGCCTGGCGAGCGGGATTCTTGGAGATTGCAGAAGCAGCAACCAGGGGAGCAGAACCCAGGCCAGATTCATTGGAGAACAGGCCTCGCTTAAAGCCGTACTGAAGCGCCAGCATGATGCCCGATCCAACCGCACCACCAAAAGCAGCCTGACCGGTAAACGCGCAGGTAATGATGGTTACAATGGCGTCCCACAAATAGGCACCGTTGATGCCAATGATCACAAGGCAGCAGGCAACGTAGAAGATAGCCATGATGGGAACCAGCTTCTCGCACACCTTGGAAACCTTCTTCAAGCCGCCGATGATAACGATGGCAACCAAGGCGGTAACCACAATGCCAATAAGCCACGTGGGGATTTCGGAAGCACCAGGAATCAAGCTTGAAGAGGTAAGGGCACCTGCCAGGGAGTTCGACTGAACCGAAGCGCCAATGCCGAAGGAAGCGATGGCGGTAAACAGAGCAAACAGCACAGCGAGGAGCTTGCCCAATCCCTTGTGCTTGAAACCGCGCTCCAACGCATACATAGCGCCACCGAGCATTCGGCCATTGGCGTCCTTCACGCGGTATTTCATGGATATATAGGTCTCGGAATACTTGGTTGCGATACCAAAAACACCGGTAAGCCACATCCAAAAAATTGCACCCGGACCGCCGCACAGAAGGCCCGTAGCAACACCGACGATGTTGCCCGTACCGATAGTTGCAGCAAGCGCTGTGGTAAGGGCGCCAAACTGCGAGATGTCGCCCTCGGCATAGGGGTCGTTTTTAGAAACCGAGAGCTTAATCGCCGTGGGGATCTTCCTCTGGATGAAGCCGGTCCTGATGGTCATGAAGAGATGGGTGCCCAGCAACAACCAAATAAGGGCCCAGCCCCAGACAAAGCTATCGACGGCATCGACGCCAGCCGAGAAAGATTCAATGAATGCTTCCATGGCTACTTCCTTTCTGCTCGTTTGACATGGAAAGGAAGTGCTCCGTTGGCTCAGCCAGCTTGCGAAGTGGCGGCTTCGCTATCTGCGCGAGATAACGAAGCCGCTGCTTCAAGGGGGAAATGAAAGCCTGCAACATACGCCATCGCAGAGCGGCTCATTTCCACGTCAGGGGGAAACGATTTTTGAATAGTCGCAATCCAGCGTTACTTCTTTGTTACACAACGGGAAAAACTGGGCAAAATCGCCGCCCGCGGATGATGAACGGCATTCATACGCCGTTCATCCTTGACGAGCGGGGCAGTAAACGGGCTCGCAACTACATCAAAGACAAAAAGAAAGGGCGCCTCCCCCTGGAGGGGAAGGCGCCCTTGAGGCAACTAGGCTCTGCCCTATTCTTGGCCATTCAAGAATCGCTCGGCCTGGGCAACGATGTCGTCGTCACCGGCGTTCAGTTCGTGACGATTTTCAACCGTAGAGCAATACTGGCCTTCGTCATCGATATCAACCGTCACCGTTGCACCATCATGGACGGTACCGTTGATGATTTCGGTGGCAACGCGGTCGGTTACCTCACGCTGAATCAAGCGACGCAGCGGACGTGCTCCGTAGACGGGATCGTAGCCGTCAATCGCAAGATGCTCCATAGCGGCAGGAGTAACCACCAGGTTGATACGACGATCGGCAAGACGCTCGCGAACATCAGCCAACTGCAAACCAACGATGGGCTCCATTGCGGCAATGGAAAGCGGGTTGAAGGTAATTACCTCGTCGATGCGGTTCAGGAACTCGGGGCGGAAGGTATTGCGCAGAGCATCGTTGATCTTGTTGTTCAACTCAGCCAGGCGCTTTGCCGCAACCTCAACATCTGCAGTCATGAGGTCTTCCATGACCTTGCCCATGGAATTGCCCGAACCCTGATTCTGCTCTTCTCCAGCGAATTCGCGAATCGACTGCGAACCGATGTTGGACGTCATGATGATAATGGCGTTCTTGAAGCTCACCACGCGACCCTGGCCATCGGTAAGTCGGCCATCGTCCAAAACCTGAAGCAGGATATTGAACACATCGGGATGAGCCTTTTCAACCTCGTCCAGCAAAATCACGCTGTACGGCTTACGGCGTACCGCCTCGGTAAGCTGACCACCCTCGTCGTAGCCCACGTATCCCGGAGGCGCTCCGACCAAACGAGCAACCGAGTGCTTTTCCATGTACTCGGACATGTCGATACGGACCATAGCGCGCTCGGTGTCGAACAGGTATTCGGCAAGAGCCTTGGCCAATTCCGTTTTACCAACACCGGTGGGACCCAAGAACAGGAAGCTGCCAATGGGACGGTTCGGGTCGGAAAGACCTGCACGGTTGCGGCGAATCGCACCGGCCACAGCAGCCACAGCTTTGTCCTGGCCAACCACACGTTCGCGAAGCTTGTCTTCCAGGTCAACCAACTTGGCCATTTCGCCCTGCATCATTTTGGTAACAGGAATGCCCGTCCAGGTGGAAACAACCTCGGCGATTTCATCTTCGCCAACCTCTTCCTTGAGGATCGCGCCGTCCTGCTGACGATTTTCCAGAACCTCTTCAGCCTGAGTGAGTTTCTGCTGCAGCGCAGGAATAGTGCCATAGCGCAGCTCGGAAGCACGGGCCAGGTCGCCTTCGCGGGTAGCCTGCTCTTCTTCGATCTGGGCAGCCTCAATATCAGCCTTCAGATTCTGAACGCTGACGATGACGTCCTTTTCGTTCTTCCAAAGCGCCTTCTGCGAATCCAGCGCTTCGCGAGCGGCAGAGATCTCTTTGCGGAGAGCTTCCAAGCGCTCGCGGCTTGGCTCATCCGTTTCCTTCATCAGAGCCTGCTCCTCGATCTGCATCTGAGTGAGCTTGCGCTCAGCCAGATCGACCTCTTCGGGCATGCTGTCGATTTCGATACGCAAACGGCTTGCAGCCTCGTCCATCAGATCGATTGCCTTATCGGGCAGGAAACGATCGGTGATGTAGCGGTTGGAAAGCTCGGCTGCGGCAACCAAGGCGGAGTCCTTGATGCGGACGCCGTGATGGATTTCGTACTTTTCCTTCAAGCCACGCAGAATTGCGATGGTGTCTTCGACCGTAGGCTCGCCTACCAGCACCGGCTGGAAACGACGCTCAAGAGCAGCATCCTTTTCGATGTACTTGCGGTATTCGTCGAGCGTGGTGGCACCGATAGCATGAAGCTCGCCACGGGCCAAAGCGGGCTTCAGCATATTGCCCGCATCCATGGAGCTGTCGCCCGTGGAGCCAGCACCTACGATGGTGTGCAGCTCGTCGATAAACAGAATGATCTGCCCGTCGGACTGCTTCACTTCGCGCAGTACAGCCTTCAAGCGGTCTTCGAATTCACCACGATACTTAGCGCCGGCAAGCATGGCGGGAAGATCGAGCGCAATAAGCTCGCGATCTTTCAAGCTGGAAGGAACGTCGCCCGCAACAATTCGCTGGGCCAAACCTTCGACAATTGCCGTCTTGCCTACGCCGGGCTCGCCAATAAGCACAGGGTTGTTCTTCGTACGACGAGAAAGAACCTGAACCGTACGACGGATCTCCTCGGAACGACCGATTACTGGGTCGAGCTTGCCGTCGCGCGCCTGCTGGGTAAGGTTCTGGCCATACTGCTCCAGCACCTCGAACTCGGCTTTCGACTCCGCGTCAGTTACGCGGGTATCGCCGCGAAGATCCTGATAAGCCGCCTCGACTGTTTCACGTGTAACACCGGCGTCATTCAGGATGCGACCCGCCTGCCCCTTGTCCTCGGAAAGAGCAATGAGCAGATGCTCGGTGGTGATGTAGTTGTCGTCCAGCTTTCCAGCGATTTTCTCGGCATTGTTCATCAGGGCATCGAATTCCCTTGAGGGAGCCACCATGCCCATAAAGGTTTGGCCGCTTACCTTCGGCTGATGCTCTACTTCCGCATCGACACGCTGCTTCAATACAGCAGGATCAGCGCCGATGCGCGTAATGATGGCTTTCAGGTTATTCTCGTCCGCAGAAAGGATGGCATCCAGCAAATGGAGCGGCTCCGTGGTGGCTGCTTCATGCTTAGATGCGATGTCCATTGCAGATTTAAACGCCTCTTGGGCAGTCACTGCTAATTTTTCAATCCACATATAAGTCTCCTTTCTTCTACTTGCAGTAAAAGAAATGGTTGGTGTCTTACATCAACCTGCGCAAAACGATTGCGTTGGTATCGGTTACCAAGGAATTGACGCTTTCCCTGGTTTCGAGCTCATGCACACGGTCGGCAAGCTTGCGTACGCGGCGATGCAAAGCATCAAGCTCGTCGTCGCGCTCATCCAAACGCCCCTTAAGGTCGAGGATGCGAATAACGCCCGCAAGGTTGATACCTTCGTCGGTAAGCTCATTGATCAACTGCAGACGCTCAATATCAGCCTGCGAGTACATACGCGTGTTGCCCCGTGTGCGCTGAGGGGAAACCAGACCCTTTTGCTCATAGATGCGCAAAGTTTGCGGGTGAACGCCAGCAAGTTCGGCAGCAACACTGATCATATACAGCGGTCTGTCTTTGTCTTCCATTACCATGCCCTCACCTCTTCCTTAGTAGCTTCCTGGAATGCCTCCAGGGCCTTCTTCTGTTCATCGTTCAACGTCTTCGGAACCGCTATTTTGATGGCCACGCGCAAATCGCCGTTGCCTGTTGAGCCCTTACCCAACCTGGGGGCGCCTTTACCGCGCACCGTAAGAACCGTTCCGTCTTGGCACCCAGCAGGTACCTTCAAGCGCACTTTCATGCCATCGGGAGTGGGAACCACCACTTGAGCACCAAGGGCCGCTTCGGCAAACGTTACCGGCAGGTCCATCAAAACGTCCGCCTTATCGCGCCGATAGAGCGGATGAGCGCCAATCTTGATGTTCACCAGCAAGTCACCTGCGGGGCCGCCATTTACTCCCTGGCCTCCTTTGCCCTTTAGGCGAACGCGGCCACCGTCGATGGCACCAGCGGGAATCTTTATAGTGAGCGTTTCCTTTTCACCTGTTCCCGAGCGCCCAATGCGGATGCGCTTTTCGCATCCGTTGAAGGCTTCGTCGAAGGTTACCGTCATGGACACTTCTTTATCGGCGCCCTTCTGCGGTTGAGGCTGAGCGTAGCCACCCGCTCCGCCGAAATCCCAGTTCCCGCCGAAAGCGCCTTCGCCGTTGCGGATGCTCTCGAGGATATCCGCCCAGCTACCGAAACCAGATGCTCCACCGAAGCCCGCGCCAGCAAAGGGGTTGCCGCCCTGGCCTTGCCATGCTCCGCCATAAGGGATCTGGTTTTCGTTGGCGGTGCCATACTGATCGTAAAGCTTGCGTTTCTTTTCGTCGGAAAGGACCTCGTACGCCTCGTTGATTTCCTTGAACTTCGCCTCGTCGCCGCCCGCATCAGGGTGGTGCTTGCGGGCCAGTTTGCGAAATGCCTTCTTGATGGCATCGGCATCGGCGTCACGTGGAACGCCTAGCGTTTTGTAGTAGTCGGGAGTTGCCATTCGCCCCACCTTTCCTATCTAGACGGGATAGCGATGCGGTTGCTTTTCCGGCTGAGCGACTCATTCGCTCCGGCACACTCGAAAAGCCAAGAGCCTTTCAAGATCAGCCGCTGTGGCGGAACGACAACCTGCTTCAATACCCCTGTTTCATCTTCTTATTGATCAGCCTGAAAGAAATCCGTTTGCATGCCCGCCTTGACCGGCAGGACATTCTTGCCCAATTCCCTCAGACTGCTTACAACAAGGGCGGACTTGCGAGCCCGCCCTTGCGTTTGCTATTCGTCTTCTTCTGACTTGGTCTCGCGCTTCGGACCGCCCACGGTAACCGTTACCATTGCAGCACGGATAACCTTGTTACCCATGCGGTAACCCTTCTGGTAAACCTGGGCGACCGTTTCATCGGGAACCGAAGGATCGTCAACCGTGGCTACCGCCTGAGCCTCAAGAGCGTCAAACGCTTCGCCTTCAGGGTTGATGATCTCAACGCCTTCCTTCTTCAGCACCTCGCCGATCTTGTTGTGAACGGCTTTGATGCCGCCGAGCAGACCCTCTTCGCCATTGCCTTCCGCATAAGCGATGCTGCGTTCGAAGTCATCGATCACAGGGATCAGGCTTTCAACCAGCTTTTCGGTGGCGCGAAGCTTTTCCTCTTCGCGCTGCTCGTTCATACGGCGGCGATAGGTGTCCCACTCAGCGTGGAGCCTGAAGTATTTATCCCTCCAGGCATCCGCCTCGGCCTTAGCTGCTTCCACCGGATCTTCCTCAGGCTCTTCGCCCTCAACGTCATCTTCGATGGTCTCCGCTTCGACCTCTTCGGGGGCAGCAGCCTCGGGCTTGGCCTCGGCTGCTTCCTGATCCTCGCGTACCTCGTCTTTTTCAGGCGCGGTCATGATTACTTGTCCTTCTTCTCATCGTCGTCAACAACCTCGAAGTCTGCCTCGATGGTGTCATCGTCAGCGGGCTGCTGAGCGCCAGCTGCACCAGCGGTTGCCTGAGCTGCGTCCTGGTTGCCATACACAACCTCAGCCAGCTTGTAACCAGCCTGCTGCATTGCCTCGATAGCAGCCTTGATCGCTTCGATGTCGGTGCCTTCGAGCGCAGCCTTGCCCTGAGCAACAGCGCTTTCTGCCTGCTGCTTAACCTCGGGGCTTACCTTGTCGCCAACTTCGCCCAAAGTGGTTTCGGTTGCGTTGATCAGAGAGTCACAGTTGTTGCGAACCTCGACCTCTTCCTTGCGCACTTTGTCTTCCTCGGCGTGAACCTCAGCGTCCTTGACCATACGATCAACTTCGTCGTCGGTAAGGGCGGTAGAACCAGAAATGGTGATCTGCTGCTGCTTGCCAGTACCCAGATCCTTAGCGGAAACGTTCACGATGCCATTTGCGTCGATGTCGAAGGTAACCTCGATTTGAGGAACGCCACGACGTGCAGCAGGGATACCGGTGAGCTGGAACTTGCCCAAGGTCTTGTTGTCCTGAGCCATCTGGCGCTCGCCCTGCAGAACGTGGATCTCTACCGAAGTCTGGTTGTCGGCTGCGGTGGAGTAGATTTCCGTCTTGCGGGTAGGAATGGTGGTGTTGCGGTCGATCATCTTGGTCATTACGCCACCCATGGTTTCAACACCAAGGGAAAGCGGGGTAACGTCAAGAAGGAGGATGCCCTCAACGTCGCCAGCAAGAACGCCGCCCTGAACAGCTGCGCCCATTGCAACAACCTCGTCGGGGTTAACCGACATGTTGGGCTGCTTGCCCGTCATGTTCTTCACCAGTTCCTGAACAGCAGGCATACGGGTGGAGCCGCCAACGAGGATTACCTCGTTAACATCGCCCGTGGAAAGGCCAGCGTCGCGCAGAGCCTGCTCAACAGGCTTCTTGCAGCGGTCGAGCAGATCCTTAGTGATGCGCTCGAACTCTGCACGGGAAAGGGTGTAGTCCAAGTGAAGCGGGCCAGCTGCACCAGCGGAGATGAAGGGCAGGTTGATGTTGGTCTGGGTGGTGGAGGAAAGCTCCATCTTTGCCTTTTCAGCTGCTTCCTTCAGACGCTGAAGAGCCATCTTGTCGGCACGAAGATCGATACCGTTTTCGGCCTGGAACTTGTCTGCCATCCAGTCGATTACACGCTGATCCCAGTCGTCGCCACCCAGGTGGTTGTCGCCAGCGGTGGAGCAAACCTCGAATACGCCGTCGCCCAGCTCAAGAACGGAAACGTCGAACGTACCGCCGCCAAGGTCGAAGACCAGAACCTTTTCGTCCTTGTTGGTTTTGTCGAGACCGTAAGCGAGAGCTGCTGCCGTAGGCTCGTTGATGATACGCATAACCTCGAGGCCAGCGATCTTGCCTGCGTCCTTGGTTGCCTGACGCTGAGCGTCGTTGAAGTAAGCAGGAACGGTGATAACAGCCTGAGTGATGGGCTCACCAACACGCTTCTCAGCGTCGGACTTGATCTTCTGCAGAACCATTGCGGAAATCTCTTCGGGCATGTAGTCCTTGCCGTCGATGTCCACAACAGCACGGCCGCCATTGCCGTTCTTTACCGTGTAAGCAACGGTCTTCTGCTCTTCGCCAGTTTCAGCAAAAGAACGACCGATGAAGCGCTTTACCGATGCGATGGTATTTTCAGGATTGGTTACAGCCTTGTTCTTCGCGGCCTTGCCTACCGTGCGCTCGCCGTCCTTGCCGAAGCCAACAACGGAAGGCGTAGTGCGGTCGCCCTCTGCGTTGACCAGAATTTCAGGCTCGGAGCCCTCCATCACTGCCATTGCCGAATTGGTGGTGCCCAAGTCGATGCCAATGATCTTTGCCATCTTGCTATGTCCTTTCAGTTGCGACCGCCCGCTATTGCCGAGTTGTGCGGTGCGATCATTCTGTTCTTACCTAAGTTAGAGCCGAGGTATTCGCCTTGCCTTCGCTGCTGCAGCTTTTGCGGCAACCCCGACCCCGCCGCGGCGGCGCTGCCGGTTTTGCCTTGCAGGCTTGTGGCTACTGCAGCAGCCCTAGGGGCTGCTGCTGAGGCCACCATTGCGTCTGCAGCCCGCTTTCGCAGGCTTGCGGTCCTGCCTTCGATGCCTTGCGGCACATGGGCTGCTGCCGATGCCTGCCTTCACAGCCTTGCGGCGCGTGGGCTTTTACGGATACCAGTAAGGCCCACTTGCGTGGACCTTTTCGACAATTGGAATAATAAAATCTAAGTGCTTCATTGTCAAGTTTTGTAACCTTCCTGTTGAAGATTACCTGAGCTACATCTATTTCCCCAGGTCAGTAGCATACCGACTGGTTCGCTTGCTTGTCATTTTCGACTATTAAGATCTAACAACGGCACACTCAAGGCCGATCTGGAGTAAGCTGCGCCCAGCTTCTGGTCCGCTCGCAGAAAAAGAACGGCGGCGAAAAGCAACATGGTCGGGGCATCCGGGACGCCTGCCTGAGTGCAAGCGGGGTGACAGCCGGGGCTACGGCATCGAACTCGTCGATGTCGCGCCAGCCTGGACGCAAATGTGGTGACAGGCAAACTAGCCGCCGAAGGCTACCAGGCTTCCGCTTGCCTGAACACAGACAGGACGGCGATGCCCAAATTCAGACACACTTTTTGTCCTATAGCCAGCCGATGCCGACCCCCCCCAGCGAGGACAAGCTGGCAAACAAAAAGCCCGCCGGCATGAGCCAAGCGAGCTTAGGTGCAAAGTGTCTGCTTATGAAAACCGAAGCAGCAAGCTATTTCTTAGCAACGCCACCGATGAGAGACATCTTGGTACCGCAATCGGGGCAGGTGCCCTTGGTGATAACGCGGCCGTTCTTGGTGACGCCTTCCTGAGGGTCTACCATTTCCTTCTTTTCCTTGCACTTAACGCAATATGCAACAACTGCCATCGTAACCTCTTTTCCTTATTTATAGTCCTATAGGGCACGTGGCCCCTGGAACACCCGACCCATTGTATAGGTAGTGCTTGCGTTTTACCAGATGGAAGGCGATTCTTACGCAACCATAGCGAAATAAATGCGTAGAAGGGGCTCTGCCTGGCGTTTATACGCCGATCGCGGCTGCCGAGCGCACAAAATACAGGCGCAGTGAGACGCCGCAAGTAGGGAAGGCGGAACGCCACGGCAACCTTAATTGCAACGGGTGCGAGCGAGGCACCGCGCTCGGGGAAGGCAGCCTGTCGATTAGACGCAGGCAGCGTGGCGAACCAGCGAAACGGTGATGGCGCGGATGGCGCCGCTGATGCTGCTGCCGATGCCCGCTGTGACCCGATGGGGCCGTGGCGCAGGGGTTGCGGGCGTTCGGGCGGTTTGGCACCGTCGGCGGGATGGCAAGATTCGCGCGCCATGTATGATTCGAGGGGTCAGTGCAGCGAAAGGGGCCCCTTCCTGGCGAGATCTTCGCGCGGTGTATTCCTGAAAGGCGATTTGCGGGGCTTTTCGGATACACGGCGCGCATATCTTGCCAAAGCCAGCTCGTTTTGGATGCATGGCGCGCGAATCTTGCCAGGGAGGGGCGCTTTTCCCGTCCGGGGCCCCTTCGGGGATGCATGGAGCGAAAAATTGCCACGGCAAGGCGTCCGGGGACGCATCGCGCGAGAATATTGCCGCCGCCAGTCACTCGAGAACGCATTTCGCGAAGATCTTGCCGTGGACGAACGCCTGGATTCGCCTCGCGGCGAATAACGACCGCTCTCCCGCAAAACAACGCCAAAGGCAGGATCCGGGGAACGCCCCACCACCAAGATAAAAGAAGGCGAGCGTTTTGCTCGCCTTCTTTCGCTTTTTAGTTTTACGGCTCGAGTGGCCCAGGACCTTCGCAGCAACAAGCCACCTCCCTTAGGGATCCCCCTCGGTTGGGGATTCCGTGTTCGGCGGAATTGTGCTTCCCATCCGATTTGCTGATAGCCAGTCAGCGCGCAAAAATCCTTGCGCGCATTGACTAGACTCTCGTCGCGAGCAGACTGTTAGTCTTCAACAATCTCCTCGATTGCGCCCATGGGGCACTCTTCAACACAGTCGCCGCAAGCGATGCATGCCTCTTCGTTTACAACCTTGCATACGCCGTCTACAACCTCGATGCATTCCTGGGGGCAAGCGTCGATGCAAATGCCGCAGCCAATGCACTCATCGTCAATGATTACTGGATGAGACATGAAAACCTCTTCTCTCTTGGGCTTTTAGAGATGCTTTGTCATACTTCGGGGACAATTCCTTTTCGGTTAATCCCTGAACGGGAAAATACCATAGCGACCCCAATATGCAAGATCCTTGCGCGGTTTTTCTAAGAACGGCTAAATTGCGTTGCGTATTTGCCACGCTACTGCCGTTCGCCGATGCAAAAACCTCACAGACGCAGGACAGCACGGGGCGAAGGAGCGCGAGGGCCGACAAGCGCAGAACGGGATCGCCGCGGGGCGCAAACACCTTGCCGACACGAGAACCGAGCTGATGCAGAGCCGCGGGGGCTGCTGGCGCGGCAGGCGCAGGGCCAATGCGCCGGCGCAGACGCGGGGCGCTGGCACCTGGCCGATGCAACGGGCGCGGGCTGCGCGGCGCCGGTGCCCGGCTGATGCAGAGTAGCGGACGCAAGTTGCGACACGTGCCTAGCAGATGCGAGGCAGCTGTTCGCCTACAAGCATGTCCATGATGCGCAGAGCGCCAAACCCGGTGCGAATCGAAACGCGGGGATCGCGCTCTTCGGGCGTTTCCATCACTTCGCCAATGATAGCGGCATCGGCTCCATACTTGTTCGCGCGCATTGCGGCCAAGGCTGCCTCGGCTTGCTCGGCAGGGACCACGCACACCATCTTGCCCTCGTTGGCAACCTGGTACACGTCGTAGCCAAGCATTTCGCACGCACCCAATACGGCATCTTTGACGGGAACTGCGCCCTCTTCAACAATGAAGTCGACACCCGACTGAGCAGCAAGCTCGTTGAGCGTCGAAGCAAGGCCTCCACGCGTTGGGTCGCGAAAACAGCGGGTATCGGGCGCTGCAGCAATTACCTCGGCGATCAAATGATTCAGAGGGGCGGCATCGGTCTGGATGTCCGCATTGAACGAAAGCTCTTCACGGCAGCTCATGATGGTGATGCCATGGTCGCCCATGGTACCGGTAACCAGGATCTTGTCGCCCGGTTTGCAGAAAGCACCGGAGAGGCTCACGCCTTCGGGAATGAAGCCGATACCACTGGTATTGATGAACACGCCATCGCCGTGGCCGCGATTAACGACCTTGGTGTCGCCCGTGACAATATGGACGCCGGCCTCCTTGGCCATTTCGGCCATGCTTTTGCAGATGCGCTTCAAATCGGCAACGGGGAAACCCTCTTCCAGGATGAACCCACAGCTGAGGTACTTGGGAACAGCACCACTGGTGGCAACGTCGTTAACCGTGCCGCACACAGCTAGTCTGCCAATGTCCCCTCCAGGGAAAAAGTGGGGAGTCACCACGAAACTGTCGGTGGAATAGGCAATGCGCTCACCGGCAGCCGGCGCAGGAAGCGACGCCGCATCGTTCCCCTCCAGCAGCTCTTCATCTGCGTACGCCTCGAAAAATACCTCGTCGATAATGCGCTTCATCATGGTGCCGCCGCTACCATGACCCAGCAATACCGTTTCGTCCATCTTGTCTCTTTCGTTCATGCAACACTCAATAGAGCGCTGCGTTCCTCTAGAAAAGAACGCCTTCAATGAGGCGTTCTAAAGGGCTAGATAAAGTCGCCCGTGGTTGTCATGTTAAGACGTCCCGTTTTGACGCCCTTGGTGCCGATGATGAGATTAGCAACATCCTGGACTTCACCAGACTCACCCTTGAGGATGATTACCTCGAGGCAGTTGTCTTGATCAACATGCACATGCATGGAGGCTACCACCATATCCAAATAGGTGTGCTGGATATGGTGCAGTTTCTCCTGCAAGTCGTTGGCGTGGTGGTTGTACACGATAGTGAGCGTGCCCATAACGATTCGCCCAGGCACGGAGCACTCATCTTCCACCAGCGCTTCGCGCACTAAATCGCGTACCACTTCACTGCGATTTTTAGCCAGACCGCGGCGCGCCACCAGGTGATCAAACTTGACCAACAGGTCTTCGGGCATCGCCACAGAAAAGCGCATTAAGTCATTGCTCATGCTTTGCTCCTTGCATTTATGCGATGCAGCCTGGGTTTATACCAGGTTAACCGTCACACCGCTTGCATTTTCGGCATCTTCATCAAGCGCATCTTTAGCGTCATCGAGCGTTGCGCGAACCTCGTCGAGCAGCTGCATTGCAGCATGGAGCTTTTCGCCCACGGTAGTGAATCCAGCGTCAGAAGCATTGTGGGCAAGGTTGTGAGTCCAACGACGCTCCAGCTTAATATGATCGTCGATCTGGTCGATCATCTGCTCGAACTGACCCGTGTTGATACCATTGGTGCACATAGCGACTCCTTTTATTGGGGGGAAAGCATTGCTTTCTTTGGTTATCGATTGAGGCGAAGCCTCTTTGGCAGACACCAGCCGATGCGCTGCGTCTTCTTATTATGGTGCTGCCAGAATGAAGTTATCACCGTTTTCGTTCAACGGTGTGAATTTTTTCACATTTTGTGTGACTGGCTGATTTTGGGGACATTGAAGCAGCTCGTCGCCCTCAACAACAACGAATCTCGCTATCATCCTAAGCAGTGAAGGAGGACGCCATGCCCACGCCGCAGCCAACAATATACGAGCGCATCGCGCAAAGCCATGTTGATTCGTTCAAGGGAACGTATCATGGCCCCATAGGAGCTGCGGCGATTATCGTCTCCGTCGAAGAACCCACCGAAGAAACAAAGCGCGCACTTACCGCAAGCTTTAAGGCGCTTGGGTACGCACCGCAGGCGATCGGCTGGGCCCAAACCGCCGCCGCAGGCAAACCCGATGCTTCTGGCGACCTATTCACCCTTATCGAAGGCATCGACCCGTTCTGCGTTGTCTCCACGAGCCATGCCAGCACCGAGGCGCTTTCGCGCTGCTACAACACGCCCCTTGCCATTGAGGCGAAAACGCTTCTGCTAGGCCGCGATTGCCGCTGTTTCGAAGACCTTGATGCCCTTATTTCCACCGAAGCGGGCAAACACAAAGCCTGGGGGCTTTTGAAAACGCTGCCTAAAATGTAGCGGACTCTAACACCCAACAATCTATCGAGGTACTGCACGAAACGAAGAGCAATGGCAATCGAGCACTTAGCACGCTAAAAGCCAACAACCCTTTCTTTGCCGAGCATTGCGCAATGCCAAGCCATGAAACAAGAGTTAACAAACCTCGGCTTCTGTTGAATTCCTGCGCGCACCGCGCGCTGCAACCGCTGGTGGTATCCTTCTTGTGTCTATATACCAATGAAAGGCAACGCATATGTCCAACAAAAGCCTTGCCGGCGAGCACAGCGCCCAGACCATCCTGGTTACCGGCGGTGCCGGCTTCATCGGCAGCCACACCTGCGTCGAGCTGCTTGAGCAAAACTACAACGTCGTCATCCTGGACGACCTTTCCAATTCCTGCGTTACCGCGGTCGACCGCATTCGCGAGCTTTCCGGCGCCAACGCCGAACAGCTGAAGTTCGTCGAGGCTTCCATCCTCGATCGTGAAGCATGCGAGCGCGTGTTCTCCGAGAACGACATCGACGCCATCATCCATTTTGCCGGCTTCAAGGCTGTGGGTGAATCCACGCAGAAGCCGCTCGAATACTACTGGAACAACGTAGCCGGTTCGCTGGTGCTCTTTGACGTAGCTCGCAGCCACGGCGTAAAGAACATCATCTTCTCTTCTTCCGCAACGGTTTACGGCGAGCCCGAGATGATTCCGATCACCGAAGAGTGCCCGCTTCACGAAGCAACCAATCCTTACGGCGAAACCAAGGTCATGCTCGAGCGCATCCTGACCGACTTCTACCGCGCTGACAGCGAATGGAACGTTGTTCTGCTTCGCTACTTCAACCCCATCGGCGCCCACGTTTCCGGTCGCATCGGCGAAGATCCGAAAGACATCCCGAACAACCTGCTCCCCTACGTTGCCCAGGTTGCCGTCGGAAAACTGGAATGCATCCAGGTGTTCGGTAACGACTACCCCACCCCCGACGGCACCGGCGTACGCGACTACATCCACGTCGTTGACCTGGCACGCGGTCATGTGAAGGCTCTCGATTTCATGGGCGGTAAGGTTGGCACGGGCAAGGCCATCGGCCTTGGTTCCATCGAAGGCGCAAGCACCGAAGACGGCACCCGCACCGGCGTTGCCATCTTCAACCTGGGCACAGGCACGGGTTCTTCCGTTCTTGATGTTATCCACGCCTTCGAAAAGGCATGCGGCAAGGAACTCCCTTACAAGATCTGTCCCCGTCGCCCCGGCGACATTGCCACCAACTACGCCGCCTGCGACAAGGCACGCGAAGAACTGGGCTGGGTTGCCGAATACGACTTGGCACGCATGTGCGAAGATTCCTGGCGCTGGCAGTCGAACAATCCCAACGGATACAACGAGTAGGTTTTCCGACCGTCCGCTTGCGGGCGCTGGCTGCTTCGAATCGTCCGCCTTCAGGTGGCGGTGAGTCTACTCAACGCACCCGCTACCCTGCTCAAAAGGCCCCGTCTTTGACGGGGCCTTTTTCATGCGGTCGCTGCTTCATGCATTTGAAGAAAATTTTCCTGCGGAAAATCATTCAGGGGATGCCTTCGGAGTGCATTTCGCAGACTCGCCGCCGCCTGAAGGCTACTGGATAGGTAAGCACCAGCGCTCGCAAACTACCCGACTTGGGCCGCCCCCGTTAGGGTAGTTCTGGATTCTGCTGGACTGAGGGAATGGAGCTCGGTAAGGGCGGTGCGGTTGCTGCGAATGCCACTCCGAACGCTCATCCTGTTAGATTTGCGAAGCAAATCTTCTTCTAAGGCATGAAGCAATGCAGCGCATGAGAAAAGGCTCGCGCAAGGCGAGCCTTTTCGAACAGCGGAATGGGTGGCTTGATCGGTAGCCGCACTGTCCTTGCCGAGCGGACGGAGGGGGGGGCGAACTACAGCAAGTCCTCTATGAAGCCGACTTTGTAGTTTTCGAACACTACGCCGTCGCCTTCCTGGGTTGCGTCCAGATCTACGTCGGCGCGGATGGCGAAATCGTGGTCACCCTCAGGGTCGCTGAAGGTTTGCTGCACGTGCCACAAGTGCTCTGCTTCCTCGTCGGATTCGTCGATTGCGAGGAACGCCATCGAGCGGGCATCGGCGTCGGTGAGCACGTCTTCGTGGACATCGTAGTATTCGTCCAGCGCTGCGCGCCATTTATGGGCAGGGAACCCGTTATCAACATCGGCTTCGCCTAGAGCCTCATGATCGTCTGCCGCAGCAAGGCGCACTCGGCGGAACAGAGCGTTGCGCACCAGCACGGTAAGACCACGGCGATCGTGGACCACGGCATCCTTTGCCTCGGGCGGACGGGCATCGAGCTCTTGGCCCGCCTGCTCCCATTCATCCACCAAGCTGGAGTCGACCGAACGCACCACCAAACCGAGCCAAGCGATAATGTCTTCCATTTCTTCGCTGCGCTTATCAAACGGAAGGGTACGATCAAGCGCACGATACGCTTCCGAAAGATAGCGAAGCAGCGCACCTTCGTAACGCATAATACCCAGCTTCTGGATATAGCCCTTGAAATCGGCAGCTGATTCCAACATATCTCGCAAAACCGATTTCGGACGCACGTAATAATCGCGCGCCCAAGGCACCGACTCGCAATACTTGTCGAAAGCGGCAAACAGCAGTTCGCGCAGGGGGCGTGGGTACGTTACCTCCGCAATGCGATCGAGGCGTTCTTCGTACTCAACGCCATCGGCCTTCATGGCAGCCATAGCGGCATCTTTCGCTTTGCGCTCCTGCGCGCGCAAGACCTGACGCGGGTCTTCGAGCGTTGCCTCAACCATCGAAATGATGTCATAGGTGTAGGTTTCGCTTTCTGGGTCGAGCAGTTCGAGCGCTGCAAGCAAAAATGGAGAAAGAGGCTGGTCAAGAGCGAAATCTTCAGGCAGATCCATGGTTACGTAGTAGTCGGGATCGCCGTTTTCATCCTCTTCTATCTCAACAACCCCTGCATCGATGAGGGTGCGGAATACCTCGCTGGCGCGCACTTTCAACTTCAGCTTGTCTTCAGGCTTTTGGAGTGAGTCGTCGATCAGCTGGTCGACGCGAGCGCGGGCATCGCCGCCCTGCTCAACCTCCGCCAAAACCATCGAATGGGTGATGCGCATACGGGGCGTCAGCGTTTCAGGCGCAGCAGCAATTAGGCGGTTGAAGGCGTCTTCATTCCACACCACAAAACCCTCAGGGGGCTTCTTGCGCTTCACTTTGCGGCGCTTCTTGGGATCGTCCCCCGCTTTCGCCAGAAGCTTGGCGTTTTCAATCTCGAACTCAGGCGCCAGGGAAACAACCACGCCCTCGGTGTCAAAACCGGAACGGCCAGCGCGTCCTGCAATTTGGTGGAATTCGCGACTACGCAGACGACGCATTTTATGACCATCGAACTTGGTGAGCTGCGTAAGTACCACAGTATGAATGGGCACGTTGATGCCAACACCTAACGTGTCGGTGCCGCAAATTACCGGCAGCAACCCCTGCTGGGCAAGTTTTTCCACCAACAAACGATAGCGCGGCAGCATTCCGGCGTGATGAACGCCAATGCCGCTAAGCAGCAAGCGCTTCAGCGTTTTGCCGAACTGGGTGGTAAACTTGCCCGCCCCCAGCGTGGCCTTGATCTGCTCGCGCTGTTCCTTGCTGGTTACACCGAAACTTGATAGCGCCTGCGCCGAAGCGAGGGCGGCATCTTGCGAGAAATGCACTATGTAAAGGGGGCCTTCGTTGTTACGCAAGGCCAGTTCTACCGTGCCCTCAAGCGACATAAGCTCGTACTTGTATTCCAGGGGAACAGGGCGCGGGGCATCGGCAATCACATCTACCGTCGTTCCCGTTTTCGACTCCAGGGCCTGCGCAATCTGAGAAACATCTCCCAGCGTCGCGCTCATAAGAAGGAATTGCGTATGGGGAAGCGTGAGCAGCGGAACCTGCCAAGCCCAACCGCGGTCGGGATCGCTGTAGAAATGGAATTCATCCATTGCCACGCAACCGACATCCGACCATTCGCCTTCGCGAAGCGCCTGGTTTGCCAAGATCTCAGCCGTACAACAGATGACAGGAGCCTGCGGGTTGATCTGGGAATCTCCCGTGATCATACCCACATTTTCACGCCCCAACATATTCACCAAACCAAAGAACTTCTCGCTTACGAGCGCTTTGATGGGAGCCGTGTAGAACGCGCGTTTGCCCGAGCACAATGCCATGAACATCATGCCGATGGCGACCATCGACTTTCCTGAGCCGGTTGGCGTTCCCAGAATAACGTGATCGCCCACCATGAGGCTCATCAGCGCCTCATCCTGATGGGGCCACAAGTCGATGTCGTGATCGGCGAGCCATTCATAAAACGTCTCGAGAGCTTCTTCCTCGCTGATCGCATCGCCTTCGCGCCAAACAGGAGCCAATGCGCCCAATGAGCCGAAGTCGCTGCTTGATTCATCGATTTCGGAAGATTCCTCTATTTCAAATTCTGCAGAGTCCACCAAGGGATCCTTTCAAAGTGTTTGATTTTTAAAGCTTTCAACGCGCCAACCGCTCACAAAATGGCGAGGTTCCCTAGGCGCTAACTAGAGCACGTTGGGGGCGCCCATACTGAACGGGTGACTACCAAAGACGCCAGGCTCCGCATTGCGTCACCCGGGACAAGCCGAGTCCACCTTCGCCAACCGATCGCTAGCCAGGACAAGCCTGTCGCTTTCCGCCCGTTAGGGCGCCAGCCAGATAGCGTCGGGCGTCGCCCCGCGTCAATCGGACACGAACCAGAGCACGCCAAGCTCAGCCTTATGCCAACCGAACGCTGGCAAAACCGCAGCAGACCTCGCCCCTCGCCAAGCGGGCATTAGCCAGTTAACGCGCCCCAAGCATTCTCCCCGTCAAACGATGCCCTAGGCAAATTGCAGGATATCGACAGGTGCATCGATAAGCACATCGGGGTTGCCCGTTTTGAGCGTTTCGAGCGGCTGATAGCCCCATGTAACACCAACCGCAAGCATGCCGGCATTATGCGCTGCTATAAGATCGGTGTGCGAATCGCCGAAATACGCACAGCGAGCAGGGTCGAGGCCCATTTCCCTTGCGCACAGCAAGAGCCCATCAGGATCGGGCTTGCGCGGAATAGTGTCGGTTTCACCGTGGGAAACATCAAACAAGCCGGGGAAGAACTTCGCCTCCACGTCTTTCACGCCGCCTTCAAATTTGTTGGACATGATACCCAGCTTCTTCCCGCGAGCATGGAGCTCTTTGAGGGTTTCCGTCATCCCCTCGAATTCGCTCGTCAGGCTCAAACCGAATTCGCCATACAGGCCCTTAAAATTGCGAAACACCTTTTCGACCTGCTCTTCGGTAGCCCCATCGGGTACTGCCAAGCGCGCTAGAGCCAAAGCACCATTACCCACAAACGTACGGATTTGCTCTTCGGTATGGGGAGGAAAGCCTTCCAGCTCCAAAGCCTTGTTGGTGACCGCCGCCAAATCAGGAAGCGTGTGCAAGAGCGTTCCGTCCATATCGAAAATGAATCCGTCGATTTCAGGCATACCTGCCTTGGCACTCATAGCCTGCCCCTTTCGTTGGCAAATCGGAAAACGCGCTTCAGCAGCAGCGCAACAATAACGGTTCCAGCCTACCCCAACAAAAGACCGCTGAACGTTTCTCGCACCAGCCACAACATAAGAATCACGATAACGGCGCGCAGGATGCGGAAGCTCCAGGCCGACAAGGCGGCACGGGGGGGTGCGGAAGCAGCGACGAACTGTGGGACTAAAGAGGCAACACGGGGGGGCGGAAACTGCGAGACGCAAGGCGCCGGTAGCGCGGAAGCTGCAGCAGACTGCGAGGCTGAAGGGCTAGGATGGGGGCGACGGGGGTGGCAAGATATTCGCGCTATGCATGATTTGGGGGTTTCGGACGAAAATAACGCCCCTTGGCGGCAAGATCTTCGCTCGATGTATTCCCTAACGGCATTTTGCACGGCAAAACGAATACATGGGGATCAATTCTTGCCATGATTAGCTTTATTTGAATACATAGCGGCGATATATTGCCGCGAAGTGTCCTTTTTCCTGTCCGCGGCCTCTTGGGGAATACGCGACGGCGATTTATTGCCATGACCAGACGCTGAGGGGAACACACCGCGCGCCGTTTGACACGCAGCTGGCAAGGCGCTGTTCGGCGGGGCAGCAGCGAGACGCAAGGCGCCGGTAGCGCGAATGCTGGCACCACAGGTACGGCCAGCAACAATGATGCCGGCGTCCGCTGGGGGCCGAAGGGCCGCCGGGTAGTGTCGGCAACATCCGCTGGGGGGTGCAGGGCTGCTGGGCGGTGAAGCGCCGTCCGTTGGGAATCGCAGGGCTGCTGGGCGGCGGCGGCGCTGTCCACCGGAAGTCGCAAGGCTACCGAGCGGCGTCGGCGCCATCCGTTAGGGGTCGCGCTGTTGGACGGCATCGATGCCATCCGCCCGAAAGGCGGCGGGGCGCCATTCAGCGAGAACGGGCTTTGCGTTTTGAGTGGATGCGTAGCTTAGTCGCGGACATTTCTTACGAGCATTGTGCTAGCATTAGGTCTTGCGCGGGTGTCGCCAAGTGGTAAGGCACGAGCTTCCCAAGCTCGCATGCGCGGGTTCGAGTCCCGTCACCCGCTCCAGAAAATTTAAGGCCGGTCTTCAGTTCAGAACTATGCTCATATGTGGCGGTTCATCTGGAGACCGGCTTTTTGCTGCACGGACCTAGACTTTGTCGGCCCTGCCAAGGGTACACGCAAATGAGTGTCCGGCCTTGCCTACGCTCCTCTTTAACGGGATTTTCCCCATTGCCCTCGCTGGAAGTTTCGCGCTTTTTCACGGGATTTGCCCTGTTATGGCAATTCGGCAATCACGAAAACAAAAATCCTGGCTTCTTTGCAACTTTTTTGCGATTGCGGACTCTTTTTCGTTCCCTCGGAACGAAAAAGAGCCGCCGAACAGCCGATTACCTGCGTTTTTGCGTCCCAATCCGCGATTAGGCACCCGACAACAGTCCCTAATCGCAAAAAAGTTGCAAAGAAGCCAGGATTTTTGTTTTTGGGCTCTCGGGATAGGCCCCAGATCGGCGCCGTATAGGTGAGGAGACCCGGCGCAGTGCCGATTTATCAAACCACCAGCTACATCGGCGCCGTATAGGTGATGAGACCCGACCAACCCTGTTCAAATCCGCACGTTATGAACCTTGGATCAGTGCCACATAGGCACGACGACCTGGACGCAACACCGCGAAAGGCCTTGATACGGCGCTATGAGCAGAGCGGGTTCGGTGGCGTTGCGAGAAGCATCGGAGTGGCAGGCCCGCGAAGCGGCGCGAGGCGGCACAATGAGCAGGGGTGTGCCCGCGAAGCGGCTCGCGGCAGCACGGTGAGCGGTGACGGATTCGCGAAATGGCCCGAAGCGGCACAATAAGCAGGAGCGAACCCAGCAACGCCGCGACGTTTTCAAAAACGGTACCGCAAATAACTTCAGGAGGGCGTCGTGAGGTGCCCTGCGCACGCACACAAGACGGCGCTAAAGGCCCAGAAGAAACGGGGAGCCTTTTCTCTTTGCTCTAATTCCAGGAATTGCCACCCCGCTAGCGTAAGAAGTGCCGCAGGCATCAACAAACGCCTGGAATATCATTCGTTGTGCGTGGTCTTTTTGCCATAGGAATTCGGGATGCCACTGCACGCCCCACGTAAATTTTTTCGACGAATGGTAGAACGCCTCAACCAACCCATCGGGGGAATACGCCATGGGACAAAGCTGAAATGAAAGATCACGAATTCCCTGGTGATGATAGCTATTCACCTGAATCGTGGTTGTCTTGAGCATGGTGCTCAACGGAGTATCGGGCGTCTGTGCCAATACCGATCGTACGGGCTATCCATGCAGTGTGAAACCGCTGAGGGCATCTGCGAAGGAATGTCCTGATACAGCGAGCCACCCAACGCCGCATTGATGAATTGAGCTCCGCGGCATATTCCGAGCAACGGCACATCCTTGTTCAGGGCCTCAGAGAACAAGGCGTATTCCAGCTCATCGCGTCTAGGGCACAACTCGCCACAAGCAGGGTCGGGCTCCTCTTCGTACAAGGAGGGGCTCACATCGTTGCCGCCCGTGAGCAAAATACCATCGCATTCTTCCACCATAAGAGCAGTATCGGAAGGTGAAAACGGAAGGATAACGGGCAAAGCACCACAGGCGGAAAGCGCCTCGAGATAACCAGGTGTCATCCATACACTTTCGCGGTCGTTGTCGTACAAAGGGGTAACGCCTACCAAAGGTTTCGTCCGCATTGCAGTACCTCCTGCTCTTGCACTTCACCTTCCTTGCTCGCATTGAAATATGCGGCCCCGCCCATCTTCGTCGGAAAGGGCCGCATACCTTCTTAGAACTTTGCCTTAAATCGGTTGTAGTGGAGACCGCTGATATCGATGGTGCTTGATTCGCCGGTTTCGATTAGCTCCGAGAGGGCATAACCTATCGCCGGCGAGATTCCGAAGCCATGAGCGTTAAAGCCATAGGCCGTTACCAGCCCGGGAACTTCCTCGCAATCGCCAAGGACAGGAACGCCGTCGGGAGTGATGTCGATCCAACCTGCCCAGGTCCTGACAATGTTCATTTCGACAAGAGACCATGAGGAGAACAGCCTGTCGAAACCGCCCACAAACAACGCAGCGACATTGACCAGGTTGCCATCCTCATCGAAAGCATCGGGTCCGCCATATGCGATGGAATCACCGAGAACTGCCCAAAGACAGCCCACCGCACCCATCGCCATCACGCACATGAGCATGGTGTTAACTACGTTCTTTCTTCTTGAAAGGCCTCCGTAGAACAGGGCCAGCGCTGGGCCCATCATCAAGACCAGGGCGCAACTCATAATCATGAATGTTGTTGTTCCGGGATCATACATGGCTCTTCCTTTCCGTTACGAGAAAGCTTTTCAGGGGGAGGGGAGCTCGTAACAACGGTTATTCTAGGAAGCACTTGTTTTCCCTTAGGTTTCGTTGATTCACGTAACAGCCTTTTGAATCAACGTCCATGCGAAGGAAATGACAACGCAACGTAAAGGAAACGGGACACACCTATAGTTCGTTGCCATACCTTGCTAGTCAAAACAGAGAGAGGTTCCTTTATGAGCAATTCACTTAACGGAAGGAAGGTTGCAGTTATCGGCTGCGGCTTTGTGGGATCCACCACCGCATATAGCTTGATGCAGAGCAAGCTATTCACCGACATGGTTCTTATCGATGTAGACACCAACCGAGCCGAAGGCGAAGCGCTCGACATCAGTCACGGCATTTCTTACTACAGTCCCATGAACATCTACGCTGGCACCTATGAAGATCTCTCCGATGCCTCCATCGTTATCATCACCGCGGGCGCCAACCAAAAACCAGGCGAAACGCGTCTCGACCTGGTTCAGAAGAACGTCGCAATCTTCAAGACCATCGTTCCCCGCATTATGGAGCAGGGTTTTGATGGCATTTTCTTGGTGGTTTCGAACCCGGTTGATATCCTCACGCAGGTAGTAATGGAGCTTTCGGGCCTTCCCCGCGAGCGTGTGATGGGCTCAGGCACCGTACTCGATAGCGCACGCCTCAAATACACGCTGGGGCACATGCTCGACGTTGATCCACACCATGTCCACGCTCGTATCATTGGCGAGCATGGAGACAGTGAGCTGGCGGTTTGGAGCGCGGCAAACGTTTCCGGAATCGCCATCAACGACTTCTTCCGCTTGCGCGGCATCGAAAACGCCACCGAGATTCGCGCATCCGTCGAAGAAAGCGTGCGCAACAGCGCCTATGAGATCATCGAAAAGAAGCGCGCCACATATTTCGGCATCGCACCTTCCGTAACCCGCATCTGTGAAGCAATCGTGCGTGATCAGAAGTCAATCATGACGGTCTCGAATTACCGTACTGACGTCCAGGGCGTTCCCGATGTTGTCATGAGCATGCCCGCTATCGTCGGCAGCAAGGGCGTTGAGTTCCCTATCCCCCTGCAACTAAGCATCGACGAAGCCGAACTGCTTCATTCTTCTGCGCAAACCTTGAAAAACACCTTGAACCAGATCGATTTTTCTCTGTAGGTATTGAGCTATAAGCAAAACGATGCCCGCACCTGCAGCCTGTACCGCCTCCCGTTTCTTTATGCTCAAGTCTTGGGATGCAGCTTACTGTGCGGGTACGGGCATTGTTATACCTGCGCATAAGATGCTTTTGTTTGCCGGTTCAATGTTCAGGGGCGCGTCACTGTCAACATGCGGGCCTTAGTTCATCTACGCACAAGATGCTCAGTTGCTGCTTTTCACCATGGTGGCTACCGTAAACCAGGTGCGTTCGTAGGGACGATAGAACGTCTTCATATCCGTCACTTCAACGTCGCCCCTCGCCTCCAAATCGCGGACATCAACAGGGACCCCCTCTACCTGAGTTTGCCCTAGCACGATAAAGGTACCTTGATAGCCGTCGAGCGCGGCGTCCCACGATTTCACGCTGGTAAGCGTCGGAAAATACGACTGGTATGCATGGGCCCAATTTCCCGGCTGCCATGCTAAAAACGTTTGCTTGATGTTCTCGCATTCCACTGCCGTAACCCCTTCAACCCCGATGTCCGAAGATAGAACAAGCGGGCGGCTGTTGGTTTTTGCCGTTTCCTCCAAATAGTCAAGCGGCTCTTCGTTTTTGCTGCTGTACGCATCTTGGACGAAGAGCACCTGGTTGACGATCGACACGCCAAGAAAGGCGACGAGCAATCCGCGTACGCATATTTTGCAATTCATATGCGAAAGCCAAATAGAGACCGCAAGCAGCAAGGGACCTACAGTTACGCAAAGATAGCGATAGTAGACAATCAGCGAATCCATAATCATAGAAGCCATAAGGGCGGCAGCAAATACGCTTGCATATAGTCCAACGCCCCATACGGCAGGCAGAGTAGAGGGAGCAAGCACCCGTTTTGCCAGGAAAGCGGAATCTTTAGATCCTGAATCATGCTGCCTGGAACGTCGCAGCCAATTCGCCAAGCCATATAATGCCAACACGACAGCCACCACTGCGCAAACCGCGAGAATTACCACGTACCCAAATCCATAGGTATCAGCAAATATCACATAGCTCGTGTAAACCGGGTAAAACAACCACTCCACTATTGTGCGGGGAAACGAAACATTCGCCCAATACGATCCAGACACTACTCCAGCTTGGCTTTTGAAGACCATGAGCCAAGGGGCATAAAGAGCTACTTGGATTACCGCCCCTGCTATAAATATCGGCAATGCCTTTTTAGCACGCACAATAATGAAGATCAGCAAGTATAGGTTGATGAACAACGCTGCAAGTACACCGTAATAATGCAAGTAGGCGCTCGCAAGGCTTGATAGAAACAAAACAAGCCACCACCTACATGGCACACCGCACCATTCATGACAGCTGCCCCCATCGTAGGCCGAAGTCATCCACCATTTTTGATCCTCTTTGATAGATCCATCTCCCGCCCTAGGGTTTTTGCTGCGCAGGGTGCATGCAATGCGCCACGCATACAGAGCGCATAGCATCACAGAAAAGATCGCCCAAGAGTACATGCGAATCTCGACCGATATATAAGCAAGGTAAGGCGTGAACAAGGAGAAGAAGCTAAACAGCACACCGGCCTTCCAGCCGAAGTCATGCCGCATCACAGCGAAACCCAGTATTGCCAAAGAAAAGATTCCCGCTACCGTAAACAGGCGGTATACAAGGAGATTTTGTCCAAATAGAGACTCGAGAACATGGAGAGCCCAGTAAAACAGAACAGGATGAACGTCCCCTGACCCAATGTCCCAGATCTCAGCGAAAGAATTGTTTGCTATAGAAACCGAATAACTTTCATCGAACCACACGTTTCCATGAAAAGCCCCTGTTAGCAGAAATGCAAGACCAACCATCAACAGCGCCACGTGAAACCGCTTCGATTCAAGGTGTTCCGCCAAATGAGATTGCGCCACAGTTTCACCGTCGCTTCTTTTAATCGCCCAATAACAAACCAACAGTCAGATCCGACTCAGGCACACGCACCAAGCTCTCCATCATGGAACGCGCTGGCTGAGATCTCTTCTTAAACAATCGCAAAGGTACTCCCAATCAAACAACGATTTTCCGCCCTCGATTATTGTTTTTCTTATCGTTAAATTACAGCCACATTTCTGTCATGAGCTTCTAAAACCACGCTCTTGCGCGTCTGCCATAATGAGGTAGCTAGAGAAAGGCTCACGGATGAAGATTGAACAATGCACTACTTTTATTCACGCAGATGATTTCGGAATAACACCTGGTCAAGCTAAAGACATTCTGTCTCTCAGCTCTTCCTGCGGTGGAGACGGAGCACTCAACAGCGTCAGTATTTTTGCCAATTCTCCCGCTTTTCACGAAGCTGCTAGCCTCGCTCAACCGTATGCAAACCGTGGCGTTCTGCGAGTATGTCTCCATCTGAATCTCGTAGAAGGACCATCAATTACAGATCCGAAGCGTATACCTCTTCTCGTAAACGAAAGAGGCATGTTTGATAACGATTTTGTTGGATTACTCAAGCTGGGTATCACCAACAAAGGCGAGGCATTCAACCAGCTAGTTATCGAATGCCGTAGTCAGATACAACGTTTTCTATTAGCGTTCCCTGATCAGCAGCTATCGTTTCAATTGGATAGCCACCAGCATGTTCATGCCGTCCCTATCGTCTACAAAGCACTCGCGCAAGCTCTAGCTGAGGAAAACTGCCTGGTTAGAAGGCTGCGCGAACCAATCGATCCGCTTTCCCTTTACCGAACCTACGGCGAAGGCAACGCAAGGCAATCAGGCAGTGTATCCATGTCTCAAGCACATAATGCGCCGACGCGCATTCCGATGGTCAATCGCGCAAAAATCTTCTTGATATCTGCCCTTTGGCGCAAATGCCCAGTCGACGAGATTCCATGGGCTCCCAACAGACCCGCTTCAGCACCTTTGTTTTCAGGGGTTGCTCTTTCTGGGCACATGGATGAATTCAACAAACCACTTCTTGCTTCTTTCCAACATGAAGCAACTCGTCAAACCAGAGATGTTGAAATCCTATTTCACCCTATCTCGGTACCGATCGAAGAGTGTCTTGACCCTCTGAACAAACCATTCGCTGAAGCATGCGCTTCAGCATCAAGGAACCGCGAAGCAGAGCTGATCAAGAAACTATAAGCATTTCGCTGGATTCCCTTACCCATAAGCATCAGCTCCATCCATTGCCCTCGTCATGTTTCACGTGAAACAACGTTTAACGCTGGCGCGTCAGTGTTCGTTTTTCGCCAGATACAACAGGATAAAAGAAGGGCCCAAGGAAAACCTTGGGCCCTTCTTTGCAAAAGCACTTTTGTTTAGATGCTCTTCAAAATAGCCATTACGAAATTTGAAGCATCCTCAAGAGCTTGAGGATCGACGTTCTCGATAATGTCATTGTCTGCAGAATAGAGCGCAGTGTTGCCATCTGCCATACCGGCAATCGTCATCGCCTGAACGCCATGAGCCATTGCAACCGATGCGGGTGTTTCACGTGAAACAATGCGATCGGTATGGTATCCAACCCCCGAACGCTCGCTTGCCTGGCGAAGAACACGCTTCAAACGGGAGGAGATCTTATAGGGCTTATAAGCACCTTCCTGCTCAATGCAAGAAAGCGCACCAGCACCAAGAGCCTCAAGGTTGATAATGATCGCACCCTTCATCTCGTCGGCGTGCTCCTCTAGGAACGCATTAATGCCCGAATGGGAATATTGCTCTGCACCAAGGCCAACAAACCAAACTTCCGTATCGATGTCGGGATGACGGAAATCCTGAAGCTTCTTAAGTTCTCGGTTGATCTGCTCGGCGGTGTCAGCATCACCATCGATGCGCAATGCGGGGCTAGCGTCAACAATGCCTTCACCATCGTAGGCCGCTGCTTCATCATAGTAGGTGTCTTCCATCTGAGCATCTTCGCCCTTGCGAAGACGGTTCAAAGAGAATGCGCCACCGTTCCATCCTCGGCGATCATCGGATTCACGGTAGTCAACGTCTACAAACCCATCCTCTTCCTCGCGGAAGCTTGACCAATCTCCACGAGCTTTGCCTACGCTGCGGGCATTGTAGTCTTCATCGACATCTACCCACTCGTTTACGGAAACTTCTTCTTCCTTGCGCTTCTTGCCCTTGCGGAATCGGCTGAAGAGGCGTCCAGCGCGGGATTTAGGCATATCAACATACCCAGGACCTGCAAAAGCACCTGTTTCGGTGTATTCCTCATCGTAAGCGGAATCGTCCGCATCATCGATATAGCGCTCTTCGGGGGCCACGTCAGAAACCAATTCATCCCCAACAGGCGCAAATGAGCCCGTACCGCCTACGGTCGAGAAAGAGCCAGTCGTAGACACTGCCGACTGTGCACCCGTGTCAAACGAAGGAAGGTTGAGGCTTCGCGCTGCAGGCGCCGTGCTAAATGCACCAGTATTCCCGTCAATGCGAGGAAGCATGTTGGAAAGCAACGATTTGCTACCCGCAGAAGTGCCTTCGTTAACTTCTGCCATGGGAGCGCGCTGGCGAAGATTTTCACCCGAAGCGCTGCGGGCTGGGGTTACATCCGGCAATACGATGACCTGGCGCGAATGATCGGCCTGCTCAACAGCGGGAGAAACAGGAGAAACCATTTCTTCCATTCCCACAATCGGAGATGCTACCGCAGGCTGAGGCGCAGTTCTTTCAAGTGGCTCTTCTGTGTACCTTTCACCCTGCATCTCGTCCGAATAGTCATAGGAATAGGATTTCATTTCCTCCTGCACACGAGCGGCAGGGATGCGAGCGGTTGATTCATTGTCTCCGTCATGGAAAGAATCCACGTTGGCCACGCTGTCATCGATGCGACGAATCGGCTCCTCTTCATCATCGAACTCTTCATTGTCCATAAATTGAGAAACATCAATTGGGGAAATTGAGGTGGTTACGTTCGGAGATGCCGTCTGTTCAGGCTGGTCAGCGCGATTATCAACGTACACTTCTTCGTTTTCGGACACAGCAGACTCTTCATAGTAGTCCTCGTTGTAGGGCTGCTCGTCCAGGTATTCTTCAGCAGGATATTCTTCTTCAAACGATTGCTTACGCGACGTAATCGACTTCAGACGAGAAGCGAAAGAATGCTGCATCTGAGATGCTTTTTCGGAACCAGAGTGAACAGCATTATTGAAGAAATCGCCAAGCGAACTGCCATGACGCGAGTGGACACTCTTCTTAGAGCCCACAGCAGGGCGAGACGCCTCCTCGTTAGAGAGATAAGCATCGGTGGTGTTCGTGTACTCATCGACGGGATCCATAGGCGAAGTTGCCGAATCAAGCTCTTCTTCGATTTCCTCAACTTCGTTGTTCCCGGGAACAGAGCGATGAAGCCTCTGGGAGTGACGTACTGAAGGACGAGGAGAGGGCTTGCTTTGCTCATGAGAATCGGAATGCTCGTAACCCTGAACTGGCTCTTCGACTATCTGCTTCTCGGATTCAACAACAGGCTCGGGCTCAACATGAGCTTTTTCTGCAAGCTGATCCACCTCTTCAATTGCAGCCTCGTAAAGCGTCTCATGTGACACAGGGGCTGGAACATCGTTTGCAACAGCCTCATGTTCGGCCATCTCGATGGAAGCAGGCTGAACTTCAGCAGTAACAGTAGGCTCGGGATCGCGATCAAGCCATGGTGCAGGCGACGCAATGGGCTTTGGTGCGGGCTTGCGCTCGACAGGTGCTGCCGCAGTATTGTTCAGGTGCCATTCTTGCTCAGCTGCTAAATCCTCTGCCGACAAGGCGGCAGACTGACTATTAGCAGCAGTCTCAACGAAATGAGCCGAGTTTCCCTCGTGATCGGCACGGGGAGCAGAGAACGACTCGATTTCATTCTGCAATGCGCGAACCTTTGAAGACAATTCAGACTGAGCCGTCTCGGGCTCGGAGACGGGAATGGCAATAGGAGATCCGTAGGGATTAGAAGCATGATGCTCCATCATGTGCGCAGCAACGGTATCCGCATAGCGAGAGCGGTTTACCTTCGGGGTTTTTCCCGCGTCGGGCTTATTCGCACGTGCCTTCTCTTGAGCAATCTTTGCCCAAGATGGAGTATCACTCGTTTGAACGCGGACTACAGGCTCTGGGGTAGCGGAGAGAGTGGCCTCTTTAGCAGCTGCCGCTGCCGCTGCCGCTGCAGCTGCTGCCTCGGCCGCCTGCTTCTTCTCAATCTGCTGCTTGGGAATAATGACCTCATCTTTTTCCCCTGAATCAGACTCTTTTTTAGTTTCTTCATCAAGGGTAGCGGAAACCATGGTACGCGCCAGAGGACTCGGTGCCGGCTCAGGGCGCTTCCCAACCTCAAAACGCACGCTAGAAACTTCATCTTCATCTTCGGCGATCAGGCCGCCACCCTTAACCAGACGAGAAGAAATATCAGTTACGGGAACCTTGTCGGCAACAGGCTTTCCGGTCAAAGCCGCAATAGCGGCTTTGGCTGCAGCAAGAGATTCCTGCGGCGACATCTCTGCTTCGTATTCAAGAGATGCGCCTTCCGGCACAACGCCCGCAGCTCGTGCTGCCTCTTCACCGTGTACGCGATTGCCCTCTTCAGCGCTGCGCTCCAGGGCTTCTTCTTGGCTTACCAGGCCGTTTCCAACCTTACGCGCAACATCAAGCAAAACCGAAATACCGGAAGCGTTGTTATTTGCCGACTGGTTAAACGGCGCAACGATATGAAGCACAGAGCGAACCAGAGGAATGGCAAACAACACCGCACAGATAACCAACAAGAAAGTAAGAATGGAAGACATCGCGCCCGTATCAGCTGCGAACAGCGTGGAGCGAAGCAGGAGAACGAAAGCCGATACCACCAAAGCGATGGCGCTTGCCTTTTGAAGGATAGGCAATGCTGCAGCGAAGGGGGGCTTTTCCTCCGTTAGAACCTTGCCGCTGTCATAATTGGCAACCAGGATCACCTTGCGGCGGCGGGCATTGGCACCATTTGCCGGGGTGGGCTGATATTTGGCCACTACGTTCTGGCTTGCACCCGTCCTAAACAAACGCGAAAGAACTGGGCGTCCCGTAATCTCCATGCCATACAAAACCGCCGCACCTACAGTGAGAAGCAACCAAAGTATGCCCAGTGATGGAACAACAATAGAAAGAACAGCACCAAGCAAAGCAGCACCGAAACAAATAATGTTGGGCAGCTGGTCGTTGGTTACACATTGGAAGTCTTCTACTACCGTTGCGAACCCCGCCTCTTTCTGCATCTGATCGGCAAGATAGAGCGCAGCTCTCTGTTCCTCCTCGGTACCCGCAGGATGCGGACCTATCTCTTGTGTGAGATAGGCGATATCGTCGATTATTTCAGCCATGGAGAGCCCCTTTTGTTTCCACGCTTATATAAGTAAGTAGCGATTGACATGGATATAGACTGTACAAGTATACGTCATTTGGCTCGTTTCGCCTTTATGTGAACCGTTTGTTCACCTTGTCTACCGCATTACGCGAAAAACCGCCTTTCTTTCTGCATAAAAATACCTCCCATCCGCTCATCGGGGATGGGAGGTTTCACGTGAAACATATCAGTTAGCCTGCTGCTAATTCTGTCCAAGATACTCTCTTAAATAAGCATCGTTTGAAGCAGCGTCCGAACGAAGGCTTTCGTAACGAGAGACTAAATCCGCCGTTGCGCTGGCATAAGCATCAACCACAGGCTGGCTAAATTGCTTCGGCAGCGCTTTTGCCATTTTCACAGCTTCCTGATCGGCCTTGTTGTAAGCATCGTTGTGAGACTCGGCAGTCGCCTTGTCCTGTATAAGAATTGCCGCGTTTGAGGCAAGCGCTTCATTGGTTGCATCTATTCGCTTTTCGACATAAGCCAACGAGGCATCATAATTCGCCGCAGGATAGAAGCCCTTCGCTTTCGCAATGCACTCTTTCGCCTCTGAGAATTGAGCCTGGGCAGAAGTGGTGAACTCGGTTGATTTCGCCACGTTATCCGCCGTGGTATCCGAAACGACGGTTGCCGCCTGTGTCAGAAGTGCATTCCCTTCTTGGATGCAACTCCATGCCTCGTTCATAGCATCAATACCCTGCTTTGCAGCAATATCTTCCTTCATGCGCTGATCGGCGACATCAAGTAGCTCCTCGCGAACGGCAATAGCATTTAGAGCCCGTTGAGCCGCCTCTTTGTCGCGTTGGGATCCATCGAGCTCCGATTCCGCCTTCTGGGCATACACGCGAGCGGACTCGAGTTGGTCTTTAGCATCGGGAATGGCCGCACTTAATTCCTGCGCGCGAGAAACGGTATCGTCACCAAACGTATCCTGAAAATACTTATCGATAGCAACCGTGGTTTCATCACTTTGCTCAACAAGCCCGCAAGCCTCACGCAGCACACCGACGCTGGTATTCAGCCGCTCGTACTGCTGGTAAGCCCAATACCCTCCCACGCCAATCGCACCTACGCAAACGACTGCCACGAGCGCAATGCTGAGACGGCGATACCATCTGCGACGTTGTTTCCTGCGGGCAATTTCTGCCTGGGAATCTGCACCTAAAAACGTTTTACGTTCAGAAGATTTGGGCTTCGCTTCGGCTGAATTTCGCTTAGTAGCTTTTTCTGTTGCTGCATTTTTTTCCTTGCTTCCTGTGGTTGAAGTACCCCTCCCGAAGCTTGGAAGGCGCCACTTGGCGCCGCGCGAGGGCTCATCCTGCGCTGCAGCTTTCTGCTCGAGGACATTCAGGGAAAGCTCGTTGGGCTTTCCCTGTGAAAACTCTTTCAGGTGAAGAACCTGGGTTTCCTTATGTCCGAGACCGCGACCGCTTCGCTTTTTTTTGCGGGCCATCACGAATGCGAACCTCCAGCTACGCGCGCAAGGGACTCGATCGCCGCACGGTCGGCAACTTCGGCAACGATATCCGCGCAAGGCATCATAACGATATTGTTGCTTGGCAACGAATTCAGGAATTTCTTGCCGTAATACTTGGTTATCAGGCGCTTATCGACCAAAACCACAATGCCGCGGTCGCTCGATTTACGAATGAGCCTTCCAACCGCCTGCTTTACCTCAATTACTGCATGGGGTAGCGAATAATGAGCCCAAGCGCGATCGTCTCGCTGTTGACGCTCGCAAGAAAGAGGATCGGTAGGCAGGCCAAAAGGCAGCTTGGGGATGACAACGCCCTTGAGCGTTGCACCCGGAGCATCAAAGCCCTCCCAGAAACTCTTCAGAGCAAAGAGGCTCAAATGCTCGTCTTTCAAGAAATCATCGCGAAGGCCCTTAACGGAAACGCCCCATTTTTGGCACACCAAGCGCAAATCATCTTCCTTTAAGGCAGGATGAACGCCATCGAAGCACTGTTCCATTTCGCGCCTGTTGGTGAACAATGTGAGCATCGAGCCTCGTTGGGCCTTGTGCAAATCAACAAGGAAAGATTCCAACGTTGGAAGGTAGGCAGGATCTTGGGGTTCTGGCATATCTGTTGGAACGTAGACCCGCATATTAGCATCGAAATCAAAGCTCGAATCAACCTTCAACACATCAGCCTGAGATTCTTCCCCTTCATTGAAGCCAACGGCACGTTCGAATGCATCGAACTGACCGTCGACCGCCAGGGTAGCCGAAGCATACACGACGCTGCGCGTTTCGGCATAAAGACTTTCATTCAGCGATTTGCCCACATCAAGCGGCTGAACCGTAAAGATTTCGTCCAACGTGCCCTTCGTGCGGTTAAGGCGAACCGAATACACATGGTTATCACTGTCATGGAAGAACATTTCATCGAGGGCATCGTAGGCCTCCCTCAATTCAAGCGCAGCCAGGGCAAGTTCCCTTTGGGCACTTGTGGTGTCTTCGATTTGCTCTGCATAAGCAACGATGTCACGACAAGCACGGATTAGCTTTTCTAAGGTGTCGTAAACCGCACGCGCACGATTCACGACGCCTCGATACGTGTCACCATGGCGAATCTCGTCGTTGAGCCAGAGGTCAAAATATTCGTATCCACGCGAGCGGGTCTTCGGATCGAACACCAGAAGATCTTTTGCTCCGAGGCAGAATTCTTCCGTTGCCATTGCAAAGGCACCCGCACAGGTACGCGCTTTGGCAATAAGCGACTCATACAGCGCGCGGCCCTCCTCTGGAGCCTGAGCGCTTCGTTCCACCCGAGAAAGAACGTTATGTGAACCTTCCCCATTTACGCGCAAAGCAAGCGCCCTCAGCGAATCGGAAGACACCGAAAGGGCGAGTGCGCGGCGTGCTTCTTCCTCCGCACCATGAGCCTCGTCTACAGCCCAATAGCGGATAGGAGGCAAAAGCCCACCTTCAAAACGAACATCCCAGAAAAGCAAGCTATGGTTCGTTACTACAACATCGCATCGCTGAGCTTGCTCTCGGGCACCATGGACAAAACAGCTTCGCCCAAAGAAGGGGCACTTGTGGCGCAAGCATTCGTTGCTCTTGGTCCCAATGCGCCAACGGGGAATGGCGCGGTAATCAATTTTCAGAGCGTCCATATCGTCGTAGTCACTCTGCTCCACAAACGAAAGCAAGCCCGCCAAAGCAGGCGCCTGGTTGATCTCCTGCTTACGATAATGAATTACCGATGGCCCTTGATTGACCAAGCTATCCACCTTGCGAAGGCAAGGATAGTGACTGAACCCTTTCAAAGGAGCGTACGTGATGCCGAGAGCCTTCGAAAGAAGGGGCAACTCCTTATGCACCAACTGATCTAGCAATGCGTTGGTCTTTGTGGCCACACCCACAGTAATGCCATTTTTCTGTGCTGCCAGGGCAAGGGGAACCAGGTAAGCCATCGACTTGCCAACACCGGTGCCAGCTTCCACGGCAAGATTGCGAGACGTTGCCAAGGCGCGGTTCACCGCAAGGGCCATTTCACGCTGTTCTTCACGCGGCTCATACTCCTCGTACAAAGAGCCCAATAAGCCCTCAGCGGAAAAGGCCTCGGCGATTTCCGCATCGGTTGCGAAAGAAAGCTCGGGGGCTTCGCTACCCGCAGGAGGAAGATCCTTGCCCGCAGGGGAAGCCTCAGGAACATTAGCATCAGGGCGCAAGGGGGCCGAAGCTTGAGCCACCGCTGCCTTTCGTGATGCGCGCAAACTGTATGGCCCCTCACTGTCCTTCATGGCGGCAAGGCACTTGAACACACGCTCGGTATTCCAAGTGTCGCTATCGCACATATCGGCAATGTGCTGGAGCAAAGGGGTGGGCATAGTATCAACCGCAGCCAGAAGCACGCGGTACACAAGACACGTTGCTGCCACGTCATCATCAGCACGATGGGTGGAATCGGGCCCGCCAAACGCACGCACCAAATCGAGCAAGCGATGAGAGGTTAGTCGAGGCAGCGCGATTTTTGCCAGATCAAGGGAGTCGATCCAACAATTTTGCTTCAGCACCTCACCTGTAGGGTACTTCGTGCAGAAAGTCCTATCGAAATTTGCATTATGGGCAACCACATCGGAAGAACCAACGAACTCAGCCAAACCCGCAACGGCGGTATTGGGGTCAGGAGCATTCGCCACATCTTCATCGCTGATGTTGGTAAGGTGAGCAACTTCTTCAGGGATCGGCTTCCCAGGATTTACGAACGTTACGTACCAGCCGACGATCTCACCATGAACCATACGCGCTGCAGCAATTTGAATCAGCTCGTCGTGGTTGAACGAGAAGCCCGTTGTTTCGGTGTCGATAACAACAACGTCTTCATCCAGCTCACCAAACGAGTGATCTTTCGCATAGCTGCTAAGCGAATGATAGCGATCGCGAATGCGCTGAGGGGTGTTTTCGAGAATATAAGTGTCAAGCCTTGATGCGGCTTCTGCATTTTGTGTTTCCATACTAGTAAGACTATCATTTATGGAATTCTTTATCTCTAATGCCTAAATCACTTCTAGGAGAAAACATGTCAGATATTGGCTATTTTTCCATGTATGCCCGTTTCGAAACCGAAAGCAAGGAAGACGCTGCAGCATTTCTTGGTGCAGACAACATAATTGGCGACGCTTTTTCTATCGAGCAGGAATACATTGACGGCAAGCGCACGGCATGGATCGTGAATCCTTTCGGCAAGCGCATGGGCACCATCGACGAAAAAACCGCTGAAAAGGTTGATCTCTGCAACGCCAAAGGCTGGAACACCGTTGCTTTGCTTGCGCTCGTTGCTTTCACGGAAAAGCCCGAGCCGGGCCTTTACTGGGGCCAGGTTCTTATCATTTCCTATGACCCAGAACATGAAGTTGCCTTCTCTACGTTCATAGAAAATGTGGGAAAGCAGCTTGGCGAAGGAATACGTCCCGACGTCTCCCTTGGTCGCGATTCCCTTAAGAAGGTCATCGAAACTCATGGCGAATGGGTCCCTTCGGGGCGCGTCCCCTTCCCTAACAAGAACAAGGGCACCGCTTGGGTGAAAACGCAACGTACCGGAACGGAGCGTTTGGTAAAGCAGGCGCGCAAGGGCAACATGGGTTGCACGGTGGTTAGCTGGATCTTCCTTCTCGCCGTTGTTGCCCTTATCGTTTTCGGCCTTCATTCTTGCGGGGCATTCTAGCTCATCTTCTACCCAACCGCGCTATAGACATCCGGTGATGTTTCACGTGAAACATCACCATAAAGAAAACCCCTTGCCGCATTCTGAACCGCACCTCTCGAACTCAAATTTCTTTCAATCCGAAATTTGAAGGTGAAGTCCATTTCGCGGACAAGGGGTTTAATATTCGCGGCAAATAGCCGTTTACTTTTCTAAAGCATAGGAAATGAGCTTGGTGCAGAGCTCAGCAAAACTCATACCGGCGGCACGAGCAGCATCGGGGAGAAGAGACGTTGCTGTCATGCCGGGAATGGTGTTCGTTTCCAAAACCCAGAAATTACCTTCGCCGTCTTTGATGAGGTCACTGCGGGAAACGCCACGACACTCAAGCGTCTTATGGGCAGCAACCGCAAGCTCCATGGCTCGCTTGGTATCTTCTTCGGATAAGGGTGCGGGACAGATATGCTGCGAACCTCCCTGAGCGTACTTTGACTCAAAATCGTAGAACTCATGGGAAGGAACAATCTTAATGACGGGAAGAGCGCATGGATCCTCGTTGCCTAATACGGCAACGGTAAATTCTTCACCCGAAATGAAGCTCTCAACGAACGCGCACGTATCTACCTGAAACACCTTATCGATCGCATCGGCAATCTCCTCGGCGCCTTCGCACAGATACACGCCCAAAGCGCTACCTTCCGTAGCGGCTTTCACGACGCAGTGCGAACCTACCTCATCAATGATGGCATCGATGTCGATATGACGAGAGTCGAGCATCATAGAACGCGGAGTAGGGATACCGGCGCGCTCATAGCAAAGCTTCGTCTTGGGCTTATCGATAGCAGTGGCGCTCGACCAAACACCAGGGCCAATATAGGGAAGTCCAATGGTTTCCAGGAAGCCTTGGATGGTGCCATCTTCGCCGTACTTGCCATGGAGAGCCAAAAAGGCAACGTCGAAATCACCCTGAATCAAAGCCAACAAGTCTTCTTTGTTGGCAGGGTCGAAAACGGTTACTGGAAAGCCCGCCTCAAGCAGAGCTTCCTTCGCCCCTTCACCAGAAGCAAGGGAAATGGAGCGCTCGCCGCTCTTGCCTCCCGCAAGCAGAGCAACACGAATTTGTTTAGGATCGAAAGAACAAGACATGGTTCTCGCTTTCATACAAGTAAAGCCCAAGGCGCTACAACCAAAAGGCTTGATACGTTAGCCGATAGTGAGTATAGCAAACGCGCGTTACCACTCTGCTACCACCATGCGGTAACCACTTGGTTGCGTATAATACTAAGCATGAATAACGCAATCCAATCATTCAACCTGTCTGAGATTCCCGCTATTGTGGAAAGTCTTGGACAGCCGCGCTTTCGCGCCAAGCAGCTCACTTCCTGGCTTTACCAGAAAGGAGCTCATTCCTATGACGAAATGACCAACCTGCCCAAGAGCCTTCGAGATGTTCTGTCAAACGAATATCCCTTGATTGAGCCGCAAGTGGTTAACAAGCAGGTATCTAACGACGGTACTCGTAAGTACGTGTTCGAATATGCCGATGGCGCCAAGGTTGAAGCTGTCGGAATCCCCTCGTTCGACAAGAAAGAGCGCAAAGACGAGCCTAAGCACCTTACCGTGTGCTTCTCCACTCAAGCAGGGTGCGCCATGGGGTGCACTTTTTGCGCCACGGGGCACGAGGGACTTACCCGCAACCTCTCTTCCGCTGAAATGATTTGTCAAATCGTCGCCGTACAAAACGATTTTGGCTGCCGCGTCACTAACTTAGTTTCGATGGGGCAAGGCGAACCATTCCAAAATTATCAGGCAACCCTAGAAGCACTTCGTTTCGCAAACGCAAAAGACGGCCTTGAAATAGGTGCTCGCCATATAACGGTTTCAACATGTGGCATCATTCAGGGAATTGAGCGCCTTGCGAACGAACCCGAACAATTCACGCTGGCGGTGTCTCTTCATTCGGCGCTGCAGGACGTGCGCAACGAAATCATGCCGCGTTGCAGCAACATCCCCTTGCCGCATCTGAAAAAAACCCTTCAGTCCTATATCGAGAAAACCGGCCGTCGCGTTAGCTTCGAGTATCTCCTTATCAAAGGGATCACTGACACGGAAGAAAGTCTCGCAGCGTTAATCGACTTCTGCGATGGCCTCCTGTGTCACGTCAACCTTCTTTCAGTAAACGAAGTTGAAGGAAGCCCCTACAAGCCAAGCCCAACTGCAACACAGCAGCGCTGGGTTAAGGAGCTAAGAAGCGCAGGCAAGGAAGCCACTATCCGCAATTCACGCGGAAGCGATATTGACGGAGCCTGCGGTCAACTGAAAAACAAAATGTAGAGAACTGGGAAAATAGGGACAGGTACCAGATTCCCACCCAACAAGCAGGGCCCCGCTTGCGATAAAACTCGCGAGCGGGGCCCTGGTTTTGTGCACTATGGCGAAAGCGGGAATCCGGTACCTGTCCCTATTTTCCCACTTGTGACTCTTCGATAAGACCCAAGATACGCTGAAGTTCTTCTTCGTCCTTGAACTGGATCTCGATTTTGTTCTTTCCCTTAACGGTCTTAACGCGAACCGGAGCGGAAAGGAAGCGGGTAAGCCCCTTCGCAGCCTTCTTGAAGCTCGGAGGAGCAGGAACGCGCTTCGTAGCTGCCGAACCGGCCTTTTCGCGACCATTCATCAGGCGAGCCAAAGCCTCGGTTTCGCGAACACTCAACTTCTCATTCTTAAGCTTTTCGGTAAGCTTCTTCCTACCCTCCGCGTCATCAACGGAAAGGATGGCGCGAGCATGGCCGGCAGTAATCTTCTCCTCAAATAAGAGCTGCTGAGCTTCCTCGGGCAAATCAAGCAGACGAAGAGCATTAGCGATAGTAGATCGTCCCTTGGAAACCGTCTGGGCAACCTCTGATTGCGTCATTCCCTTTCGCTCCATAAGACGCTTATAGCCATAAGCCTCTTCAATGGGGTTAAGGTCGGATCGCTGGATATTCTCGATCAAAGCAAGCTCGAGAGCTTTGTCGTTGTCTGCTTCCCAGAAACGAACGGGGACTTCGTCCATCCCTAGGCTTTTGCAGGCTCGATAGCGACGCTCGCCGGCCAAGATCTGATACTGGTTTCCAATCTTGCGGACCAAAATAGGCTGAAGAAGGCCTTCCTTCCTGATGGACCCTGCAAGTTCCTCGATTTCGCCCGGCTTAAAATTGGTACGAGGCTGATCGGGATTGGGATGAATCAGGTCGAGCTTGACCGTTGCCGTAAGCCCCTTTGAATCAAATGGCTTACTTTCCTTCTTCGAAACTTCCGGTGCAGGCTCGACAACCAACTTAGCGGGTTTCCTCACCTGACGCTCTGCTGCAACGCGCGGCTTAGGAGCAGGGGTTCTCATAGACACCGAGCCAGCTGAGCTGAAAGTACCGGAACCAGCACGCATAGCAGGCTTGCGCGCTTCACGTGAAACGACCTTGGCGTTTTCAAGCGCGTCTTCGGAAATATAGATATCGGAAGACGGATCGGCTGATTTTCCCGAAGAACGTTTAGCGGTACGTTCCTGGAGAGCCTGATGAAGAGCACCGGCGGATTCCTGCTTCTTCTGAGCAGGTTCTTCGCCTAACGGTTCAGATACGCGCCTTTCCTGCTCTTTGGGAGCCTCGGGAGCAGAAGGCTTCTGGGTATAAGCGGGGCTATCGTCAAACAAGGCATTGAGGCCACGCCCCAAGCCACTTTTCTGCTTAGCCACGAGCAATCACCTCTTTGGCAAGATCGTTGTAGGAAAGGGCTCCCTTGTTGTCAGGAGCATATTCGAGAATCGACTGTCCATAACTAGGAGCTTCAGACAGTTTAACGGTACGGGGAATCAGCGTCTCGAAGACCGCATCGCCGAAGAACGAACGGACCTCATTAACCACCTGGTTGGCAAGATTGGTGCGGGAATCATACATAGTAAGAACAATTCCAAAGATATCCAAGCTTGGGTTCAGGATACTTTTGACACGTTTCATCGAATCAAGGAGTTTTGTCACGCCTTCCAATGCATAGAACTCGCACTGGATGGGAACCAAAAGCTTATCCGCAGCAACCAAGGCATTGATCGTAAGCAGGCCGAGGGAAGGCGGGCAATCGATAAGGATGTAGTCATAGCGGCCGCGCAGACTGCCAAGAGCGTTTTTCAAGCGGTTCTCTCGCGCCATCTCGTTAACCAATTCAACCTCTGCACCAGCCAAGCTGATAGTAGAGGGCAGAACATCAACACCTTCAGCAACACAAGACAGAATTACCTCTTCGACGGGCGTTTCGCCAAGCAGCACGTTGTAAACACACCCATCAAGGGCTCGTTTGTCGATACCATAACCGCTTGTTGCATTGCCCTGCGGGTCGAGGTCAACCAAAAGGACCTCTTTACCCATAGCACCTAAAGCAGCCGCAAGGTTTACCGCGGTGGTTGACTTACCAACGCCGCCCTTTTGGTTGATGATAGCGAGGATTTTTGTCTGCCCGATCGCATGAGCCACCTTAGGCTTGTCGCGGAAGGGAATAAAGGTGCGAATACCGTCATCCTCTTCTTCTTCGGCTTCAACACCGTCTTCCTGAGAAGCGGGCATCGTTTCCGGATCAGTTTCCTCTGCAGCTTCTTCATGCTCGGAGGTTCGCTCAACCACCTCTGCATGTTCATTGATTTCGTCATAGCTGCTCTGAAGAACCTCTTCTTTGATCTCTTCAGGGTTCTGACTGTGCTCAGTCACGGAAGTCACGGGAACATTTTTTGCTTTTTTTCGACTACCGAACAGCCCCACGAGCTCTCCTCTCTTTTTGCCTATCAGACAAACCATTGCTTCACTTGAATACCCCACAAAGGGTAAGCAAATGTTTGCTGTTTCACGTGAAACAGCAAACATCAAAAATAACAAAGCGCACAACATCCCATCGAACAAAATGAGATTGACGCTATACAACAAAATCAGCGAAACACAACTCCGTTTGACGGACGGCATAATGGGATAGCCCAGAAGCAGAGCAAAACGCCCCTTTTGTTTCGGTTATTCGATAATACCCTTGCCATACTCATTAGAAAATAGAAAGGCATACGGTTTTTCCTCGAAGCACCGCATTTCCATCCCCAAACAACGATCAAACAGACATTGAGTGTCAAAAACCCAGTTTCAAAAATGGAACCCGAGAAAACGAGGTCACACAAAGCTCTGTAACCGCCAAACAGAAGCAAACCCAACTAGGTATTCAGAATACAGAAAACAGGCCCTCACAAGAACTCTCAAAGCCTATTTAGCGTAATGGGTTCGGTATCGAATACTTCAGGGCACCCAGAGAACAAAAAAGAGTCCTCGGAATTGCTCCAAGGACTCTTTTCTTAAAACGGCTTCTTTTGCGCCATGCCAACCCTTCGTGGAAGTTTCATCGAAGGGTTGCATCGTTTTCTAAACACGATAATAGCTCGACTCGTCTCCCCGTCGGAAAGCGTGAAGCCCCTTGAGGAAACAAACTCCATTCCCAATTTACGGGCAATATTCCGAGCATGCTCAAGTTCTTCCGATTCACTGTGGGTCTTGTAGCATACCAGGCTTCCGCCTTTAGCCAGCAAGGGCGACGCAAGTTCGAGTAGTGAAGCCAGAGAGGAAAGCGCGCGGGCGGTAATCAGCGAGAAGCGGTTCGGCTGTTGCAACGCAAGATCCTCAATGCGCCCATGGTAGGTTGAAACAATGTCGTCAATGCCAAGTTCGGCGGCGAATGAATCAAGGGCGCGCGTCTTCTTCCCAACGGAATCAGCAAGAAGGGTTTCCCTTCCTGTCATGATTGCCAGGGGAATGCCAGGAAATCCAGCGCCCGATCCCATATCGAGGTATGGCCCTTCCATCGTCTCCTGGACTTCGGGAAGGCCAGCGAGCGAATCTTCAACGTGAAGAATCTGGGCAGACTCCCAATCAACGATTCGAGTAAGATTCGTTACCTTGTTTTCCTCGATAACCAATTCGAGATGCTTGTCGAGTAGCTCCCTCTGCCTTTTGCTGGGCGCATGCTGTTCAGCACTCATGCCAGAATCCCCTATCGTGGGCTTACCACAACACGACGGGCGCGACCCTCGCCCTCGGAAACGGTCTCGACGCGATCATCTCCACGCAGGGCAATATGCACAATGCGACGCTCATAGGGAGTCATGGGGCGGAGCTTGATGCTGCGATCCTGATCTACCGCCTTATCGGCTGCATTCAAGGCGATGTCCTCGATCTTCTGGCGCTGACGAGCCTTATAGCCCTCAACATCAACCACGATAGGGTAGCGATGACCAACAATACGGGACGTAATAGACGAAATAAGGAACTGAAGCGAATCGAGCGTACGACCGTGGCGACCAATCAAAACAGCCAGATCATCGCCGGTGATGTCGAGGATAAGCTCACCTTCATCGCCTTCATACTCTTCGATGGTCACTTCTCCAACATTGAAGTACTTCAAGATATCTTGAATGGCCTCAATAGCCGTATCAGCAATCCTGTCCACTTCTTCTTCAGAGTATTGACCCTCGGCTTCGTACTCTTGAGACGAGGATTCACCCTGAACCATGTTCTCTTCTTCCATTGAAAACTCCTTACATTCAAATCTCCCCTCCGCGGTAGAACCACGAAGGGGAGGAGACGGCAAAAAATATGTGAAGTAGCGCTACTTGCTCTTCTTGTGAGGGCGAGGCTTCTTTTCCTTGCGAACCACGTTAACTTCCACGGGCTTAACCTCAACTTTTTCAGCTTCGACTTCTTCGTCCTTGTGCTTCATAACCCTGGTGGAGATTACCTGCTGCAGAACACCGAATACGGAAGAAGTTGCCCAGAACAGCAAAACGCCAGTAGGAGAGCCCCAGCCGAGCCACAGCATGAACAGGGACATGATGCCCATCATAACCATGGTCTGGGTCTTCTGCGGGCTGTTCGTGCCCATCTGCTGAAGCAGGGAGGGCAGGAAGGTGCAGAATGCAAACAGGAGGAGAAGAATGCCATAGGGCAAGAACTCCAAGAAGCCCTGGCCAAGCATCGCGGAAGGCGAAGAAAGCAGCGAGGGCAGAATGTTGTAGAAAGAGTAGGTCATGCCTTCAGTACGGGAGCCCATTTCCTGCAGTACCTGGAACAGAGCAACGAAGATAGGCATCTGGAGGAACAGAGGCAAGCAACCGGTAATGGGGTTGAAGCCAATCTCTGCGTAGACCTTCTGCATTTCCTCAGCCTGACGCTGCTGGTCGTCAGCGTACTTTTCCTGGATCTCCTGGATGCGAGGAGTGAACTGCTGCATTCGGTACGAAGAGCGGATCTGCTTCTGCATAAGGGGGAACAGGATAAGACGGAGAATAAGCGTCACGATGATGATCGCCAAACCCCAGTCAGCAACGAAGCCATACATAGCATCGATGCACCAGAATATGGCGTCTTTAAACGCGTCCCACATGTGTACCTTTGTCCTCTCGGTTCGGGGGTTGATTATTAAAGATGAAAGGTATCCGGCACGGGGTCATACCCACGTCCTCCACCTGGTCTGCAGCGCAGAATGCGCTTGCATGTGAGATACAGACCTTTAAGGAAACCGAATCGCTGAACCGCAACAAGCCCATATTCCGAACAAGTGGGAATGAACCGACAAGTTGCGGGGAGCAAGGGCGATATAGCAAGGCGGTAGAACTTGATCATCAACAACAGGATCCCCTTGGGGATAGCTGATATTTTCGACCAGACATTCAAGACCAAATACTTGCCTTAATACGATTCCATGATCTTCTTGCATGTGGAAACCAACTTCTGGTATTCAACACGCGTTGTTTTCCTGTTAGCCATGAAAATGACATTCAACTCCGGCCAAGGGCCACCGATATCGTGGCAAACGGCACGCAAGCGGCGCTTCGCTGAATTGCGCCACACCGCATTACCGTTCTTCTTGCCCGCTATAAAAGCAACACGGCCACTAGGGCCGTGTTGGGTATCTCCCCGGTACACGATCATAGTTACGCAGGGAGTTGCATGTCTTTTTCCGTGCGAGAACAGGTAGGAGATCTCAGTGCTGGATTTGATGGTTCCTAACACGGTTTCTCACAAGGAAAGTTAGGCACAGAGACGCTTGCGGCCCTTTGCACGGCGAGCAGAGAGAACGGCGCGGCCGCTCTTGGTAGCCATACGTGCACGGAAGCCGTGAGTCTTTGCGCGCTTGCGGGTGTTCGGTTGATAGGTGCGCTTCATTACTTTTCCTTTCAGATTTACAGTAACTTCGAAATTATACGATGAAGAAGCTGCGCGTCAATAATAAAGAAAGAGACAGGCACCCTATTTTATGGGTCATCACAGAATGCACACGCAAACGGCGACGCTACGCCCTGCTAACGACATTCAGCTCGTCGCTGTCGAGAACGTGACCCTGCAAGGCCCAGTGGAACTCGTTGAAATAAAAGCCAGGCTGCAAATCAAGTTCGCAATCAAGCGCATACACCGTAAGCGTATAACGGTGATCCTTATCGGGTGGACACGGTCCGATATACCCGCGAATCACTTCTTTGCTTGTTTCCTCAGCACGGGACAGGCAGCTGTTCGAACCCTGAACAAAGGAGAATTCGCCGCTATGGCTGGCGTTTTCGGGAATCAAGGCAGTATCAGGGCTCACCCCGCAAGCGGCCCAATGAATCCAAGCAAAGCCGCATACGGGAATGGAATCGTAATCAACAAGCGAAAGAGCAAGGGACCTAGCCCCCTCCGGCACATCTGACACCTCGACAGGGAATGAACAAATATTGTTGCCGTCACGACGCAGTTCTGGAGACGAATATTTTCCAAAACGATCGGGAAGCATGCCGTTTTCATCCAATGGGATAGCGATCTTCATAGCTTGTCCACCTCACTTTTCCCCAAGGAAAGCAACTTATGCACAATTTGTTTATATAGCATTGTGGATAATGTTGATAACTTTCCAGGTGTTTCAGGATACTTTCCCACATTATCCCAGAGGCCGCAGCGACCCCTTCAGGAAACAATAATTCGTCTTCAGAATATAGGTGGAAAAGCGGTTCAAACTCCATAAAATACAGGCTTTTAGCTGGTCTTTTATTGTTATTAACATCCCAATTTGCCTGTTGTATGCATATCAGCAAAGCGGTTTAAACACCTTGACTTCAACAGCCAAAAGTGAAAGCGCTAAAGCTCCTTTTCCAAAATAGTTTTCCAAAATGCCTTTCAGGTTTTTCACATTTTTCTTCAGGCGTTTTCAATGTTTTCCACATTTTATTGAAAGAATGTTGAAAACTCCGAAAACACGAGGAAAAGACGGTGGAAAGTTTGAAAAAGTGTGAATAACCGTCTAGAATGAATGAAAAATCAGCTCGATCTGTGCCTTGTAGAGGAATATCGGTCGGGCTCTTTTTCTCATGTTTTGAAAAAATCGGAAAGCATCATGAACCAAGAAAACGCACCACATATGCAGCCGATGGAACAAGCGGGGGAACAGGGGTCAGCGCCATACCCTCCCTACGACGAGGAGCAGCCTGCAACCGAAGCGGCGATGCCAAACACTCAGCCCGCCCAAACATCCATTCCCCCCTACGGGTACGGGCAAGGGCAATTTCCTCCCTACCCCACTCAAGGCGCTCAAGCACAACCTTATCCAGGCATGCCCTATGGCATGCCTTATGGTGGTTATCCACAACTTGGCTGCGCCGTACCGGCAGGCAACCAGCCTTTCGCAACGCAAATGACAAACGTCAACGGCCAAGCACCACATGAGCAATCGCCCTCTGCCAATATAGCCAGCAATCTAGAGCCGCAGCTCGGAGCCCAGGGGGCCCCGAGCTACCCCGTCGGGTACCAGCAACCACAGGCCAGCTATCCCCAACAAGCGTTTCAGCAGTTCGCCCCCGCAGCCAACCCTCACGTTATGCAGCCAGCGGCGGCGCAGCTCTACCCCCAAACGGTGCAGCAACCGGCTTCGGATGCCTACCAGAGCGAGCAGCCATTCGTGCCCTCCTTTGTGGAGCAAGCAACGTATGACGAGGACTATGCCCACACGATGAATGGCGGCATCATCGAATCCGTCGAAGAGGCTGCGCCCTCGCAGAGCTTCGACTACCACCACATAACCACGCCCGCACGCATTGCTATATACGATTCGCTAAAAACAGCACCACGTGTAATACAAGTGCAGGGAGGCCCCACGCACGAATACATTGAGCACATTGCCTCCTTGACCTACAAAAACGCCAAAGAAGCAGGTGGGATGATCCCCTACACCGTAATCAGGGAAGTATCCGAAAATTTCATCCACGCCAACTTCAACGAAGTAGTGGTGTCTATTTTCGATCAAGGCAACACTATTCGTTTTGCAGATCAGGGCCCAGGCATCAAGCACAAAGACCTTGTGCAGGAACCCGGGTTTTCCTCTGCCATAGAGCCGATGAAACGCTACATACGAGGCGTAGGGTCGGGCTTGCCTATTGTAAAAGACTACCTAAGCACCTCCCACGGGCATATCGAAATCAAAGACAATGTGAATCAGGGATCGGTGGTAACCATCAGCCTGGTTGCGTCGCGGACAACAGACGAAGAAATTGAGGCGGCGCAGATTCCCGACCTCACCGAGAACGAAGTTGCCGTGCTCAAAGCCCTCCTCCCGAACAACACCCTAGGCGTAAGCGAAGTCAGCAAGGCCACCGATATTGCAGTGGCTAGCGTACATACCGCTTTTTCAAAAATGGAAGAAGCAGGTCTCGTGGAAAAGGTGAATAAGAAAAGGACGCTCACCCCACGAGGCACGCAGGTTGCCCTATCCTTGTAAACGACAGACGGCGCATCCCACGCCAACGGAATGGAACTACGTAGAACCTTATGGATATCGAACAAACGTGGACAGATCTGATGCGACAGCTGAAGTCGTATCCCACCATTAACGCATCGCAAATCGATGCGTTCTTCTCGCGTGTTCAAATCCAGGCAGCAAGCCCTGGTTTCATCATGCTCACCTCGGACAATGCCTTTATTAAAGATTGGATTGAGAAGCATTACCTGAAAGATATCCAGAAAGCACTCAACGATCTATACAACCTGGATTTTCAGGTACTGATAGAGGTCGACCCCACCGCGACGACACCAGTGCCTTCGGCCCAGACCGCACCCGCCGCGACCTCTTCCGCCCCTGCTGCCGCACCGCAAGCGGTCCAGCAGCAGCCGACACCCGCAGCGCCAAACGCACAAAGCGCACCTGCCCCAAGCGCACAGCCCGCTAGCACACCCGCGCCCCAGCCCAGCCATTCGGCAACGCAGGCGGAAACGTCCGAACCGCAATCGCAGAACACCGAGACGAGCGGAAACGACAACGAAGCAACAGGAGAAGCCGCGCTCACCTTCGACTCCTTCGTTATCGGCGAGTCGAACCGCATGGCCTACAACATGGCAGTAGAGGTTGCAGACCGCCCTGGCTCATCCGAGTTGAACCCACTGTTTATATATGGACGATCAGGTGTAGGCAAAACGCACCTTATGTGCGCGATCCAAAACTACATCAAGGAAACCCGTCCAGAGCTCAACGTGTGCTATATCGATTCGATGGAACTGGTAAACCGCTACTCAGACGCTGCAATAGAAAAAAGCGTCGACAAACAAAGCTTCAAGAACTTTGAGGGTTATTTCCAGCAGGCGGACGTACTGCTCATCGACGACATTCAGGGACTCCAGAGCAAGCCCGGCACGCTCAACGCGCTGTTCCGCATCTTCAATTCGATGATTCCAAAGGGTAAGCAGTTTGTGTTCTCCGCAGACCGAGCGCCAAAGAATATCGACCTCGACGAACGCTATGTATCCCGATTCAACTCGGGAGCCACGATAGATATCCAGCCACCCGATGACGAGACGAAACGAAACATCATCAAAAGCCTTATTCGCCACTACCAGAGTCGCGAAAACACATCGTTTGTCATCACGGACGAAATACTCGACTACATCGTGGACAATTCCAGCTCAAACATTCGCGAGCTGAAGAGCGCTATCACCAACGTGATATTCGCCATGAAGATGAACAAGGACCACACGCTTTCGGAGGGTCAGGTAAAGGAGCTTCTGGGCAACCACTTTATCGGCGGAGGCAAGAAACGCATCACGATAGAGATGATCCAAGCAGCCGTTGAAGATTTTTACGGCGTTTCGCATAAGGACATCGTGGGGCGCGGAAGGGCAAGAAGCATTGTGCGGCCACGACAGGTTGCGATCTATCTGTGCCGTGACTTGTCGGAAACGACGCTAAGTAACATCGGCAAAGCGTTCAACCGCGATCACACCACGGTGCTTCACTCGTGCGAGCTTATTTCAAGCCAGATGCAGGAAGACCGAAACCTGCGCGAAGAACTGGAAGCGGTGCGCGAAAAAATTCGCATCCAGCAGTATTAAAACCTGTTGATAAACGGTGACAAAGTGTGGGGATTACCCCGTACCTTTGTGGAAGAAGTTTTCCCCACGTTTTCCCTGTGGATAACCAAGGTGCTTTTCCACAGGGTTCCCGACAGATGTTTTTCCGCGTTCATCAGGCAAAAGAAAAGTTATCAACATATCCACCCTGATTATTACTTCTACTATTAGTTATTTATTAAAGAATAGAGAAGGAATTAAAGCGGAGGAAAACTCGATCATGGAACTCCGTTCCCGATCGACAGTCAGCTTGGCTAGAACAGGTATCATAGCCAAGAGAAACAAAGGACAGGAGCATTAATGAAATTCAGCGTTAACCAATCGGAGCTTCAAAATGCCCTAGCGGTTGTAGTTAAAGGATCCTCCACCCGTTCTACGCTTTCCATTCTTGCTGGCGTGTATATCAAAGCTGAAGAGGGAAGAATTACCCTTCAAACCACCAACCTCGAACTCTCCATCAAGGTAACGTGCTTCGCCATGGTGGAAGAACCCGGTGAAACAGTGGTACCAGCAAAGCTCTTCGGTGACATCATTAAGAATCTCCCCGATATGGCTGTTCGTGTTGAGGCAGACGAAACTACCGCAACGGTATTCTGCGATAGCACCACGTTCTCCTTGAAGGCGCTCAACCCCCTCGACTTCCCCGCCTTCCCTGAAATCGAAGCCGATCAGGAAGCTTCGTTCCCCTTCAACGCGTTTTCTTCGATGGTCAAGCGCACCGCTAAGGTGGTTTCTCACGACGAGACGCGCATTGTGCTTACGGGTGTTCTCGTTTCTTGCGTGGGCTCCACTTTGAAGATGGTGGCGACCGACTCCTACCGTCTGGCTGTTTCCGAAACCGAACTCGATTCGCCATGCCCCGAAGAGTTCGAGGCGGTTATTTCCGGCTCTTTCCTTCAAGACATCGCTTCCCTCCCTCAGTCGGAAGACCCTATTACGATTGCGCTTAACGACAACCAGATCGTAGTTACCTATCGTGACACCACGTTTATCAACCGCCGCATCGAGGGTACCTTCCCGAACTATAAACAGTTGATTGCCGAGGGTCATTCCACCCGTGCAACGCTTTCAACTCATGCGCTTACCGATGCGGTCCGTCGTGTTTCTCTGCTGAGTAACAAGGTTTCTCCTGTGCAGGTTCGCGTAGATGCTGAATCCGGAGTGGTGACCCTGCTTACCAACTCTCAGGATATTGGCAACGCTCAGGAGAATCTTATCTGCGAGGTCGATGGCGAATCGGTTGATATTGCATTCAACTTCACCTTTATGCTCGATGGCTTGAACTCCATCGACACTGACGCGGTTCATCTTGACTTGTTCGGGTCTATGAAGCCTGGCATCCTGCGTGCCACAGAAGGTGAGAACTTCCTTTACCTCATCATGCCTGTGCGCGTGTAGATTGTGGGTTTCTGGCTCCATGGGGCTCGCTATCGAAAAAATCGCGTGTCGTAATTTCAGGTCGTATGAACAGTTCGAACTTGACGGCATCGGGGGTCTAACCTTAATTGTTGGGCCTAATGCGGTGGGCAAAACAAACCTTCTTGAAGGTATTCAACTCGTCACGGCTTGCTCGTCGTTCCGTAGTTCGACGCCCAGCCACTTGGTTCGCGCCGGTCAAGATGCTGGCATATTTTCAGCGGAAATATGCGGCGATGGTCGATGCCTCGATGTGGAATTGCGTGTTTCACGTGAAACACGCGAGTATTTTGTCAATGGGAAGAAGAAACGTCCTCGTGATATCCGAGGCACGTTGCCTTCCGTACTGTTTTCTCCTGAGGATTTGGAGTTGGTGAAAGGCTCCCAGTCGTTTAAACGAGCGCAGGTTGACCAGATGGGTGCCCAGCTGAGCGCAAACTACCATGCGGTACGAAAGGACTACGAAAAGATCCTTCGGCAGAAGAACCGTTATCTGAAAGAGAGTGTTTCGCCTCTATTCCTCCAGAGTATCAACGAGGTTGTGGCTGCGGTTGGTTCGCAGCTGTACCGCTTGCGTTGCGAGATGATTGCTGCGCTTTCCCCGTACTTGAAGGAATACTATCGAGAGATTTCGGGTGGACGCGAATCGGTTGAGCTGGTGTACATTCCATCATGGCTTCGCAGGTCATTCGATCTCGACCGTATTCCTTCGGTTGAGGCGCTCGGCAGGACTGCCGCACAGGAGCGGCTTGTCAGCGCAATGGAAAAGGATGCCCATAGGGAGCATGAGCGGCGTATGTCCCTTTATGGCCCTCAGCTTGATCTGGTAGAGTTCTACCTCGATGGACTCAACGCTCAGCAGTTTGCCTCGCAGGGGCAGCAGCGAAGCTTGGTTCTGGCGTTTAAGATGGCACAGGTTGCGCTTATCGCGGAACGATTAGGGCAAAATCCTGTTTTACTGCTCGACGATGTGATGAGTGAGCTTGATGAGATGCGCCGTGATGCGCTGCTTTCTCTGATCTCCGGCGAGGTACAGACGTTTGTGACTGCCACCAATGCGGAAAAGGTGAGCCCGGCGCTTTCCACGTTGGCGCGTGTTGTAGAGATTGGCGGCGAATAGGTATGGTCGAATACGACAGCGATTGGGGGTCGTCGCGTGACCCTCGCCGTTATATCGCTGCGATGAACGAGCGAAACAATTCCCTCCGCCCTGTTTCTTCCTCGCTTTCTTCTTTTGCTTCGTCGATGCCTGAGGAAGTTAAGAAGCGCGTTCTAGTGCAACGCAAAATAGAAAAGACCCATGCCCAGTTTGCCGAACTGGTGGACCCTTTTATTCTCAAGCACACCAATTCGGTGTATCTGCTCAAAAGCCAGGCGGTTGAGGGAGCGTACGATCTGGTGGTGTATTTGGACAACTCAACGTGTGCTGCCGAGCTGAATGCGCGCAGGGAGTTGCTTCGCTTTGAGTATCTCGATCGATTCAACACGACCATAGATGTCTTCGAGATTCGTATCTCAAGGGGGCCGTACAAGGAGAAACATCCCTTTGCCGAGCCTCCTAACTCAGATGCCCAGCCTAAAGTTCGAGATCTTAGTGAAGAGGAATCGTCGCGAATTGAAGAGATGACGTCGTCTATCGAGGATCCTCGTTTGAGGGCCTCGTTCCAACGCGCTATGGCGGCTCAGAAGCGTCGAAATGAGTCTTCTTCATAAAAAATGCCTAACACGATAGCTTTTATACCCGTAGAAGCGCTCTGAATGCCCCCTGACGCCAATAGGCGGCAAGGTATCTTACCTATTCTGCTATAATAATAAGGTTCTAAATCCCCTCGATACGTCGCTTTTGGGCGTATCAGCTAGCAGAAAGAGGAGGAAATACGTGGCTTCAGACGAATCCCACTACAGCGGCCAAGACATTCAGATCTTGGAAGGCCTTGAAGCAGTGCGCAAGCGCCCCGGCATGTACATCGGTTCTACCGGTCCGCGCGGCCTTCACCATCTGGTGTACGAGGTTGTAGACAACGCAGTAGATGAAGCTCTTGCCGGCTATTGTGACCACATCGAGGTTACTATCCATGAGGACAACTCCATCACCGTTGTTGACAATGGCCGCGGTATTCCCGTAGACAAGCATCCCAAGGAAAAAATCCCAACCGTTGAGGTTGTACTTACCATCCTTCATGCAGGTGGTAAGTTCGGCGGCGAAGGCTATAAGGTTTCCGGCGGCTTGCACGGCGTAGGCGTTTCTGTTGTGAATGCGCTTTCCACCCAAGTGGTTGTGCGTGTACGTCGCGATGGCAAGGAATATGAGATTTCCTTCGACCATGGCAAGACCAAAGAAAAGCTTCACGAGGTAGGAACCTCCAAGACCAGTGGTACCACGGTAACCTTCTGGCCTGACCCTGAGATTTTCAAAGAAACCACCATCTTCGATTATGAAACGCTGAAAACCCGTTTCCGTGAGATGTCGTTCCTCAATAAGGGCTTGAAGATCACCCTCGCCGACGAGCGTACCCCTGGCGAAGATGGCAAGCCTCGCACCGAGGTGTTCCAGGCACTTGGCGGCCTTCAGGACTTCGTTAAATTCCTCAATGAGGGCAAGGAAACGCTGAACAAGCCCATCTACTTCGAGGCTGAAAACGAAGACGGCATGGTGGAAGTGGCAATGCAGTGGTCCTCTTCCTATTCTTCCAATGGCGTACTCTCGTTTGCGAATAACATCCACACCATCGATGGCGGCACCCACCTCGACGGCTTCAAGCAGGGCGTTACGCGTACCATTAACGATTACGCTCGAAGCAAGGGAATCCTGAGGGAAAAGGACAGCAACCTTTCCGGCGATGATACCCGAGAAGGTCTTTCTGCCGTTGTTTCGGTTAAGCTTCGCGACCCGCAGTTCGAGGGCCAGACCAAGGGCAAGCTGGGCAACACGGAAATTCGTGGCTTGGTTCAGACTGCTGTAACCAAGGGCTTGGCTGAGTATCTTGAAGAGAACCCCACGCCTGCTAAGCGCATCATCAACAAGGCTTCTCAGGCGTTGAAGGCACGTGAGGCTGCTCGTAAAGCGCGAGAGATGACGCGTCGTAAAGGCGTTCTTGATTCTTTCAGCCTGCCAGGAAAGCTGGCTGACTGTTCGAGCAAGAACCCCGCCGATTCCGAAATCTTCATTGTCGAGGGCGATTCTGCAGGTGGATCTGCTAAGCAGGCTCGTGACCGTAAGTATCAGGCCATCATGCCCCTGCGTGGCAAGATTTTGAACGTCGAACGCGCTGGCTTGCATCGCTCGCTTTCTTCCGACACCATCTCTTCGCTCATTACCGCAATCGGTACGAACATCGGCGAGGATTTCAACGCGGATGCTGCCCGCTACCACCGCATCATCATCATGACGGATGCTGATGTCGACGGTGCCCATATCCGCATCCTGCTGCTCACCTTCTTCTATCGCTATATGCCCGAGCTGATTACTCGCGGCTACATCTACATCGCTCAGCCTCCGCTGTATGGTCTGAAGAAGAAGGGCAGCAAGAAGCTGGAGTACATCTTCAACGATGACGCTCTGGCTGCTCGCCTAGCTGAGATTCCTGATCGAGACAGCATTTCGCTGCAGCGTTACAAGGGTCTGGGCGAGATGGACCCCGAGCAGCTCTGGGAAACCACCATGGAACCCTCTACCCGCACTATGCTCCAGGTGAGCATCGAAGATGCGGCTGAGGCTGAACGTGTGGTAAGTGAGCTTATGGGCGATCAGGTTGAGCCCCGCAAGGAGTTTATCCAGAAGCACGCCCATGACGTGCGCTTCCTCGACTTCTAAGAGGGTTGCCGGGTAGGAACCCGGCGAAGTGTTTCACGTAAAACATTCAAGCAACAAGACAGAAGGAGTCTTCGTGGCAGAAGATAAGAACGAGACAGACAAGAAGGACGAGCAGCAAGCTGCTGCAGCAAACGTTCTTCCTGCTGAGCTCAGCAAAGAGATGCGCACGTCGTTCCTCGAGTATTCGATGAGCGTTATTGTTTCGCGCGCGCTTCCCGATGTTCGCGACGGCTTGAAGCCTGTTCATCGCCGCATTCTGTATGCGATGAATGAAAGCGGCATCACCCCAAAGCGTCCCCATGCCAAGTCCGCTCGTACCGTTGGTGACGTAATTGGTAAGTATCACCCGCATGGCGACTCTGCGGTATACGACACCATGGTTCGTTTGGCGCAGCCATTCTCCATGCGTGTTCCGCTGGTTGACGGCCACGGCAACTTTGGTTCGATCGACGGCGACTCGGCAGCTGCAATGCGTTACACCGAGGCTCGCTTGGACAAGCCGGCAATGGAGTTGCTGCGTGACCTTGACAAGGAAACGGTAGATTTCCAGCCGAACTACGACGAGAGCTTGCAGGAGCCCGTCGTCTTGCCTTCGCGCTTCCCGAACCTGTTGGTAAACGGTTCTTCGGGCATTGCTGTTGGTATGGCGACGAACATTCCCCCGCATAATCTTGGCGAGGCAATCGACGCAACCTGCATGATGATCGACAATCCTGATTGCACGGTTGACGACCTGATGAAGGTTCTCCCCGGCCCGGACTTCCCTACGGGAGGCATCATCATGGGCCGCAAGGGCATCCGCGATGCTTATGAGACAGGAAAAGGAAGCCTTACCATTCGCTCGAAGTGCCGCATCGAAGAGGGCAAGAACGGCAAGCATTCCATCGTTGTTTCCGAGATTCCCTATCAGGTGAACCGTACTAATCTCTTGAAGAAGATTGCCGATCTGATTCGCGACAAGAAGCTTCCTGAGGTTTCAAACGTTCATGACGGCGCTGACCGCCACGGCATCGACATCATTATCGAGCTGAAGCAGAACGCTATTCCTCAGGTTGTGCTGAACAAGCTGTACAAGCATACCCAGCTGCAGGTTGGTTTCGGCTGCAATATGCTGGCTCTGGTTAATGGTGTTCCTCGTGTATTGTCCCTGAAAGAAATCCTCCACTACTACATCCTGCATCAGGAAGAGGTTGTGGAGCGTCGCACGCGCTACGACTTGGCCAAAGCAGAGGCCCGCGCCCATATCTTGGAAGGCTTCGTGATTGCTCTCGACAATATCGACGAGGTAATCCAGATCATTCGTTCGTCCAACACCGATCGCGAAGCGAAAGACGTGTTGATGGAGCGCTTCAAGCTTTCCGAAAAGCAGAGCGAAGCAATCCTCGAAATGAAGTTGCGTCGCCTGACCGGCTTGGAACGCGAGAAGATCGAAGCTGAATTGAAGGAGCTGCGCGAGAAGATTGATTACTACAAGCGTTTGCTTTCCGATAAAGACCTGGTGAAACAGGTGATCAAGGAAGAGCTTACCGAGATCAAGGAAAAATACAGCTCCGCTCGTATCACCAAGATTACCGACGAGGCGAAGGATCTCGACGTAGAAGACCTTATTGCTGAAGAAGAGGTTGCCATCACAGTAACCAAGGCTGGCTACGTGAAGCGTCTTCCTGTGGCTACGTATCGCCAGCAGAAGCGCGGCGGTAAGGGCATGCAAGGAGTGAATTTGAAAGAGGCCGACTTCGTCGAGCATCTCTTCATTTCCTCAACCCATGCTTATCTACTGTTCTTCTCTTCTCGCGGACGTGTATACCGTTTGAAGGCCTACGAGATTCCCGAGGCGTCTCGTCATGCTCGAGGAACCGCAATCGTGAATGTTCTGCCCTTGGAAAAGGGTGAAACCATCGCTGCGGTTATCGCCACCAAGGATTTCCCCGAAGACGAGTACCTGATGTTTGCGACTTCGTCCGGCATGGTTAAGAAAACTTCCATGAAGCTCTACGACCGTACGCGCCGAGACGGCTTGATCGCGATCAACCTGAAGGAAAACGACACGCTTATCAGCGTTCAGCGCGTTGCCGAAGGCGAAAAGGTCATGATGGTCTCCTCTGCAGGCAAGGCCATTATGTGGGACGAATCCGAGGTTCGTGCCATGGGTCGTGACACCATGGGCGTGCGCGGTATGACGGTTAACGCCGACGCTCGCGTGCTCGGTATGGAGATAGCGCGACCGGGAACCGAACTCTTGGTTATCACCGAGCTCGGCTATGGCAAGCGCACTCCGGTAGAGGAATATCCTTCCCACCACCGTGGAGGCCAAGGTGTGTACACTATCACCATGACAGCCAAGAAGGGCTTGCTCTCGGCCATGAAAATCGTCGAGGAAGACGACGAGATCATGATCATCACCGAAGAGGGCGTAGTGGTTCGCACACCGGTTTCCGGCGTGTCGCAGCTGGGACGCTCCACTCAGGGCGTTCATGTGATGAATGTTGCCGGCAAGGACAAGGTTTCTGCTGTGGCTACTTCCACTACAACCGAAAAGAAATCTTCCAAGGCGGCGCCTGCCACCCATAAAGATCAGGCAAGCCTGCTCGATGAAGAGTAGTAGTAAGTACTGATATTCTCGATGTTGGGACCCAGAAGCTCTGGGTCCCAATTTTTTTCAAAATTATTTTCACTAATTTGAAGCAAGGAATTATCCAAGAAGAGGGCGCTTTTTCTTCCGAAGTGGCGGTGTTGCCGTCATTTTTTGAAATAATTTGTTTTGCTGTTGGAATTAAAAATACTATCCTGACCTGGTGCTATTTGAAAAGAAACCAGTCAATGGAAATGTTGGCAAAAACTTTTTTAAGAAAATGCAAAATTCTTCTTGACCCATATGGGGGTAGGAAGTATATTAATTGAGCGCGATTTCGGGCCCATAGCTCAGTTGGTTAGAGCGCACGCCTGATAAGCGTGAGGTCAGCAGTTCAAATCTGCTTGGGCCCACCATTTTTTACTGATAAACGCTCCACCGTGAGCCGAGTTTGCCGGTGGAGCGTTTATTGATAACGAAATCGCACATAACCTACGTGGGGCATTAGCTCAGCTGGGAGAGCGCGGGCTTTGCAAGCCTGAGGTCAAGGGTTCGATCCCCTTATGCTCCACCACGAATTTTCGAAGCCGTCCGAATGGACGGCTTCTTTTTTGTGTAGAGCGACCGGTCTGCCCTGCTTGGGCTTATTCGCGCTGGTAAGCTTTTACCGCTTATGGGTTAACAAGACAACGTCTTTAAGAAGGAAGAAGTAGATGAAACAGGAAAACATCCGCAATGTGGCAATCATTGCGCACGTTGACCATGGTAAAACCACCCTGGTCGACCGCCTGCTCTGGTCCTCGCACGTATTCCGCGAAAACCAGGAAGTCGCTGAGCGCGTGCTCGACTCAAACGATCAGGAGCGCGAGCGCGGCATCACCATTCTCTCAAAGAACATCTCCATTCACTACAAGGACACCAAGATCAACGTTATCGATACCCCCGGCCATGCCGACTTCGGTGGCGAGGTAGAGCGTGTTCTCAATATGGCAGACGGCGCATTGCTTATTGTTGATGCTTATGAAGGCCCCAAGCCTCAGACCCGTTTCGTTCTTTCTCACGCCCTTGAGCGTGGTTTGCGCATCGTTGTTGTGGTTAACAAGATCGACCGCCCCAACGCTAACCCCGATGCTGCTGTTGACAAGGTATTCGACTTGATGGTTGAGTTGGGCGCAAGCGATGAGCAGCTCGATTTCCCTGTAGTTTACGCTTCCGCAGTCAACGGTTACGCACGCTACGACGTCAATGATGGCAACATGGATATGATTCCCCTGCTGGATACCATCCTGAAGGAAATCCCCTGCCCTGACGTAGATGTTGAAGGTCCTGTTGCCCTTCAGGTCTGCACGGTTGACCACAGCAGCTATGAGGGACGTATCGGTATTGGTCGTTTGCAGAGCGGTACCATTCATGAAAAAGAGCAGGTTCTGGTAATCCAGCCTGACGGTAACCGCTACAACGCGCAGATTCGCAAGGTATACACCTTCGAGAACCTTGGTAAGGCCGAGGTCCCCGAGGCCAGCGCAGGCGATATCGTGGCTGTTATCGGCGTGGAGCAGACTGACATCGGCGATGTTATCACCGACCCTGAGAATCCTGTTGAGATGGAGCCTTTGGCCGTTGAGGAACCCACCATGGCTGTTGTGTTTGAGGCTTCCACGAGCCCCTTGGTTGGTCGAGAGGGCGATATTGTTGGCGCTCGCCAGCTGAAGGAGCGCCTGATGCGTGAAAAGGAGAGCAACATCTCCATGCGTATCGAGGAAACCGAAGATAAGTCGGGCGTTCGCGTTGCCGGTCGTGGCGTTCTTCATCTTTCCGTTCTTATGGAAACCATGCGCCGCGAAGGTTTCGAATTCCAGGTTGGTCGTCCTCAGGTTGTTTACAAGGAAGACGAGGCTGGCAACAAGCTCGAACCTATCGAGGAAGCCACTATCGACGTTCCCAACGACTATTCTGGTAAGGCGATTGAGGTTATGGGCACGGCAGGCGGCATCATGGAAGACATGGTGTCTGACGAAACCATGACGCACCTTACGTTTGCCATCCCTTCCCGCGGCACCATGGGCCTGAAGACCAAGATTCTGAATGTAAGCCACGGCGAAGCGGTGCTGTTCCATCACTTCCGTGAATACGGTCCTTATTCCGGAGAGATGATTGGCCGCAAGAATGGCTGCATGATTGCCATGGCGACAGAGAAGTCGGTTGCATACGCTCTTGATACTTTGCAGGAGCGCGGCAAGCTGTTCGTTGGTCCGGGCGAGGATTGCTATGAAGGCATGATCGTTGGCGAATCCGCCAAGGAAGGCGACATGGTGGTAAACGTTGCCAAGGCTAAGCAGCTGGGTAACCAGCGCTCTTCTGGCGCCGATAAGGCTATCTCCCTTACGCCTCCTATCACGTTTACGCTCGAAGAGGCGCTTGAATACATCGAAGACGACGAGCTGGTAGAGGTAACGCCTCAGTCTATCCGTCTCCGCAAGCGCACCCTTTCCGCTACTCAGCGCCGTAAGGAAGCAAAGAATAAATAAATCAGTTTCTTTCAGTTTGGCTTCTTCTTGCATAGGTGGAGTTTCCTGGAAAGAAATAAGTCAAAAAGACTGATTAACTAAAAGGCTGGACGATTTATCGTCCAGCCTTTCTGGTTTTAAGCACCGCCTGCAATAAGAAGCGATCAGATAAAGATGTGCCTCGCCTGGACTGCTCTGCTCCTGGTGCTATACAGGGTTGTTCCGAGTCGCCATTCTTGGGGATTTCTGCCTATAGCGTCATCCCGGGGCTGTCCCAAGGGCCTGAAAACAAAAATATGGCCCGAGCTGCAACTTTTTTGCGATTAGGGATTGTCGCAGGGCGCCAAGGCGCAAATCGCGGTCCGAAATCGCAGCAAATCAGCCGCGAAACGGTCCCTTTTTGCTTTGCGGATAAAGAAAGGAGTCCCTAATCGCAAAAAAGTTGCAAGAAAGCCGAGATTTTTGTTTTCACAACGGGGAGCTGCATGACCCTGCGATAAAGAAGCGAATTATCTGGGTGGAGTGCAAAACATTTCGTTTCACGTGAAACAGAGCGCTGCATCGGGATTGGGTACTTCGGAGTGGTTGGCACGCTGCTCGGGAATTTTGGGCGCCAGGGCTATCCCCGTTTGCCGACCTCGTTAAAGGAAGCGTCTTTTATGGAGGGGGTGTGATTAAACAGCGGTGATACGTGGGCAAATTGTGCGAACGAAATCACGAAATTGACGTTGTGCAAAAATAGCATGCGTTGCACCTGCTCATCGGGTGTGATCTCGTTTTGTACCGTAGGAAAAAAGGAACATACATGAAGCACGGAGCTCTTCTTCGCAAGATTTCTGTTGTCGGCGTATCCGCTGCCTGCTGCATTGCCCTGGTTGGTTGTGGCGGCACGAATTACGGCTATACCGGCGGCGTTGCGGCAACGGTAAATGGTGCTGAGATTCAGGAAGACACCATCACTAAGTACATTCAGGACTTCCGCACTAGCTCAGACCTCACCAGCGACGACGACTGGGGCAATTGGATGAAGGAGAATTCCTTTGATCCCGCCACGGTTCGCGATCAGGTGATCGATTACTACGTTGAAAACGAGCTGAAGAAGCAGGCGTGTGACGAAAAGGGCATCACGGTCGAGCAGTCTCAGGTTGATGACGAGATCAACAACATGAAGGCCAATTACGACAGCGATGACGCTTGGAAACAAGCTCTTTCCTCTGCTGGCTTGACCGAGGATCAGTACCGCGAGTCCGTTGAGGCTGGCTTGCTTGATAAGGCCTTGGAAGATGCAGTTGCGGGAGACGCAGCTACTGCTGATGACTCAAAGGTACTTGAAATGCTGAACACGTACTACACCATGTTCAATGGCGCTAAGAAGTCCTCCCATATCTTGTTCGCTTCGAGTGACACCGAAAAGGCTCAGGAAGTACTCGATCAGATCAATGCCGGAACGCTCGATTTCGCCGAAGCTGCCAAGCAGTATTCCACCGACACGGCCTCTGCGGCCGATGGCGGCAATGTTGGCTGGGACGCTATTAATTCCTTTGTAACCGACTACACCGATGCCCTTGACGGCCTTTCCGTTGGTCAGGTGTCTGGCTTGGTAACGAGCGATTACGGCATTCACATCATCAAATGCACCGATGAGTTCACCTGCGATGGCAAGGCAACTAGCCTCTCCGCATATCCTCAGGAATTCGTTGACTACATTTCGAACATCGTGAAGGACCAGAACAAGTCCACGGCATATTCCGATTGGTTCAGCAACTATAAGGCTCAGGCAGACATCCAGAACAACGATATGCCCGAGAATGTTCCTTATAACCTTGATATGACCAAGTACGACAACAGCGATTCGTCGAGCGATAACTCCGATGACTCTAACGATGGGGCTTCTGCCGACACCAATGCCGATGCGTCGGCTACGGAGGGCTCGTCGGAATCCTCCAATGAACAGAGCTCGGATTCCGAGAATTCCGGTCAGTAAAAACCAATTAATCAGGCTTTCCCAAGGCCGCCTCGCATGAGGTGGCCTTGATTTATCTAGAAAGGTAAGCAATGGAAACGAAACCGCCTCTAATTGAGCTTCATGACGCCGTAGTTCGCCGTAAGGGAAAAGAGATCTTGAATGTGGGGGACTTCACATTGCAGCAAGGCGAAAGCATTGCCCTTATTGGTCCCAATGGCGCCGGCAAATCGACGTTTATTCATCTCATAACCCGTGAAGTGTTCCCCCTTCATCGCGATGAGCCCCCGGTGCTGTTCAAGGGGAAGTCGTTGGTCACGCTCGAAGAGGTTAAGCAATGCTTGGGCATTGTTTCTTCAACGATGCAGGATCAGATAACCGTCCATCTTCCGGCCCTTGATGTGGTGTACGGCGGACTGTTCGGCGTTCTTGGTGTTCCCCGCCGTCACAACATGACCGAGGCAGGAAAGGAAAAGGCTTTACGTGCTCTGGAATTCCTGGGAATGAAAGAGCATGCCGATCGAGACATCATGACAATGTCTTCTGGTCAGGCTCGTCGCGTGCTTATTGCCCGTGCGCTTGTTCATGATCCTGAGGTATTGGTATTCGATGAGCCAACTACCGCGCTTGATCCAGAAGGCATGTATTTCGTTCGCAAGGCAATGCGCGATTTGGTTGCTGCTGGCAAGTCGATTATTTTGGTTACGCACTATCCTGAAGACATCATTCCCGAAATCAAGCGTGTGGTAATGATCAAAGACGGCAAGCTTTATGGGGACAAGCCCAAGGAAGAAGCCCTTACTACCGAGTGTGTTTCCGACCTTTTTGACGTTCCTTTAAAAATCTTGTCAGAAGATGGCTATTTTTCTCTTGTCAGCCGGTACTAAGATGGTGTAAAGTACATCCTTGCATGCGCGGGAAGCGCTGCAGCTGGAGAGATGTCCGAGTCTGGCTTAAGGAGCACGATTGGAAATCGTGTATACGCCAAAAGCGTATCTGGGGTTCGAATCCCCAGCTCTCCGCCACCGTATA
>USDX01000009.1 GCA_900553605.1 uncultured Eggerthella sp. | reverse complement strand
ATACTTGAACTGGTGATTTATAGCGTATCCAGACACGTTTTTCTGCCTATAACCCAGATTTGGTGCCATCTTTAGCAGCGTTGCCCAAGTTGCGTTTGCTGCAGTCCATTGCGCCCGTTGGGCCGACAACGCATCTGACTGTTTCCGGGGGTGATCATTGCGTCAATAAACAAGAAGGTTCGCCTGCGCGAACCTTCTTTCAATAAGAAAACGGGAGCTCAAAGCGCTCCCGTTTCTTGTAACGTGGCATATTGCCAGTTTTATTCGACGACCTCAACAAGGGTGATCTCGAAGTTAAGGTCCTTGCCTGCCATTTCATGGTTCAGGTCGAAGGTTACGGTTTCGTCGGTAACCTCAACAACCAGGGCAGGGATAGGCTGACCGCCAGGGCCCTGAAGGTAGATGCGCTGGCCGACAGGGAGGTCTTCAGCACCAGGAATCTGGGCGGTGGGAATGGTCTGAACCAGCTGTTCGTCATGCTCGCCGTATGCTTCGGATGCGGGCAGGTGAACGTTCTTGGTTTCGCCAACTTCCATTTCCTTCACGGCAGCGTCAAAGCCGGGGATCATCTGGCCTGCCATGCATACGAATTCAAGGGGCTCGCCGCGCTCAACGGAAGAATCGAATACCGTGCCGTCGTCGAACGTGCCGGTGTAGTGGGCGCGAACGCGCTTACCTTCATTGCTCATAATGGGTTCCTTTCAATAAAAGTGTTAGCAGCTAGTGTACCTGCTTGTGCGCAGCTTGGAAGCTCAATACCTGCATCGTGCTAAAAAGTGTCGCAATAACATCGAGGCAGAGGAATTGATTTCCTGCCTGCAGGCAAAAAAGGACCCCGCAGAAGCGGGGTCCTTGTGGTCATGTTTGCTTCGTCAGATTGCGGCAAAACCTAAGCGGTTGCATGTGCGCTAAGCGGCTGAAATCTTAGAACACGCAGAAGCGAAGGAGAAGCCATCCGCAGCTGATAGCGGTGAAGACCAGCATCAGCGGGAAGCCAACCTTGGTGTAGTCCATGAAGCTGATGGGGTAGCCATAACGTCCAGACATACCCGAAAGCACTACGTTCGCGGAAGCGCCGATGAGCGTGCCGATGCCGCCGATGCAGGCACCCAGGGAAATAGCCCACCAATAAGGCATAACGTCGACGCCGGTAGATTCCATGGCAATCAGAATCGGGATAAGCGTAGCAACCATGGGGATGTTGTCCAGGAAGGAAGAGATGATTGCCGATGCCCATACCAGCACGATGATGGTGATCATCATGTCGCCGCCGGTGATATCGATAAGGCCATTGGCGAGCATGTTGATAACGCCGGTTTCGGCCAGGCCGCCAACAACGATAAACAGGCCAGCGAAGAAGCCGATGGTTGCCCATTCGACGTCGAGCAGGATTTTCTCGACTTCTGCGCGGCTGATAAGCAGCATGATGGCAGCTGCGGTAAGGGCAACAACGCTCGGTTCGACGCCCACCATGCTGTGGCATACAAAAGCGACGGCAACCAGGGCAATCATTACAACACTCTTATTGAAGAGCGACTTGTTCTTGATGGCTTCGTGAGCATGGAGCTCCATGATGGAAGCCTGCTGTTCAGCGGAAGCGCCCATATTGCGACCATACATCACGTAGAAGATGGCAATGGCAACAACCATGATCACGACAATGGCGGGACCGTTGAATGCCAGGAAGTCCATGAACGTCAGGTGGGCGGCGGAGCCGATCATGATGTTCGGCGGGTCGCCGATGAGCGTTGCCGTGCCGCCGATGTTGGAGGCCATGATCTCAGTGATGAAGAACGGTACAGGGCTCAACTCGAGCATCTTGCAAACCGTGAAGGTGACGGGGCCGATAAGCAATACTGTGGTGACGTTGTCCAAGAACGCGGAAAGAACAGCGGTGATAATGCAGAACAACACCATGATCACCCACGGGTTGCCCTTAGCTATCTTCGCTGTTCGAATAGCGATGTATTCGAATATGCCCGAATTCTTAACGACGGCAACGAATATCATCATGCCTACCAAGACGCCCAGCGTGCCGAAGTCGATGTGCTCCATGCCGGTATCAAAACTGAGGATACCTGTCAGGATGAGCACAACGGCGCCCGCAAGCGCGGCGACCGTACGGTGGACCTTTTCCGAGATGATCAGCGCGAACACCACAATGAAGATCACTATTGAAATGATCTGCGGTGTAGTGAATTCAGGCATATACACCACTCCTAACTTAACCCCGTTCCCTGAAGAAACGGACCTTCTCTCTTGCGGGAAGCATAGCCCCCATAACCGATGCAATAAAACAAAAGAAGGCCATTGGCCTCCTAATGAGCATCGGACTTCCCTTATAGAAAGGGTACGGCTAGGCCATTTCAGCGTCAATAACGCGTTCATCAAATGGTTGTGAACAACGATTGGCATTTAGTGGGCGATTCATTCGCAAAAAAAGACCCCGCCGAAGCGGGGTCCTATGCTATGCGTATGTGACGCTGCGAGCGTTCTTGCCGTGTGCTGGGGCAGGATGCTGAAAGCTAGGCGAATACGCAGAAGCGAAGCACCAGGTAAACGCAGCTGATGGCGGTGAATACCAACATCATGGGGAAGCCAACCTTGGTGTAGTCCATGAAGGTGATGGGGTGACCGTACTTGCCGGAGATACCCGCCAGAACCACGTTGGCAGAAGCGCCGATGAGCGTGCCGATGCCGCCGATGCAGGCGCCGAGAGAGACTGCCCACCACAAAGGCATTACGTCCATGCCCGTTGCTTCCATCGTGGTGATGATGGGAATAAGAGTGGCAACCAGCGGGATGTTGTCCAAGAAGGAAGAGATGATGGCCGATGCCCATACCAGCACGATGATGGTGATCATCATGTCGCCGCCAGTGATGTCGATCAGCGCGTAGGCCATCATTTCGATAACGCCGGTTTCGGCGAGGCCGCCAACAACCACGAACAAGCCAGCGAAGAAGCCGATGGTGGCCCACTCAACGTCCATGAGTGTGTGCTCTACGTCGGATTTGCCGATGAGCAACATGATGGCTGCTGCGGTAAGGGCAACAACGCTTGGCTCGATGTCCAGTGCGCCGTGGACTACGAAGGCCAGTGCAACCAGGGCAATCATGACAACGCTCTTCTTGAACAGCGTCTGGCTCTTGATTGCCTCGTGGGCGTGCAGCTGCATGACCGAAGCCTGCTTTTCAGCGGATACGCCCATCTTCTTGCCATACATAACGTAGAACATCAGCAGCGAAACAAGAAGGATGATGAGCACGGCAGGGCCGTTGATTGCCAAGAAGTCGAAGAACGTGAGGCCCGTGGCGGAGCCGATCATGATGTTCGGCGGGTCGCCGATGAGCGTTGCGGTGCCACCAACGTTCGAAGAAATGATTTCCGTCAGGAAGAACGGAATAGGGTTGATTTCGAGCATCTTGCAAACGGTGTAGGTAACAGGGCCGATAAGCAAAACGGTGGTGACGTTGTCCAGGAATGCGGAAAGAACAGCGGTAATAAGGCAGAACAACACCATGATTATCCAGGGGTTACCCTTTGCCAGTTTGGCAGCTCTAATTGCCAGGTACTCGAAGATGCCCGAGTTCTTAACGACGGCAACGAAGATCATCATGCCAACCAGAACGCCAAGCGTTCCGAAGTCGATGTGCTCTACTCCGTTATCGAAGGTGAGAACCCCCGAAAGGATTAGGGCTACCGCGCCAGCAAGCGCGGCGGTGGTGCGATGCACTTTTTCGGAAATGATGAGTGCCATCACGACGACGAATATGACAATCGCGATGATCTGAGCGGTAGTTAAGGCGATCATTCCGTAGTGCTCCTCTCTTATATATAGGTGGAACAGATGCGAATTCTCGTCTTGAAGCACAGAGTCCCGGGTAACACACGTCCATTGCGATTAGCAACGCCCCACTCTGGCGTACCGACTCCAAAAAAAGATCCTCGGGAAAAGTTACGGGATCTTGCTTATTTGCGTCAAGAAGGAAACGGTAAGTGCGCGAAAAACGATGAAACCAACGTAAATCAATAGATTGTGGGGTTTCATTTGCTTTCGCAATGGATGCGATTTGCATTAATCGGTTGACAGAATGGTAACGCCGCATGTCAGAGATATTGAGGGGCGAAAATGTGGATTTGGGTGATGGATAGAGCGTTTTGCATAACTTCAGTGAATATCATTCGCCTGAGCTATGTAAAACACGTTCGCAATCAATTAGAACATGTTCATCTAATGGAGAATAATCGCAATTGAACCTAAGCGCCGCCCATCGGGGGATCGGGCACAAGGCGCAATAGTTCGTAGTAGGGACCATCTTCAAGGGATCGGGGAAGTTGGGATTTCCGTTTGGCTTAGCCTTTGGGGTTTAAAGCTCTAACAGCCAAGTGAAGCAGAACTCTCTCCAATTCTTTTCCCGATTGGTTGAAGGCGTTAGGTAAGCAAGCGTGCACGTGTGAGCCTGATGCAATCAAAGAAGGAGGAGAAAGATGGTCGATTTTATTTTTGCGCAGGGATGCGCAAGAGGAGAGAGGGGCTAAGCGATGGCTATGCTAAAGCGTGAATACGGTGGTATTCAGCCATGTTGGAAAGTTGGCCTATTCCGTATTCGTCTTCCGTTCATTCACTTCAAGATCTCACCACCTGAAGTAGTAACCGGCCTGATGAATGCTTGTACTTCGTACGGCGCTCTGGCTGTTCTTATTACTTCTTTGGGTCTCGACCCTGCAGTGGCTTGGGCACTGGTTGTATTTGAAACGGCAATGTACACCCTGAACTGGCTGCTCGGTGAGCCTTCCATTTGCGGTTGGATCACCCCGGCAATGGCAATTATCGTCGTGTTCCTGGAATCGCTCGACCCAGGCGTTGCTCGATTGCAGATGCTGACATGTATTCAGCTTGAATTAGGCATCTTATTCATCGTATTGGGTGCAACAGGCCTATCCAAGAAGCTCAACACTCTGGTACCTCCCGCCATCAAGGCTGGTATCGTAATGGGCGCTGGCGTTAACGCCGTAGCCGTTCGCCTGAAGACCGGCGGCGCTATCGACACCGTTACCGTTGGCTGCCTCTGCGGCTTGGTAGTTGTGTTCATGCTCATGTTCTCCAAGCGCGTACGTAAGTACATGGACACCAACAGGTTCGTTGCCATCCTCGGCAACTACAGCTTCCTTTGGGCTGTTATCGCACTGCTTATCGCAGGCGGCGTTGCTGGCGAGTTCAACTTCCAGTGGTCCGGCGAAATCATCAAGGTTCCTGACTTCATGGGCCTGTTCGCAGTTGTTTCGCCTCTGTTCATCGGCTTTGCTACTGATCCCGGCGTTTGGATTGCAGCTCTGCCCTACGCAGTGGTCGCATGGGTTATCGCATACGGCGACTTCGTAACCGTTCAGCAGCTTGGTCTCCAGGCAGCTCGCGACGACGAGTACATCGAGTTCGACCCGAACCGTACCAACGTCATCTGCGGTATTCGTAATGTAATCCTGTCCCTGTTCGCTCCTTATCCTGCACTCGCAGGCCCGCTGTCCGCTCCTTACTGCGTAGCTACCTATGCTCGCTATAAGCAGTCCGGTCGCCAGGGCATGGACTCCATCTACGATGGTTCCGGTACCAACCTGCTGTTCACCGTACTTGGTTTGTTCGTCTATCCTCTGTACGAGGCATCCCTTGCAGCATCTGCAGCACTCCTCGTAGTTGTACTGCTCATCCAAGGCTGGCTCTGCTCGCAGATCGCATTCGGTCTGGTTCGCGACGACCTTGACAAGGGCATGACAGGCATGATCGCAGGCTTCATCGTAGCCCGCGGCGGCGGCGTCGGCTTCCTTGCCGCAATCGTCCTCTACCTGCTCATCTCCGACAATGACAAGATCCGCGCAGACTACGCCTACAACAAGGAACTGCAGCGCATCGAGGATGAGGAGACTGAGCGCCAGCTGGTTGCACTCCATGCTCGCTTGGAGGCCGCTAAGGCTGGTAAGCTTCAGGACGAGGAAAAATAGCCTCACCTGACGGAAACGTCTAAAACTCGGAGCTAAAGGCTTCAAACCTGAAAGAACCCAGAGTGCACGCTCTGGGTTCTTTTTTTTGGAATATGGGGACAGGTCCCGTTTCCCCACCTAGCGAATAGAGCCTGCTTGCAGCCAACTACGCAAGCGGGTTCTTGCTTTGCACGCAATGCCTAGGTGGGAAAACGGGACCTGTCCCCATATTCCCAGTTCCTTGCTAATGACAAGTGGGCTATTCCCTTATAATTGTGAACATGTTCTGGAGGAGGGAGAACCTATGAGTAATAACGTTGACGATCTTCGCAGCGCGCTTGAGTTTCTGCGTGGGATCCCTGGTCAGCTTGTGGAAACCGACGTCGAGGTAGACCCTGAGGCCGAGCTGTGCGGCGTGTATCGCCACGTCGGCGCAGGCGGTACGGTGCCCCGTCCCACGCAAGAAGGCCCCGCCATGGTGTTCAATAACATCAAGGGTCATCCCGACGCGCGTGTTGCTATTGGCCTGCTTGCAAGTCGCGATAGGGTGGCGAAGCTGCTCGACGCCGACCCAAAGCGCTTGGGCTTCATGCTCAACGAAGCGGTATTGAACCCTGTGCCGCCCGTTGAGGTGCCTGAAGAAGAGGCGGTATGCCGAGAAGTGGTGCACCTTGCCACCGAAGAAGGCTTCGATGTACGTAAGCTTGTTCCGGCACCTACCAACACACCGGAAGACGCGGGTCCGTATATCACCTTGGGTATGTGCTATGCATCCGACCCGGAAACGCATGTTTCCGACATCACCATTCATCGCCTGTGCTTGCAGGGCCCCGATGAGATTTCCATCTACATGGTTCCTGGAGCTCGTCATATCGGTGCGTTCTACGAAAAGGCCGAAGCGCTGGGCAAACCGCTTCCTATTTCTATCAGCATCGGCGTAGATCCTGCCATTGAATTGGCAACCTGCTTTGAGCCGCCCACCACGCCTTTGGGCTACGACGAGCTCAACGTTGCTGGCGCTCTGCGTGGAAAGCCGGTTCGCATGGCAAAGTGCCTCACCATCGATGAACGTTGCATTGCCAATGCTGAATACGTTATTGAAGGCGAGCTGTTGCCCGGAAAGCGCGTTGCCGAAGACCAAAACACCCATTCGGGCAAGGCTATGCCTGAATTCCCGGGCTATACCGGCCCTGCTGTGTCTGAGCTGCCCGTTATCAAGGTTAAGGCGGTAACTACGCGTAAGAATCCCATTATGCAAACTTGCATCGGCCCTTCCGAAGAGCACGTAAGCATGGCGGGCATCCCCACCGAGGCAAGCATCATCCAAATGGTTGAAAAGGCTATGCCTGGCCGCTTGCAGAACGTGTATTGCGCAACGCCTGGTGGCGGCAAGTACATGGCGGTGCTTCAGATCAAGAAGAGCATGCCTTCTGACGAGGGTCGTCAGCGCCAAATGGCCCTGTTGGCTTTCTCTGCGTTCAGCGAATTGAAGCATGTGTTCCTGGTTGATGAAGACGTTGACCCCTTTGACATCAAAGATGTGCTGTGGGCGATGAACACGCGTTTCCAGGGCGATATGGACATCGTCACCATTCCTGGCGTTCGCTGCCATCCGCTTGATCCGTCAAACGACCCAACCTGTTCGCCTTCGATTCGCGATCACGGCATTGCTTGCAAGGTCATTTTCGATTGCACGGTGCCGTACAGCCAGAAAGATCGCTTCCAGCGCTGCCAGTTCAAGGAAGTGGATCCTAAGCACTGGTTGCCTGATTTCGAGGAGTAGGGCGTGAAGCGCATTGTTGTTGGAATAAGCGGTGCAAGCGGCACGCACCTGGCTTGTCGCTTCATAAGCCAGCTCAAGCAGTACACCGAATGCGAAGTGCATGTGGTGGTTACCGACAGCGGGAGGCTCACGGCAAGCTACGAAGAGCCCGAACTTTTCGATAAGGCGCTTGCCATGGCTGATTATGTGCATAGCAATGCTTCTTTGGGCGAGTCGATTGCGAGTGGTACGTTCAAAACCGAAGGCATGGTTATTATTCCCTGCAGTATGAAAACGGTTGCGGGCATTGCAAGCGGCTACAGCGATAACCTATTGCTTCGCGCGGCAGATGTTACGTTGAAGGAGCAGCGGCCGTTGGTTTTGGTCGCGCGCGAAACGCCCATGAACGCTATCCATTTGCGCAATTTGGCGCAGTTGGCAAGCGTTCCCGGCATAACGCTCATGCCTCCGATGATGACGTACTATCACAACCCGCAAACTATCGACGACATGGAAGACCAGCTTATTGGCAAGATATTCGATCGATTCGGGCTGGATTACCCGCCCTTCGAGCGTTGGAGCTAGGGTTTGCTGGCTTTTCGGCCTTTTCTATCTAAAGAGTTGATTAAACAGGACATCTTCGGATGTCCTGTTACGTTTTGCGGAGTATACTTTTAATTGAACACGTTCATGGTTAATGGGGATTATCTATGAGCGCGACTACGGCAAGCTTAAGGGTTGGGGGACCTTATGTTTGAAACGGCAACGCATCGTTTTATCAAAGGGGTAAACGGTGTAACCATTCACACGGTAATGATGGGGGAGGGCGAACCCCTCCTCCTGCTTCATGGGCATCCCGAAACATATCTTATGTGGCATAAGGTTGCAGGGGATTTGGCCCATCGTTTTACCGTGGTCATGTGCGATCTGCGCGGTTATGGCGACAGCGACAAGCCCGAAGGGCTGCCTGATCACAGCACCTATTCGAAACGCATCATGGCTGAAGACTGCATTGCCGTTATGGGCGAGCTAGGGTTCGACCGTTTTTCCATTATGGGGCACGACCGTGGTGCCCGTGTTGCATACCGAATGGCGCTCGATCATCCGGAAGTGGTTAATAAGCTTGTGCTTCTCGATATCGTTTCGACGTATGACATGTACGCCTTAAGCTCGGCGGAGTTCGCAAAGGCACTATTCCATTGGTATCTGCTTACGCAGGACGAACCATTCCCTGAAGACCTTATTCTTTCCAGTCGGAAAATGTACTTCCGCAATGCACTGCACATCGGTCGCTACAATTCGGAAAACGACACCTCTTCTGAGGCGTTCCCTCAAGAGGTGTACGACGAATACCTTCGCCACTACAACATGGAATGTATTCACGCCATTTGCGAAGAATACCGTGCCGGCGAATGCATTGACCGCTTCCTCGATAAGGAAGACCTTGATGCGGGCAAGAAAATTACCGCCGAAACACTGGTGTTGTGGGGTGCAAACGGCCTGGTGGAAAAGTTCTTCAGTCCACTGCAATGCTGGCTTAAGTTCTGCACGAATGTGCAGGGGCGCACGCTTCCGTGCGGTCATTTTATTCCCGAGGAAGCGCCTATTCCGTTGCTGGCGGAGGTTCAGCGGTTTTTATAGAGCAGAAAACGCCGCATACTAGCGGTTTTTCAGGAGGGGTTGCGTTTGCTGGGCGTGGGGCCTGGCGGTGCAGCGAAATCAATCTTGTGAAGGGGAGCGCGAAAGCGCAGAAAGGAATGATTGAAATGGAGTTGATGGAGGCAATCAAGGGTAGGCGCAGCGTTAGGAAGTTCAAGCCTGATCCGATTCCAAAAGAAGATCTTGAAGAGATTATCCAAGCTGGCCTTTGCGCTCCTTCGGCACAAAACTTGCAGCCGTGGTATTTCGTGGCCCTAACCAAAAAGGAAGATCTGTCCTACTTGTTCTCGGAATTGGGAACTACCGCGTTTTCCCACCGCAAGGAGCTTGAGGCACGCTTCAAGAACAACCCTGAAGTGGTAGAGGAAACCATGGAATTCATGTCGGCAATGGGCGGCTCGCAGACCATTATTCTGGGCTTCTTGAACAAGCCCGATTATTCTGACGAGCTTCTTCCAAGCTGCATTGAGAGTGTTGCCGCCGCCATGGAAAACATGTGCCTTGCCGCATACGACAAGGGCATTGCGTCATGCTGGGTCGAAGCAGTGGTGCGCGCAGGCAACGCTTTGGGCAGCCACTTTGCAACCGGTCATGGCAAGCTGATTGGCGCTATTGTTCTGGGATACGCCGACATGGAGCCGAGGCCCATCAAGCAGAAGGGTGCTCGTTACGTAATTCGCTAAGCGAAGCATCAAAGGCTGCTTCTTTTTATGGGAGCAGGGCAATGAGCCAAATGTCCTATTCGCGTTTTTAAATACGCCCGCAGGTTGTTCCTGCGGGCGTATTTTTGTTCCAAAGTGATTACGAGCGGGAAAATGAAGTTGGCCATGCCTTCTCGACCTTATAATTGCAGGGAACGATACGCGCATCTGCCTTGGTGCGTCCCTTGAGGAGGGTTTATGAAAGACGGGTTCATCACGGTTGCTACGGCAACGCCCCAAGTGGCGGTTGCCGATTGCGAAGCCAACGCTCAGGCGATTCTTGCATGCATCAACGAAATGGCCGCAGCGCATGCAAAGGTAATGGTGCTTCCCGAGCTGTGCATTACGGGCTATACCTGCAGCGATTTGTTTTGGCAGACGAAATTGCTCGACGAGGCAGAGGCGGCGCTTTCCGTTATTGCGGAAGGGTCACGCCAGGTGGATGCCCTTATCGCAGTAGGAATGCCCCTTCGCGTGGCGGGGAAGCTGCTGAACGTTGCTGCCATACTGTGCCGGGGCAAGGTATTGGGCTTCGTTCCCAAGGTGAACTTGCCTGCATATAACGAGTTCTACGAAACACGCCACTTTACGTCTGGGTCTGCCGATATGGGTACGGTCCAGTTCGGCGGCGAAGAGATACCTGTCGGCACCAACCTGCTGTTTTCTTGCGAAAACGTGGTGGATCTTTGCGTTGCCGCTGAACTATGCGAAGACTTGTGGGTTCCCAATCCGCCTAGCGTGCAGCATGCGTTGGCGGGGGCTAGCGTAATCTGCAACCTTTCCGCCAGCGATGAAATGGTGGGGAAGGGAAGCTATCGCCGAGATTTGGTGGCTGGGCAATCGGCCCGTTTGGTGTGCGCCTATCTGTACGCCACGGCCGGCGAGGGCGAATCCACTACCGATTTGGTGTTCGGCGGACAGAACCTTATCGCCGAAAATGGCACCGTGCTAGCGGAATCGACCACGTTTGAAAACGAGATCAATGTGGCTACTATCGATGTACAGCGTCTTGCTTCGGAGCGCCGCCGAATGAGCACGTTCCCCGCAGCTGAATCGAAGGAGTACCGCGAAATTTCCTTCGCTTTGGCCGAGGAGGAAACGAAGCTGGCGCGCTTCTTTGACGCTGATCCGTTCGTTCCCTCCAACGCAGATCAGCTCTCCGATCGCTGCGAGGAAATCCTGAATATCCAAGCGCTTGGTCTGAAGAAGCGTCTGGCTCACACGCATGCGAAAAGCGCCGTGGTTGGTATTTCCGGCGGCTTGGATTCAACCTTGGCACTGCTGGTAACGGCGCGTGCCTTCGACATGCTTGGGCTGCCCCGTAAGGGCATCGTTGCGGTAACCATGCCGGGCTTCGGCACCACCGACCGCACTTATAACAATGCTGTTGCCATGATTAAAAGCTTGGGTGCCACGTTCAAGGAGGTTCCCATTGCCAAGGCGGTAATGCAGCATTTTGCCGATATCGATCATGATGCGTCGATCCACGATGTGACGTACGAAAACAGCCAGGCGCGCGAGCGCACGCAGATCCTGATGGACATTGCCAACCAGGCAAATGGCTTCGTCATAGGCACAGGTGATCTTTCCGAGCTTGCCCTGGGTTGGGCCACTTACAATGGCGACCACATGTCTATGTACGCGGTGAATGCCTCGGTTCCCAAAACGCTTGTGCGCCATTTGGTTCGCCACTATGCCGACACGAGCGCCGATGAAGTGCTTGCGGGAGTTCTATATGACGTGCTTGATACGCCGGTGAGCCCAGAACTTCTTCCTCCGGAAGACGGTGCCATCTCTCAGAAGACGGAAGACTTGGTAGGGCCGTATGAGCTGCACGATTTCTTCCTATATCAGATGCTTCGCATGTGCTTTCCTCCCGCGAAGATCTATCGCGTTGCCAAGGAGGCTTTTGCGGGGCGCTACAGCAACGAAACCATTTTGAAGTGGTTGCGCACGTTCTATTGGCGTTTCTTCTCGCAGCAGTTCAAGCGTTCGTGTTTGCCTGACGGCCCCAAGGTGGGCAGCGTTGCGGTGTCTCCGCGAGGCGATCTGCGCATGCCTTCCGATGCTTGCGCGAGCGTATGGATCAAGGAAGTGGAAACGCTTCAGCCGTAAATTCAATCGCGAACAGTAGAGTCGCTTCGTTTGCGGGCGAGGCAATACGGTAGTCCCAGCGATGCCGGAATTGGCACTTTAAGCAAGAAAGTCGCGTAGGCACCGCCTTGCCCACCGATATCAAGGCCAAGCGACATCAGAATTGGCGTATTAAGCAATAAAATCGCTTCGTTCGTAGGCGGGGGCTTCGAACGAAAGCAGATAGTCGATGAACGCTTGCGTGGCGGGGTTTAGCGCATCGCCTTCGCGACGGGTGAGCGAAATGGGATAGAACTCTTCGGCTCCTTCCACGTCGAGCGGCAAGATAACCATGTCGGGGTTGGGTGCCAAATTCGAGGTGAGCATGGTCAGAGCCACGCTTGACTCGTGCACGGCGAGCGCGCCCAGGATCACCTCGTCTTCGTAGTTGCGCACCAACGTTAGCTTGCTAAGGGGTGCGTTGGTTTCCTGCAGGAATGCTTCGAGGGTTTCTCCGCAAGCTATGCCGCGGCGATAGGTGATCACGGTGTGGCCAATCAGGTTTTCGTAGCGCACTTTTTTGAGCGCCGCTAGTGGATGGTCGCGACGCAACGCTACCACTAAGCGCTGATGAAAGAGCGTGGTGCAGGTGATTCCTGGCTTATGGACGGGTCCCGCAATTACCAGGTCGCATACACCCTGTTCGAGCTTTTGGTTCAAAGGCGCTGTTTCGCCCTGAAGTACGTGAAACTCGGTTTTGTCTCCGAATTGCGAACGAAAGCCCTGCATTGCTGCAGGCAGATAGCCCGATCTCACCGTTGCGATAGCGCCTACGTTGATGGATCCGGAAAGGCCGTTGCTTCTGCGGTCGAGCTCGGCAATGCCCCTGTCGATGGAGGCAAGCCCCTCTGAAACATACTTCAAGAATACTCGCCCGTCATCGGTGAGCTGCACGTTGCGTCCCGCCTTGCGGAATAGCCGGCATCCGAGCTCCTTTTCCAGGGAAGAAATGGAGTGAGAGAGAGCCGATTGCGAGACATGAAGGCTTTCCGCCGAGCGTGTGTAGTGCTCGGTTTTCGCCAAATGGCAGAAATAGGTGAGTTGAGCGAGGTTCATTGAAGTATCTCCTCTTTAAGTTGCGCCTGCGAAATGGGCATATGCGCAATCATGAATCCTGTTCATATATTAGCGCAGCTTCTGCCAATACTTTGCAGCAGACGTAAAAGCCTTAGTGGAGTACCGTTTTTCTTGCGAGATCAAAGGGTTTCGCAAGGAAATGTTTGCGCATTGGTTGCTTGTTTCGTGTGAGGGCCAATTGCGGCGTTTCGTTGTTTTGGGCCAGATTGCCAAGTGGGAACCCTGACCAAACACTAGCTGGTCCGAAGGGCAACGAAACGCCGCATTCGCCTAAAGAAAACGGCAGCCAGAAGGAAGGGGATCGGCAATGACTAAGGTACCTTTGGAAGTTGGTAACAGCTGTTCGTTCACGAAGACGGTTAGCGAATCTGATGTATATCAGTTCGGCGGTATCACGGGCGATTACAGCCAGATGCACTTCAACGAGGCGTTCATGAAAACCACGAAGTACGGAACGCGCATCGTGCATGGCGTACTCACCTTTGCCTTCGGTAGCACGGCTTCAACCCTCATCCAGCAAAAGTACGAGTCTCCTATTCCCAGTGCATCGTATGGATACGATCATTTGCGCTTTACCGCGCCTGTGTATTTTGGCGACACCCTTACGGCGACCTATACCGTGAAAGAAGTGGACGAGGCTGCCATGAAAACGTATGCCGATGTGGTTGTTACCAATCAGGACGGCACGGTGGTGTGCGTGGCGACGCATATTTTGAAGTTCTTCGAAGTGGAAGGCGAATAACATGGCGGCTCCGTGTGTTGAACATGTAGCGGTAAAGGTTCGCGACTTCGAGACGGCGCTAGCGTTTTTCACCGATGTGATGGGTATGGAAATCACTTTGACCGACCCAGCGTCGGGCGAGTCGCCTTTGAATCAGGCATGGGTTGGCGGCATTCAGCTTCAGCGAGACGAAGCGGGCAGTGGTGCCTATTCGGGCGATGTCTCCCACATTGGCCTGGTTGCCAACGATGTGGATGCTCTTCTTCAAACGGTGTACGCCCAGCCCGGTGTGAAGGAGGCTGAAGGTAAGCCTCGCAATTGGTTTGTTGCGCCGTTCGGTTTAACCATCGAGGTCAACGAGCGACAGTAGTTGCAGCTGGTGGGGGGAGGTGCCGCCGTCTACGGCGACCTTGCTGGCTGTCGAGCTCAACGAGCGAAAGTAGGAGAGTCGGTACATGGCGGGCGGAGGCCGCACTCGCCTTAACGCTTAGAGGGGGCGTTTCTCTGCTCGCATCAGCCGGCAAGGTGCCGCCGTCTACGGTTACGCTGCATCGCCTTGGCACAGCGTTTTGCTGCGCCTGTTGAGGGATATTGAATTTGTTTAACTAGGGGGAAGCAATGAAGGTTTGCATTTTAGGGGCTGGCTCGCTGGGAAGCACCATCGGTGGTGCGCTGGCGAAAGCCGGCAATGAGGTTCATTTCGTGGGACGCGCTCCGCACATGAATGCTATCAAAGAAAAAGGCCTGGTCATGGTAACGCCTACAGGAGAGGAAACCGTGAGGCTTTCGGGTCATACCACGCCAGATGGCATTGGTGAGTGCGACCTGGTCATCGTTTTGTGCAAGGCGTTCGACACCGCCAAGACCATGGAAGAGGGCCGCGAGCTTGTTGGCCCCAACACCACGGTGATATCGCTGCAGAACGGCCTTGGCGCAGAAGACGTGTTGTGTGATTGCGTCGGTGCCGAGCATGTTATCGGCGGCAAAACCTATATCGGCGGAATGCTGTTGGAGCCGGGCCGCGTTCAGGCCACCATTCCTGGCAAAGACACCTTTATCGGTGAGCTTGATGGCAGCGTAACCGAGCGCACTCGCGTCATAGGCGCTGCGTTCGATGGGGCGGGCATGCACTGCATCGTTTCCGACAACATCATGGGTGTTATCTGGGACAAGCTTCTGGTCAATGTTGCCACGGGCGCGGTGTGCGGCATCACACATTTGCCCTATGGCGATATGTACGCAGAAGAAAAGCTGGTGGCTTGCGCTTGCGCTGCTGTTCAGGAAGGTATGGACGTGGCCAAGGCGGCTGGCGTGAAGTTGACTTATTCCAATCCCATGGACGTGCTTGAACTGGCGCGTGCCGGATTGCCGAAGAGCTTCAAGCCGTCTATTCTTCAGAGCCTTGAAAAGCATCGTCCTACGGAAGTGGGCGTTATCAACGGTGCCGTTGTGGCGCAGGGCGCCAAGTACGGCGTGCCCACGCCTGTGAATGAAACGCTTGCTGCCTGCGTGACGGGCATTGAGCGCTACATTCGTGAGTACGTGAATAAGTAGCGGTAGCTGAAAAGCGGGACTCGCTAGAGCGGGTCCCGCTTTTTTTTTCGACAAGCGTAGAAGTGCCGTGACATCTATCGAAGTGCTTTTCGACGAATGAGCCTTAAATAGTTCCGCTTAAACATTCTCATGGTGCCAAAGATCTTCTTATCGCTCGATGTTTCCTCGTGGTTGCCGTATTTAATTGCGGCAAGTTCTAATGTGCATAGAAAGTCGGCAACTTGCGCAAGACGATAATCGAGAGGCGAGGCGTTTCGGTATAGAACTGCTTGCCTTGAAAGGGCGAATTCAATTGCCCTATGCAGCGCTTCGGTAATCATATGCTGGCCATTGTCGTAGTAGATTTTTACGGAATCGTATTTCTGGAATTCCCCTAAATTGTCGATGAGAAAAACAGCAAGATCTCTTTTTAATCGAGCTGTGAAAAGGTTTGCGTCGGAAAGTTCGCTTCGACGGTAAGAGAACGTCTTATACGAAATGGGAAGCTTACGAACAAGTACGAAAAAAGACGAGAACAAGCGATGGCGGGTTTCGTGGTCGAGGTTACTGTAAGCGCCTTTTCCGTACATCAGGGGAGAAGCGTGGAAAGGTATGTCAGGTAGCCCTTTCAGGGCAAGCGAGCTCTCGTATTCGCTGATCAATGATGCAATGGGGGCTGACTGGTCGTGGAAAACAAGCGTTATAAGGACATATTTCGATATGCCGTTCTGACCACCAGATTCATCGATGAAGACACTTAGTTCATCCAATCGAACCCCCAGATAAAAGAAATGCCGGGAGGTAACTCCCGGCGACTCGGTAGAAGCTTAAAGCCTCCAATAGCAAGTTACCATGGACTGATCTGTTGCGCAATTGTGCGTTTGCGCAGATCAATGGGAAACTTCTAATATCTCCATCAAATCATTCATCCGAAGGCACTTTGCGGTATTTGACGGTTTGGTAGACGAAAGCCAGAGCGTTCCGACATGCAAACAGATTTCACGTTATAATCCGAACCACCACAACTGCTTTTACCCGATAAAGGATTGAGCGAACATATCTATGCAAAACCGATGGCTAGGAGGGCATCCGCCTTCTTCTAGGTCGGTTTTGCTTGTATGCGCCAATACCTTGCAGTTGTGGTGACTGTGGCGGATGCTCTCCTTAACCGTCTACTCTTTTCGCCCAATTGGCTCCTTGTTGTCGTTCTTGGCGTCAAGAACTCTATTTGCGCTAACTATTTGAATTGCGCTGCCATTCGGCAGAAATAGATTGCTTTGACGCAGGGAAATGCAATATTCATCTGCTGCTTTGCCTGCTTGTGCTACGATTCGTGATACCACAACTGCAGCTCGCAACTGCGAGCGGCGCACAATCTAATAAGCGAAGACCGGGCAATCTCCCTTATCTCGTCATTCCTATTTTCAGGGCATCGCTATGCCCTATTTCGGAACGCTCATGTGTTGGGCGCCGTCGCAGCTGTGGGCAAATTGTTGTTACTCGCGGAAAGGGCGAGAATGGTTGAGGAGATTCGGGCTCTTAAAGAGCTTCTTGATATGGGCGCCATCACTCAAGAGGAATATGACAAGAAGAAGGCGGATATTCTGGGGATAGCTTCAGATGATGGACCGTCATGCACGCGAAGCGACAACTCTCCTTCTGCGAGGTCCGATGAGGCTCCATCTGCTGTGGTGGGCGGGTCGGTGTCGGAGACTGCCTTGGTTGGAGAGGCGCCGCAAGCCGATTCGAAGAAAAAGCGAAACAGGATCATTCTTGTTGCTGTTCTTGTTGCTGTGTGCGTGATTGCGTTGCTTGGGGCACTTTCGATGTTTGCAGAGCCAGATGGTGTTCATGTTCCAACTGCCCAGCAGATCGAGAAAAAAGCCAATGACCTCGGCAGCGGGCAGGTGCAGCTTGAGAAGAGCAGCTCAAAGACGGCGGAAACCTACGATGTCTTTATCGACGATAAGCGTGTTGGCTCCGTGGATTTGTCTGATGTGAGCCTCTGCATAACAGAAACATCGGTCGATTCATATGTCGATTTCGTGCAAATGGCGGAAGCGGTGATGATGGCATGCGATCCGTCCCTCGACGAAGAGGCGGTAAAGGATCTGTTGGTTGAGACTGTTGATAACGATTCCTCAGTTCATAACGGAGTTAAGTACAGCATCGACCTCTCGTCGAGTCGGCTCAAGCTACGGGTTAAGGTTCCGAGCGCCTAGGCTCAACGGAGCGCATTTAAGCGAACGGTGAGTTGTTCGCGCATAAAGCTGTTCGGGAAATGATGCAGGCGTGAATTGAGTTCGTGACCTGGTGAGATTAAGGAGAGCAAAGTGAAAACGGCATCATTTGGTTTGGTTGAAGTGGTTTTCTTTCTAGTTCTAGTTGCGATGATCGCTGCGGGTCTTGTTGCGATAAGCCTCTTCGTGGACTTGGCAAAAGAAAAGGGGCATTACCGGGATGATGCGAACGTCCTTTGGTTTATTGGCATCTTTGCTTCCCCGGTTGTTCTTGGGATTTACGTAATGGCGCTGTCCAATAAAAGCTCTAAAGCTTCTTCTGCCGATATAAGCAAAGAGCTTCCCTCTCTTTAATCGATGTGATATTTCATGGCTGAATTTAAGGTAATTTACAAGCTCACCCAGGACTGGGATGCAGAAGAGCTTTCTATTCCCTGGGCTGAGGGCTGCCCGCTTGCAGTTGAGAAAATGCAAGTAGCGCGCAACGTAGAGACTGGCGAGGCGTATTTCCAGGCAAAGCTGAAGAACATTAGTGATAGGGAGGTTCTTTCGTATAAAGCTCTCTTCACCTGTTGTTATGAAGACGGAACAGAGGAGCAAAAGCCCGTCGAAACGCTTGATGCGGATATTGCTGCTGGTGGATATGCAGAAATAAGACCTCTTAAGCTATCTCGGGGCGATGTTAAAAATGTTCGCCTTTCAATATGCGCTCTGAAAACGACCTTGGGCAATTGGGAAAGCGAGGGAGAAATCACCCACTTGCCTCCACGTGAGGTACTTCTTCTTGATCCTGAGGCAAAAAAGGAGCGCATTTATCAATTGAAGATGTCGGGTTGTGCGGTTTTCCCGACTGCAGAAAACCACTGCTGCGAATCGCATGGTTCATGGTGGCGTTGCGCATGCGGTGCGATAAATGTTGGGTACGCAAAGTGTCGATTCTGCGGGATTGACCCAGAGATTGAAAAGGGGCTGCGTGACAAAGATCAGCTGGTTGCTGCCGTGCAAGATCGAAAGGCTGAGGAAGAGGGGAAAAAGAAGCTCGAGGAAGAGAGGCGGGAAGAGAGAAAGCGGCTTCAGCAGGAGAAACTAGATAGGGCTACGGCAAAAGTGAAGATCTTTTTCAGGAAGCATAAGAAGAAGATCCTCGTACCAACCGTTGTGGCATGTCTGATTGTCGCTATAGCAGGTGTTGCATTCTACGTTTCTATCCCGGAAAAGGCGTTTGCCGTCTATTCCGACAGTGACAATTCCTTGACGTTCTACAAGGAGAAATTCGTTCCAAACAGCGGTTCTACGTTCAAGGGAAAGAATTGCACTTCCGTTTACGAGGGAGTGGAGGAGCTAGTCTGCAAGTGGGGCGGTTCGGAGAACAGCGACGATAACCCCGCCTGGGTGAAGGACCATGCCGAAGATATTGGTAGTGTTTCGTTTAAGGAAGAGATTGAGCCAATAAGCCTGAGAGGGTGGTTCACCCATCTAGTGAAATGCGACACGATCGATTTAAAAAATCTTAACACGAGTAAGGTTACCGATTTTTCATACATGTTTTTTAACTGTTCAAGCGTCAAGCAGTTGGATCTAAGTTCTTTCGATACGCGTCAAGCCGTCTCATTTTCGCGGATGTTCAAGGATTGCGATAGCTTGGATTCTCTTGATCTGAGCTCTTTCGATACAAGAGGGGCATATGAGTTCGATTGGATGTTTGAGAAATGCTCGGGCTTAACTAGCATTGATGTTTCTAGCTTCAACACTGAGTCCGCTACGGATATGAATGGCATGTTCTACGAGTGCAGAAAGTTAAAAAACCTTGACCTGAGGAATTTCAGCACAAATAACGTGAAGGATATGAGCTGGATGTTCAAGGGATGTTCGACGCTTGCGAAAGTGGATCTAGGATCGTTTGACACCGGTGCAGTTGAGGATTTTGAGGAAATGTTCGATGACTGTTCGTCCCTTGAGCAATTGGATCTGAGCTCGTTTGACACAAGTGCCGCCAGACAGTTCAGCGATATGTTTTCAGATTGCACCCGTCTTAAATCAATTAGAGGTGCAGAATCATGGAATGTGTCTAAAGGTAAAATGTTCGAAGGGATGTTCTGCAAATGTCCCTCTCTTTCCCTCGATTGCTCTAAGTGGGATATTTCATCGGTTAAATCGGGATGGCGTAGATCTGGGAATGGGTATTTCAACGAGGGGTCTCCGAATGTTGTGGCGCCAGCCTGGCCGGCTGATGAGTCGCTTGCGCATGAGACTGATTAATAGATTGGCTTTTGGCTCGGGTGGATTGTTCATTGCTCAAAACGCAGCGCTTTAACTGAGTGATTGCTGCTTTTTGCGCGGTTGTCTCCGTTCGCAGGATCCGCCTCGTTGCGGTGATTCTCCTAATGCGAAAACAAAAATCCCGGCTTCTCTGCAACTTTTTTGCGATTACGGACTCTTTCCCATCCCCGCAAAGCGGGAATAGCTCCTTTTTGCGGCTAATTTCCTGCATTTTTGGGTCCCAGTCCGTGATCGGGGGCCACGCAACAATCCCTAATCGCAAAAAAGTTGCAATTTGGGCCGCAATTTTGTTTTTGGGTTTCCGGAGCGGGCTCGGGGCGGCGTGGGAACGAGCTTGGGGCAGCGCGGGAGCGGCGCACGCGGCATCGATTGCCGTACGGGAAAGAAAGCGGCGCCATGTGGCGGGCCTGATGGGCGTCACGGGGGATTCAGGGCGGCGCTTGGGGGTAGGTTTGGTCGCCCTGTTGATCGACGAGACTCGCTATTGCATGCCCCACTCCTCGCACCTTCCTCACTGCTGCTCGATGCCAGCTCACCATCATCATCCGCAGTTCCGTTCCATACTTTTGTGGAGAGGGTTACCTAGCTGGCAGAATTGGAGTACCCTAAAGAAACCTGTAGTACAGGGTGTTTCATTAAAAGAACTCGCGCGGGCATCCGCGTTGGGCGATTAGATCGAAAGAAGGCTCAGCGAAATGTTGAAGGTCGGTATCGTAGGCGCAGCCGGATATGCAGGAGCAGAGCTGGTGCGCATCGTGCTGCGACACCCTGAATTCGATCTGCGTGTTATTACTTCCAACTCCGATGAAGGCGCAACCCTCGCAAGCGTGTATCCAGCGTTTTCTGGCGTAACCGATCTGGCTTTCTCTCGTCACGACAACGCCGAGCTGTTCAACTGCGATGTGGTGTTCCTTGCCACGCCTCATACGGTTGCCATGAAATCCGCCCCTGGTCTTCTCGACTCGGGCGTTACGGTGGTTGATCTTTCTGCCGACTATCGTTTGCGCAGCCAGGAAACCTACGAAAAATGGTACAAGGTGCAGCACACCTCGCCCGATCTTCTTGCTACTGCCGCTTTTGGCCAGCCAGAACTGAATCGCGAAGAGCTGAACGCCGCCGCCGAGCGTCACGCTAACGGCGAATCTGTCTTGGTGGCTTGCGCAGGCTGCTACCCAACTGCTACTTCTCTTGCTGCGGCTCCCGCCATTGCCCTTTCCGAAGGCATCGTGGTCGCTGATGCAATTTCGGGCGTTTCCGGCGCTGGTCGCAGTGCTACGGCACGCACCCATTTTGTTTCTGCCAACGAAAACTTGGAGGCTTATGGTGTTGCCAGCCATCGCCATACTCCTGAAATCGAGCAGATTCTGGGCATCGAGGGTCGCCTGGTGTTCACGCCTCATTTGGCCCCTGCAACCCGTGGCCTCCTTTCCACGGTAACCATTCAGCTCACCCAGGAGGCTCAGCGAAACGAAACCGTTGAGTCGATTCATCGACGATACTGCGACGCCTACGCAAACTCGCCGTTCGTCACCGTGCTGCCTTTGGGCCAGCAGCCTAAAACCTCTTCGGTTGTAGGCACGAATCGTGCGCATGTAGGCGTCGCCTATAACGCTGATCTTGGCTGCGTTGTTGCCACCTGCGCTATCGACAATATCGTTAAAGGTGCAGCTGGTCAGGCAGTTCAATGTGCGAATATCGTCTGTGGCCTTCCCGAGGCTACAGCGATCGATACTGTTGCCAATCCCTCTTAGGAGTGAAAAATATGACTAAAGCGAACCTGATCACCATCGAAAACGGTGGCGTCTCGTCCGCCAAGGGCTTTCGCGCCGGTGGCATCCATGCCGGTTTCCGCGATGACCCCAACCGCCTTGACATGGCATTGGTCGAGGCAGACGAACTGTGCCCTGCTGCTGGGGTGTTTACCCAGAATGTGTTCTGTGCGGCTCCGGTAACCGTTTCCCGCGAACACCTTGACGGGGTCGGTTACGGCTTTGCTCGCGCTATGGTGATCAACTCCGGCATCGCCAATGCTGCAACTGGGTCGGTTGGGCTTGAAAACGCCCGCAAGACTGCCGGCATCGTTGCCTCGACGGTCGGCTGCATGCCCGAAGACGTGCTGGTTGCCTCGACGGGCATCATCGGTCAGCAGCTTGATATTGCCCCCTTCGAAACCGGCGTTCCTGCGCTGCACGACATTCTCGGCGAAACCACGGGCAACAGCGCTGCTCGTGCCATCATGACCACTGACACCGTTTCGAAAGAGGCTGCTGTTTCCTTCGAGACTGCCGATGCTGAATACGCCGGCTGCACATTTACTGTTGGCGGCATGGCGAAGGGCTCGGGCATGATCATGCCGAACATGGCCACCATGATTTCGGTGCTTACCACCGATGCTCCCATCCCTGCAGCGTTGTTGCATAAGGCGCTTTCTTCGGCTGTAAACCAGAGCTTCAATAAGGTAACTGTGGACGGCGACACTTCCACCAACGATACCTGCGTTCTGTTCGCCTCCGGCAAGGCGGCTGCCGCGTCTGCTCCCTTGGCAGGGGAAGATAGCGTGCTGTATGCCGAGTTCTGCCAGGCGCTCAATGCCGTAACCCAGAAGCTTGCTCGCAAGATGGCAAGCGACGGTGAAGGTGCCACGAAGCTTGTAACCGTTACGGTGCGTGGTGCCGCAAATGATGCGGAAGCCGATTTGGCTGCGCGCACCGTAGCGAATTCGCCGCTGGTGAAAACGGCTATCTACGGACACGATGCCAACTGGGGCCGAATTGCCGGTGCCCTGGGCCGCTCCGGTGCGAAGTTTGCGCAGGAAAACGTCGACATCGACATCATGGGCATGCCTGTTCTGCGCGGTGGCCTCCCCGTTCCCTTTAGTGAGGAAGAGGCGCTGCGACGTTTCGAGGCCGACGAGATTGTGCTTGAGGCAAGCCTTGGCGCGGGCGATGCGGAAACTACCGTATGGACCTGCGATTTTTCCCACGAATACGTTTCGATTAATGGAGACTACCGTTCATGAAATATGCAAGAGACCGAAAGATAACTTCTTCTCATACCGCTGAGGTTCTTATTGAAGCGTTCCCGTGGATCAAGAACGCCACGGGCAAAACCATCCTTATCAAATATGGCGGCGCTGCCATGGTCGACCCCGAGCTGCGCAATGCCGTGATGAGCGACATCGTTATGCTGAAGATCATGGGCGTCAATCCCGTTATCGTTCATGGTGGCGGTGCTGCCATCAACAAGAACATGGACAAATTCGGCATTGATGTTGAGTTTAAGGATGGCCAGCGCGTTACCTCCGACGAAGCCATGGACGTTGTGAAGATGACCTTGGTGGGCAAGGTGAATGAAGAGCTGGTTCTTGCCATGAACGAGCATGGCAACCTGGCTGTAGGCGTAAACGGAACCGACGCTGGAACCATCATCGCCGAGCAGCGTAGCCCCGAACTGGGTCGTGTGGGCACGGTCACCGAAGTGAACCCCGCCTACATCAATGCGCTCATCGCCTCTGACTATGTGCCGATTATCGCTTCGGTAGGAAAGGGCGACGACGGCGGTTCCTACAACATCAACGCAGACGCTGCGGCATGTGCAATCGCTTCTGCGATCGGCGCCCATAAGATCATCTTCCTTACGGACGTTGACGGCTTCTACGAAGACTTCTCGGATAAGAGCTCGCTCATTTCCCAGATGACGGTGAACGAGACGCGTGAAATGCTCAAATCCGGCAGCGTAAGCAGCGGAATGATTCCCAAGCTGCAGTCATGTGTGGAAGCCATCGAAGGCGGCGTGCCGCGTGCGCACATTGTCAATGGCACCAAGCCTCATTCGATCTTGGTGGAGCTGCTTACCTCAAGCGGCGCTGGCACCCTGATCTACGACGACACAGTGGAATTCTCCAAGGAAGAGATGCGCCCGCTGGGCATCCTGGCTTCTCGTTTGAGTGAGAACTTGTAGAAAACACTGTGCGTGGGGTATTCGCTAAACCCCCAAACTCGTAAAATGAACGGATGGGCTTCGGCGCTCGGAAACGTTTGCGCCGATCCCCATCCGTAAAGAAAGGAACACCATGAGTTTTGAAGAAGCAAAGAAGCTCGACGACCATTTCGTCATGCATACCTTCGCTCGCAAGCCGGTACTGCTGGTCGAAGGCTCTGGCATGGAAGTTAAAGACGACGAAGGTAAAACCTATCTCGACTTTATTGCTGGCATCGGCGTAGACAGCCTGGGCCACTGCCATCCTGCCGTTGTGCGCGCCATCCAGGATCAGGCTGCCAAGCTCATCCACGTTAGCAACTACTACTACATCGAGCAGCGCGGCGAGGTTGCAAAGCTCCTCTCCGACATGCTGAACGTATGCGTGCCTAAGTTCTTCCGCGCTCCTTGGCCGGTATTCTTCGCCAACTCTGGCGCAGAGGCAAACGAATGCGCTATCAAGCTTGCTCGTCTGTACTCCAAGAAGATGGGCAGCGGTGGCCAAACCATCATCACGATGGACCGCAGCTTCCATGGCCGCACCTTGGCTACGCTTGCTGCAACGGCGCAGCCTGCAAAGCAGGAAGCCTTCCAGCCTCTGCCGGGCGGTTTCATGCACGTTCCCATGAACGATTTGAACGCGCTTCACCAGGCGGTTTACAGCAATCTGGCAGATGTTTGCGCTGTTATGATCGAACCCGTACAGGGTGAAGCGGGCGTATATCCTTGGGATCCCGATACGCTCTATGACGTTGCTCAGTTCTGCCGCAAGAACGGTTTGCTTCTCATCGTTGACGAGGTTCAGTCTGGCATCTTCCGCTGCGGCGAATTCCCGTTTGCCTTCCAGAACCTGGGCATCACGCCCGATATCATCACCATGGCCAAGGGCATCGCTTCTGGCTTCCCCATGGGCGCTTGCGCTGCTCGCATCGAGGTTGCCGAAGCATTCGAGCCGGGCGACCATGGCTCAACCTTCGGCGGCAGCAACCTGGCTATGGCTGCTGCTCACGCAACGCTTGCAACGCTTTCGCGCGGCCATTACGACGACCGCGTAACCGAAGTGGGCGACTACTTCGCCGAGAAGCTTGCTCAGGTTGAAGGTGTCACCGAGGTTCGCGGCATGGGCCTGATGCTCGGTGCCGACTTGGAAGAGGGCATCGATGCTCATAAGGTTGTTGCTCAGGGCCTGGAAGAGGGCTTCCTGCTGAACGCAACCGGCGAACATACGCTGCGCTTCCTGCCTCCGTTGATCGTTACCGAAAACGAGATCGACAAGCTGATCGATGCGCTGCCTGGCATGATCGCCGCGGTTCGCGAATAGCTTAAAACCTCGGGAAGGCGCAAGCCTTCCCTCCCATGCCCCTCGGTGGGCTTGAATTAATGAATAATTGCCAAGTGAAAGGTATTAAGGAAATGGCAAAGGATAAGTGCGTACTCGCATATTCTGGTGGTCTGGACACCAGCGTCTGCATCAAGTGGCTGCAGGACGAAAAGAACCTTGACGTTATTGCCGTAGTAGGCGAAGTTGGCCAGGAGCACGAAGGCCTCGAGCAGGTTAAGCAGCGCGCTCTGGAAACGGGTGCAATCGACTGCATCATCGCTGACATGCGCGAAGACTTTGCCGCAGATTATCTGTCCAAGGCTCTCTATGCCAACGCCAACTTCGAGAACAAGTATCCGCTGGTTTCCGCTCTCTCTCGTCCGCTGATCTCCAAGTATTTGGTAGATACCGCCCATAAGTACGGCGCCAAGTACGTTGCTCATGGCTGCACCGGCAAGGGCAACGACCAGGTTCGTTTCGAGACCTCCATCCAGGCTCTTGATCCTACGCTGGAAATCATTGCTCCCGTTCGCGAGTGGGATATGCACACTCGCCAGGAGGAAATGGACTGGGCAGAGGCTCATGGCGTTACCGTTCCTACCACCAAGAGCAAGCCTTACTCCATTGACGACAACCTGTGGGGCCGCGCAATCGAGTGTGGCGTTCTGGAAGACCCGATGAACCGTCCTCCGCTGGACATCTACACCATGACCACCGATCCCGAAAAGGCTCCTGAAGAGGCTACCGAGATCGAGGTTGAGTTCAAGGCTGGTTTGCCTGTTGCTATCGACGGCGAGCAGATGAGCTACCTGGACATCATCGCAAAGATGAACCAGATCGCTGGCGCTAACGGCTTTGGCCGCATCGACATGATCGAGAACCGTATGATCGGCGTTAAGAGCCGTGAATGCTACGAAGCTCCCGGCGCTCTGGCTCTGATCGTTGCTCATCGTGGCCTTGAGGATATGTGCCTCGAGCGCGAGGTTCTGCGCTACAAGCTGCACCTCGAGCATGACTGGGCAACCATGGTATACAACGGCCAGTGGTTCAGCCCCCTCAAGCATGCTGTTGATGCTTTCATGGCAACCACTCAGCAGTGTGTAACCGGCACCGTTCGCCTGAAGTTCTATAAGGGCAACTGCACCGTTACCGGCCGCAAGTCCGACTTCAGCCTCTATGATTACGGTCTGGCTACCTACGATGCAGCCGACACCTTCAACCACAAGGCAGCTAAGGGCTTCATCGACCTGTACGGCCTGTCCACCAAGGTTTGGGCTAAGAACCGCCGCGAGCAGGGTGTTACCGACGGCGAATAATCGATTGCGCTGTTCTATGAACAGCGCAATGTTCGCTTAAACCGTGATGACGCTGCGCGCGATTCTGACGGCGCAGGGAAACCCCCAAAGGGCAAGGCATGGCGCGAAGGCCGATGCCTTGCCCCTTTTTGTTCCTCTTTTTCTAGCGGAACTGCACCTAGGCATTGATTAGGCTTGAAGGGATTATCGTTTGCGCGAAAAACGATATATCTAATGCTGCTTTGATAGATTTAAGTACAAATGTTCGATATAGTAGCTATTGCTATTGGAAGGAGCGAATTACGTGAAAAACAAAGTTATAGATATTTCTGCTCCAAAGACGGCAATTGAGTTTTTTTCTGGCATTGGACTTGCGCGAGCCGGCATGGCCCAAGCGGGGGTTAAGACCATTTGGGCGAACGACATTGATAAAACCAAGTGCATGCTATACCGGCAGCAATGGGGCGGGGAGCACCTGATTTGCGATGACGTATTCAACTTAAATCCACTTGATATTCCGTCTGCCGATATCGCATGGGCTTCGAGCCCTTGCACCAATCTCTCTCTTGCGGGTAAAAGGGAGGGGCTTTCCCGTGGTTCTGAATCGAAAGCCTTCTTTGGCTTCATTGATGCTGTCAGGGGCATGGGCGAAAGAAAGCCCAGGGCTTTGATTCTTGAAAATGTTTGTGGCCTTGCTACATCACATAATGGAGAAGACTATAGGAAGGTCGTTGAATGCTTTAACAATCTTGGTTATTCGGTTGATTCTTTTGAGCTGAATGCTAGGCGATGGCTTCCTCAGTCAAGGCCAAGAATGTTTGTTGTTGGCTTGCTCAACCCTATTGGTGAAGGGCGTTTGGATACTTCTGCTCGGCCCGATAAACTTCGTTGGATACATATGGATTCTTCTTTGAAGACGCATGTAACGCCTTTGCCAGGATTGCCAGAATTGATGGTCTCTGGCTTTACGGAGATAACGGATAAAGTCAACGAAAGCGATGCACGCTGGTGGGATGAGGAGCGTGTGGAAAGGTTTGTCGATTCCCTAAGCGAGAGTCAGCTGATTCGTTTTCGGGAGATGAAAAAAGGCAGCAAAATTGTGGCTCGGACGGCTTACAGGCGAACGCGTAATGGAAAGCCTGTTTGGGAGGTTCGAAATGACGATATTGCTGGTTGCCTGAGGACAGCGCGAGGTGGCTCATCTAAACAGGCTGTAGTTTTTCTAGGGAAGAATAATGTTCGTATTCGTTGGATGACTGGCAATGAATACGCAAAGCTCCAAGGAGCTAGTAAATACAAGACAGACGGATTTAGCGAGTCGAAGATACAGTATGCGTTTGGAGATGCTGTCGCTGTCCCTGTTGTTAATTGGCTTCTAAGGGTTGCTGTTTTGCCGTCCCTGATTTCGGAAGATGAAGGAGTCGAGGTCAATGTGGAAGTATGCTGATCAGGTATCCTTATTGAACGATATTGCGGAAAATTGGTATGAATCTCACCGTAAGAAAGGGAGGGTCAATACCAATGTAATGACGGCGGGGATAGCGGTTGCGGAGCTTTTGAAACGGAACTATCCCCTTACGACTGAGAATGTCAGTACTAAAAACGGCAGCCAAGTTAGAGGTTTAAGTGGGTCTTTTGTAAGAAAAGTTCTGATTGACAATGGTGAAAATAGGCCTTTTACGTCAGAGGGAGGAAGAACTTCCAGGGGCACATTGAAGCAGGCTATTGAGCTTGCGGCGCTAATTAATGACGCGTTGGGGGATGCTGGAAACAATCCCGAATGCAGGGAAGCAGCGGCGACCTCTTTGCAGAGGTATTTTGTAAAGTGTATCGGAAAAGATTTTTTCGATAAGAAATGCTTGCAGGTTCCTATCGACCCCTCAAAACCTGTGTCGAAGATTGTGGACGATATTTTTGAAGTCGCGAAGAGCAGGAACGATAAACCTACGGGCGCTGTTGCCCAGCATCTTGTTGGGGCGAAGTTGACTTTACGGTTTCCGAATGCGTTTGTCGGAATGGATAATGCAAATGCAGCTGACGTACAGACAGGCAGGCAAGGTGACTTCCAATTAGGGAATACGGCATTTCATGTTACGGTATCGCCCTCTGCTAAGCTGATAAATCGTGTTATCGAGAACGGCAGAAATGGCTACAGGTCAGTGGTTCTTGTTCCAGCTTCTGAGGTTTCGTTTGCCTCGGGTTTGTTCAAGTCCGAGGGGCTGGATGGCAAAGTTGGAGTTCAGAGCATAGAAACTTTTGTCGGAACGAATATCGAAGAAATTTCAGGATTCAGTGCAAGTGGCATTCGTCGTGGCGTAGCTCGGCTTATTCGGAAATACAACGAAAGAATCGCCTTATGCGAGGCCGATCAGTCTCTTCGCATTGATGAGCCTGAGTGGATTTCAGATGAGTTGGAATCAATCATTTTGTATGAAACGGTAGGCGAGTAAATTGCCTCCCCTGAAAAAGCGGGCATTCAGAGCCTTTCCTTCGTAAAGAGGGAAGGGTCCTGTTTTGTTATTATTGGAACGTTAATCAAGCAATACTCGTATAGGGCGCAGTTCTTTAAGGTTAGGAGCTCATATTATGGCGTTGTGGTCTGGACGTTTTGAAAAGGGTGTAAGCGAATTCACGCAGGAGTTCGGTGCGTCCCTTCCGGTTGATAAGGCAATGTATCATCAGGATATTGCCGGCTCCCGCGCTCATGCACGCATGCTGGCAGCTCAGGGCGTAATTTCCGAAAAAGACGCCGAAGACATCGTTGCGGGCCTGACCGACATCGAAAAGACCATCGAAGAGGGCAACTTCACCTTCGACATCAACGATGAAGACATCCACATGTCCGTAGAAAAGGTGCTCACTCAGAATATCGGCGATGCGGGCGCTCGTCTGCACACCGGCCGCAGCCGCAACGACCAGGTAATCACCGACACCCGTCTGTATGCTAAGGAGCTTGCTTCCGAGCTCATGGCAGACGTGAACGCCATGCGTGAGACGCTCATTGAGGCTGCTCGCAAGAATATGGGCACCATCCTGCCTGGCTATACCCATATGCAGCATGCTCAGCCTGTGCTCCTTTCGCACCATTTCATGGCTTACTACTGGATGTTCACCCGCGACTTCGCTCGCTTGAAGCAGGCATTCGATGCTGCTAACGCCAATCCTTTGGGTTCTGCGGCACTTGCTGGCACCACATACCCGCTCGATCGCCAGAAAACCACCGACGAACTGGGCTTCGATCATATGATCCCCAATTCCCTTGACGCGGTATCCGATCGCGACTTCCTGCTTGACCTCGACTATGCCTGCTCGGTGGCCATGATCCACCTTTCCCGCCTTTCCGAGGAAATCATCTTGTGGTCCACGTCCGAATTCGGCTTCATCACCTTGGCAGACGAGTACTCCACGGGTTCGTCCATCATGCCCCAGAAGAAGAACCCCGACTTTGCCGAGCTTATTCGTGGCAAGTCTGGCCGCGTAGTGGGCGACCTCATGGCGCTGCTCACCACCATGAAGAGCCTTCCTTTGGCCTACAACAAAGACCTTCAGGAAGACAAGGAAGGCGTAATGGACGCCTGCAAAACCCTGCATGACTGTTTGGTTTGCATGGAGGGCATGATCTCCACCATGAAGGTGAATGCTGATGCAATGCGCGCTCAGTCGAAGAAGGGCTACCTTGCTGCAACCGACGTTGCCGACTACCTGGCCAAGAAGGGCCTGCCCTTCCGCAAGGCCCATGAAATCGTGGGTCATCTGGTTCTTCTGTGCGACAAGCGCGGTTGCGACCTGGACGATCTGAGCTTGGAAGACTTTAAGGAAGCATCCGATCTCTTCGAGACTGACATTACCGAGGCACTCGACCTTGAATCTATCGTTGCCGCTCGCACCACCTACGGCGGAACTGGCAACAGCGTAGTTGCTGAGCAAATCGAGCTCGGTGCTGCAAAGCTGGCAGAAGACAAGAAGCTTGCCGAGTAGCAAATTCCCCAAAACGGTAATTGGAAAGCCGCAGTGCCTTAGGTGCTGCGGCTTTCTTGTTGTATCGATTGGTTTATGATGCCATTTCTATTCAAGATCCATGGTTTGTGCAGTTTGGTGGCGGCAACGTCAAGCGTGATAAAATGCAAAGAACTGTATTTAGGGAGGTTCGATGGCTTCACGAGCTAGAAAAAGCAAGCACGGTGCTCGCCAGGAAAAAGCAGGTTTAAGGCTTGGCGTTGCGGGTGCTGTTATCTTGGGCGCGCTTGCTGCCTGCTGCATCGCCGTTGTTGTGATGTGCACCGTCTGGTTGCAGGACTTGCCCGATTACAACGATGCTTCTGCTTATAACTATGCCGAGAAAACCAAGGTATACGCTAACGACGGCACGACATTGCTTGCCGAGTTTTACCTTGAGAACCGTGATCCCATTGATCTCGATGAGATGGGCACCTATGTAACCAAGGGTACGGTTGCCACGGAAGACGAGCGTTTCTACCAGCATAACGGCATCGATATTTTGGGTATTGCGCGCGCGGTTTGGGTAAATGTAACCCATACCGGCCATGAAGGTGCGTCAACCATTACGCAGCAGTTTGTGCGAAACACCATTTTGGCTGATGAAGCTACGGAATCTACGCTGAAGCGTAAGGTGCGCGAAGCGTATATTGCCATTAAGCTGGAAGAATCGTACTCGAAGGACGAAATCCTTCAGATGTACCTGAACACGATTAACTATGGTCAGGGCGCCTATGGTATCCAGGCAGCTGCGCAGCGCTACTACAACAAGGATGCGAAAGACCTTACTATCGCTCAGGCGGCAACGCTAATCGGCATTCCCCAGTCGCCTACGTACAACAACCCCATCGACAATCCCGGAAACTGTAAGAACCGTCGCAACTTGGTTCTCGATCGCATGCTTTCCAATGGGGTAATCACTCAAGAAGAGCACGATGCGGCACAGGCTGAAGATTTGAACCTGAACGTTTCCGAGGTAAGCACCGGCGACGGCATGTACAAGTACAAGTACTTCACCAGCTATGTTCGCGAAACGCTTCTGAAGGATTACTCGACCGACGAGGTATTCAAGGGTGGCATGACGGTTGTCACTACGCTTGACCCTGCCATCCAAGAGGCAGCGGAATCTGCCGCCGATGCGAAGATGAAGAGCCTTTCCGATAATCTTGAGCTCGCGCTGGTTTCTGTTGACCCTGATACCGGCTTCATCAAGGCTCTTATCGGTGGACGTGATTACGACGCCAATGAATTCAACTTGGCAACGCAGGCAAAACGTCAGCCGGGCTCTTCCTTCAAGACGTTCACCTTGCTTGCCGCTTTGAACGAAGGCGTTTCTCCTGAAACCAATCTTAACTGCGCCGGCCATGTGAATATCAACGGTTGGCAAGTCGAGAACTACGGTGGCACCGACTACGGTACGCGTTCCATCCGAAGTGCTTTCGCCGTTTCCTCTAACACTGGTTTTGCTGAGCTGTGTACCGAAATCGGTCCTGAGAAGGTAGCGGACATGGCGAAGAAGTGCGGCATCGAGTCCGAGTTGGACGCCTATCCTTCCATTACGCTGGGCTCCGAAGAGGTTACGGTGCGCGAAATGGCCCAGGCGTATGCCACCATTGCCAATGGTGGCACCAGGCGTGAAGCGGTGTGCATCGAATCCATCAAGGACTCCGATGGCATCACTATCTTCCAGGCTGACACCAAGGGCGAAAAGGTTCTTGATACGGCACTCACTCAGGCTGCAACCGATGTAATGAAGGGTGTTGTTACCAACGGTACTGGCCGTGGAGCAAGCATCAGCAACGGGCAGCCGGTGGCGGGCAAAACGGGTACTTCCGAGAATTGGCGCGATAAGTGGTTCTGCGGCATCACTCCGCAGCTTTCCACCGCAGTGTGGATCGGTGGCCGTGATGAGGTCCGTATGCCTTCTTCGGTTGCGTGCGATGGTGTGTATGGCAGCTTTATGAGCCAAGTTCTTGCAGGTCAGCCCATCGAGCAGTTCCCGACATCCGACACGAAGCTCACCTACAACACAACAGACTTTGGCAATGGCAGCGGAAGCACTGGTTCGTCCCCTGAGCATGAAGGCGATACAGAGATGACGGACGGCACGTCAGCTTCCGATACCACGAATAATGGGCAGCCAGGCACTAATGAGCCTGATAAGGGCGCTACAACCCCGAGCGGCGGCACCTCGAGCGGCGGAAGCGGCACGAGTTCGGGCTCTGGCTCTAGCAGCGGCGGCTCGACCGGCGGCAGCAGCGGCGGAACCTCGGGTGGCGGCAACGGAGGCTCTGGCTCTGGCGGTGAAGCTGGCTCTGGCGGCACCGGAGAAGATTAACTTTTAAAGGCGCATCCTGAAGGGGGTGCGCCTTTTTGTTTTGCTGAAACAACGACAGGCTGTGGATTCTTCGGGTAGAACGTCAAACGCAAGCACGCAGGTGGCAAAGAGCGTTTTTAATAGAAAGGAATGTAAAGCCCTTTGGCTTTGCTGGTTTTTACTCGGAAGGATCTTATGAAAACGAAAGCACGTTTTCTGGTAATTGCGGCATTTTGCCTTGCCTGTTTGGCGGCGCTTGTTGGCTGTGCAAGCAACAATGAGCAGACGGATGCCCAAACGCAGAACCGTCAGTACATGTCTTCGGTCAACACCATCATGGAAACCCTGAATACAAACATGGGCGCCTTCTCCGAAGCGGTGAAGGATGGCGAAGTGGTTTCTCTTTCCGCTCAGCTTTCTGCGGTCGACCAGTGCGTGTCTGACCTTGAAGGCCTTTCCGTTCCCGATGCTATGGGCGACATTCACTCATCGTATGTGAACGGTGCTAAGGAACTGCAAACCGCGCTTTCGAGCTATGTTCAGTTGTATGAGGACGTTAAGGCTCCTGCAAGCGGCGTAGCTCCCAGTGGCGCTGACTATGATAGCCGTATGGCTGAAATCCAGTCCCATTACGATGCGGGCATCAAGGCCCTGCAGGATGCGGACAGCAAGGCCGAATCCGCCTAGCGGAGTGCGGCATAGCAATGTAGTGAAACGGCCATCATGCTCGATGATGGCCGTTTTCTTGCCTTATCAAGAGGTTTAAGGACAAAGGTATGACTAACGAAACCATGAACAAGGAAGCCAATGTGCAGCCCGAAGCTGGCGTGATAGCTGGTCCTTGTTCGAAGAATGTGGAGCTTTTGGCCCCCGCTGGCAACATGGAATGCCTGCATGCAGCTGTAAAAGCTGGTGCCGATGCAGTGTATCTGGGCGCAGGTCATTTCAACGCCCGTCGTGGTGCCGATAATTTCTCGCTCGAAAACTTGGCGGAAGCCTGCGATTACGCGCATCTTCGCGGTGTGAAGATCTATCTTACGCTGAATACCGTAGTGCTGCCCTCAGAGCTTCCCGATGCTTTGGAGCTTGCTCGTCAGGCTTATCGCTGTGGCGTAGATGCCTTTATCGTGCAGGATATCGGTATCTCCATCGAGCTATCCCGCATCATGCCCGATGTGGAGGTCCATGTATCCACTCAGATGAACATTCATGATGAAGACGGCCTACGCGCAGCCGCCGCGCTGGGTGCCACGCGCGTAACGCTTGCCCGTGAGCTTTCCTTGGATGAAATTGCCCGTTTGCATGAGCATGCAGAAGAGCTTGGTGTCGAACTTGAGTCGTTCGCCCATGGCGCACTATGCATTTGCTATTCGGGCCAGTGCTTCATGTCGTCGCTGGTGGGCGGTCGTTCCGCCAATCGCGGCCGTTGTGCCCAGGCGTGCCGTTTGCCATACGAGCTGCACAATCGCGCTCTGCGCAAAACCCTCGATGCTCCAGGCGAGCATCTGCTTTCTCCGAAAGACCTGTGCACGGCAAACCTCATTCCCGAACTCCTGCAGGTGGGTGTGGCTTCGCTCAAAATCGAAGGTCGCATGAAATCGCCTGAATACGTGCAGGCTGTAGTAGGGGTGTACCGTGCGGTGATCGACCGCGTTGAGGGAGCTATTGCCCGTGACGGCATCGACTCTGTTGTTGCGTCTGACGCTCCCGAGCTTCGCGCAAGCGAAGAGGAGACGAACGTCCTTTCCGAAGCTTTCTCTCGTGGGTTTACTACGGCTTACCTGAAGGGTAAGCGTGGCAATGAAATCATGAGCTATGGGCGCCCGAACAATCGTGGCGTGTTCGTTGGTCGTGTTGCCAAGGTACGTGAGGGCTTGGTATTCATCGACCCCGAAACCGAGCTGCATGTTGGTGACCTGATCGAATTCTGGACCAATCGCGGCCACTTCGTGCATACCATTGGCGAATTCAAAACCGATCGAGCGGGTCGCGTCTTCTTCCCGGTGGAGCGTGCCGTGGGCAAGGGCGACCGCGTGTTCCGCGTGCGCAACGCTGAGGCTGCTTTCGTGGATGACGATAAGCTTCCTTCCGTCGCCGTTTGTGCCCATGCCGAACTCCATATTGGGCAGCCCGCTCTGCTTACCTTTACGGCAGCTGCTGGCGATGCAAGCGTTACCGTCGAAGGCCCTGAGGTGGAGGCTGCGCGCACCAAAGCCATCACCGAAGAAGAGGTGCGCGAGCACATCGACCGCATGGGAGCCACGCCGTTTTACCTTTCTTCGCTCGATATTGACTTGGACGAAGGTGTAGGCATGGGCTTTTCGATGCTGCATAAGCTCCGTGCCCGTGCTGCCGAAGAACTCCAGGAAGCAATTCTTGCGCATTATCATGCTCGCAAGCTTGAACGCACGCCCAGTCGAGCCTTTGCCCCTGTCGTTCGCAAGGGTTGGTGCAAGGTTGCGGCTTTGGCTACGAATCCTGCCTGCGCCCGCGCCGCAAAGCGCGCTGGTGCTGACTTGATTTACGTACCTGCGGCAAATTACCGTCGCGGAGAAGCTGTTATCGCGGGTCAGCTTTCCGATACTGCCGAGCAAGCTGGATATCCCAAGCAATGCATTCCGGTATTGCCTACCGTTTCGCAGATGTTCGACGAAGAGAAGCGCAACGGCTTCGATATCTGGAAACGCGTAAAGGCAGATAAGCCGGTTATGGTTGAAAATCTTGGCCAGCTTCTCCACGCTACGGAAATGGGCGCTGCTCCTGAGGTCGGTCCGCATATTCCCGTTACGAACAAGCTCGACTTGCAGGCTATGGCCGACCTGGGCGCACAGCGCGTATGGCTCTCTCCCGAGCTTTCGCTGGTGCAGATCGAAGAGCTGGGCGACATGGCACCCATGCCTTTGGGCCTTACCATCATGGGTCAGACCGAGCTCATGGTTACCGAGCATTGCTTGCTTATGAGCCAGGGCCCCTGTAATCAGAAGTGTGCTGAGTGTGCTCGCCGCAAGAGCCCCCACTACCTGAAAGACCGCAAGGGCTACGAGATGCCGGTAATCACCGATTGTACTGGGCGCAGCCATTTGTACAATGCGGTGCAGATGGACGTTGCCCACCTGATGCCCGAGATCATCGGGGCGGGTGTTTCTACGGTGCTGGTCGACACCACGCTTATGAACGTGAAGGAAACCACCGAAAAGGTTGCCCGCGCTGTTCGTGCCCGCGATATTGCCCAGAAGGACGGCAACAAGGTTGCCAAGGCCGAAGGCGCAACATCGGGTCATTTGTTCCGCGGTGTTTCGTAGGTGCTTGGGCAAGATGAAAAACGCAAGGGTGCGCTTGTGCGCAGAATGCGCGCGGAAAGCATACGCGCAGTCCTTGCTCCTACGCAGTGATAAGGGCGGCTGCAGGAAAACGCAGCCGTCTTCCCTGTGCTAGAATCTTCGCCATACGCTAGAAAGAGGAATCATGATTTCACCTGAAGAGCAGTTTCATATTATTCAGTCCGGCGCCGCTCAGATCGTGCCTGAGAAGGCCCTTATGGACAAGCTTAAGCGCGGTAAGCCGTTGAACATCAAGTTGGGTGTAGACCCTACGGCTCCCGATATCCATCTTGGTCATGCTGTTCCGCTGCGTAAGCTGCGCCAGTTCCAGGATCTGGGCCATCAGGTTACCCTTATCATCGGCGACGGAACCGCCCTTATCGGTGACCCTTCCGGCCGCAACTCTACGCGCCCTCAGCTTACGCGCGAACAGATCAAGGAAAACGCCCAGACTTACGTTGACCAGGCCTTTAAGGTTCTTGATCCTGAGAAGACCACGCTTCGTTACAACTCCGAATGGATTCTTTCCTTGGGTATGGAAGAACTTCTGAAGATCGCTTCCAACTTTACCGTTGCACGCATCCTTGAGCGCGACGACTTCCATAACCGTTACACGTCCGAGCTGCCCATCAGCTTGCACGAGTTCCTGTATCCCATCATGCAGGCATACGATTCTGTTGTTATCAAGGCAGACGTTGAACTGGGCGGCACCGACCAGTTGTTCAATCTGCTCGCTGGCCGTGAGCTCATGGAAAAGATGGGCATGGAGCCTCAGGTGTGCCTGACGCTTCCTTTGCTGGAGGGCACCGACGGCGTTAAGAAAATGTCCAAGAGCTACGGCAACTACATCGGTTTGACCGATGCCCCCAACGATATGTTTGGCAAGGTAATGTCTATCCCTGACGAACTGATGGTGAAGTACTACCGTCTGGCTTCTACCGTGCCGGTCGATCAGATCGATGCTATCGAAAAGGGCTTGGCTGCCGACGAGATTCATCCGAACCGCTGCAAGCGCGACTTGGCCCAGAACATTGTTGCGGCGTACTACGACGAGGAAGCAGCAAAGGGAGCAGAAGCGGCATTCGATCGCCAGTTCAAGCAGCATGAGGTTCCGGAAGACATTCCCGAGTTTGCTGCCGACCTTACCCCCAATGAAGAGGGCATGGTGTATCTGGCTAAGCTCATTGCCGATTCGGGTCTTACCAAGTCGACGGGCGATGCTCGTCGCATGATCGACCAGGGCGGCGTGAAGATCAACGGTGAAGCTGTTGCGGCTAAGGCCTACAACGTAGCTCCCGAAGCCCTGTCGGGTGCTGTGATCCAGGTAGGAAAGCGCAAGTTCGTTCGCTTGGTGTAAGGGCTGCAGGGCGTCGGGCAGACGCTGAGCAAAACCAAAGAGCTCTTCAATAGGGTCCCCATTTGGGGATCCTATTTTTATGCCCGCATTGAGTTGTTTGTGTTGTTCCGCTTGTTTCCTGGACGCGGTGGGTCCGCGCGGCTGGCGGGATGGGTGCGGCGCGCAGGTAGCGAGATGCGTCGGTACGGGGACCGCGTGGCGGGTCTCGAACGGCGAAGCGCGGCACGTGTAAGACGGCGGCGATGAACGCGGGCGAGATGGCAGGGGGCGCATGCGGCAAGCAGGCCAGGCCCGCGCCGCAGGGCGCAAAGCCCGTTCGGCCATGCCGCGTGTCGCAGGCCGCTGCCGCAGGGCGCAAAGCCCGTTCGGCCGAGCCGCATGCCGCTGCCGCGGAAAGGCCGCGCGGCGCTGGCAACATCTTCGCGCCATGCGTGATTTCGGGTTCCTCGACGCGAAAAAGGGCCCTTGGAGGCAAGATTCGCGCGCCATGTATCCTGAATCGCCCGATTGCGCCCGGAAATGGATGCATAGGGCGAGGATGTTGCCATCTTGATCTCGAAAAGCATGCATTTCGGGCGGATGTTGCCAGGAAGGGGGCCTTTTTCGCGCATTCGGCGAAAAAGGGATGCATACGGTGCGATTCTTGCCAGCCAGGGCCCCGGGGCCGCCGCAACGCGAGAGGGGAACGCGGGCAGCCGGGAGCAGCGCGTAGGCGATGGAGGCGCAGTGGGCGCAGGGCCGGGGCTCGGGCGGTGGGACGAATCCGAGGCCGAGGAGCGCGCGGAATCGTAGGCCTAGTGGGGCGGGCGGCGGCGCGGCATGGTGGGCGCCCTGGGAGCGGGCGATAGTGAGCCGGATCGAGGTAAGCGCGGGTCGGGCCCAGGCGGTGCCGGCAAGCGTGCATCGGTTGACGCGATGCATCGGCGTGGGCGGCAGCTATTCGCTCAAGCTGGCAAGCATTGCTGCAACGCGCTCCTTCAGCACTTCGATGAGCTGCTGGTTCACTTCGAGCATCTTCTGCAAATCGGCAGGAGAGGCATTTTCCACGTGATAGCCCGTGCTGGCGGAGCAGGGCATGGCGAACTCCGTTGCCAAAGCGGCGGCGATATCATGGGCGGGAATTTCGTCCCTATGGCAGGGAACGGCAAGCAAGCTAACCGTTGCCGTGCGCCCTGGCTCTGGGCGCGGAATAGCCTGAGCCGTAGCGCCCACGTGGGCGAAAGCAGGCGTGCAAGCATACACCACGATGCCGCGCGGGGTTACCGTAACCACGGCTTCGAGGGCGAACACCCCTTCGCCCGCGCAAACCGTATCTGTACAAAATGCCATAGCAATCCCCTTTCCACGTGGTCAAAGCACCACCTGATCATCTGCTCGGGGCAGACGCCCCTAGTTTCCCTGCGTGCGACCCAATGTGCGCTCCGTGCACGCGTCCCTGGTATGGGCGAGCCCCTGCGTGCGGTTCGATGCAACATGGGGCACGAAGGCGCACTTCGGCTTGGAGGGCAAGCCCCGCCTGGAGCCCGAAGGCCAATTCGCCACCTGCGCAGAAAGACAGGCGTCGCAAGCTTCCATTCCACCCCAGCACTACACGAAAGACGGAAGTCTCCCGCGAACATAGCCCCCCTTGCGCTCAGCCTTAGCTAGCCTCGCGCTGATCAAGATCGGTGCGAACGAATGGCGGTGCTGCATGCGGACTTAGCGCCACAATACAACAAAAGCCGGGAGAGACAGCTCTCCCGGCTTTCACTTTAATGGATTGTGGCGAATTCGACCGCGCGCGACTGGCCCGTTAATAAAATACGGCGAACTCGACCGCACCGACCAACCAATTGATGGGCTGCAGCAGGCTCAACAGTGCCGACCAACCTGTTGATGGGCTACAGCAGGCTCAGCCACACCGACCAACCTATTAATGGGTCACAGCAAGCCCAACCACGCCAACCAGATCTTTAATGGATTGCGGCGAACTCGACCGCGCCGACCAGCTCTTCGGGACTCGCAATAAGCACGCTGGGCATTTGCTCGAGCAATATGTCGCGCCCGAAGAACTTGCCCCAGGTAACTCCCACACTTGGCATATTTGCGGCATGAGCAGCCTGTAAGTCGTAGGGACTGTCGCCCACATATACGCATCTATCAGGCGAAACGCCAAGTTTCTTTGCTGCTGTCAGCAACGGATCGGGGTCGGGCTTGTGGGCAGTGCTGTCTTCGGCGCCATTCACGCAGGCAAACGCATCGAACAGCCCGTGAGCCTTCAGGCTCTTCGTGGCCAAGACAGCGCGCTTCGATGTAACCACACCAACCGTGAAGCCCGCATTCTTCAAAGAGGCAATCGCCTCGGGTATGCCCGGGAACGGGAAAGATTTTTCGTCCAAGTCTCGCTCATTGTATTCGCGATAGACGCGTGTCAGTTCGTCGGCGACCTCAGGGCCACAACCCTGTTCGGCGGCAAACGCTTGCATCTGAGTTACCAGGGGCTGTCCAACCATGGAAACAAGCTTGCTGTCGGGCAGGGCTTCCCCAAACACCGTCTTGGTTGCGTAGCGCATGCTTTCCAAAATGGGAGCATAGGTGTCGAGCACCGTGCCGTCCAAATCGAACAGCGCCACATCGCGCTTGGGATTCAGGGAAATAAAGGTTTCGGACATGACGAATTATCTTCTTTCAAAATGGTCTGCATTCAGAGGCAAGACTGCACATTACCATTCACGAACCCATGAGTAAAACGGCAAAGCGGGCATTACTCACTTCGCGCCGCCGAAGGGGCGTTTCCGCGAAGGTACTGCCCGTACCAACCGGGCTTATTCCGTTGTCGGCGGCGGCCTGGCGTTTCCGCGAGGGGCCGCCCCGCACAGCAGCCCGTCAAGCCCGCGCCCGTTAAGGCGTTTCGCGAGGTCGAGGGCAACCCGACATGGGAGCTGGCCATACCGGCCACGGCACTGGCGTTTCCACGAGAGGGCGCCCATCTCCGCGCTCGGCGGAAACCGAAGAAATAGGAATCGGCCAACATTGGTGAAGGCCGATAAAACAAAAGAAGGGCCGGCTTGATGCCGACCCAACCAATTAGTTGAAGCATATGATACCGCGCACGGGAGCACGCAAAGCCGTACTGCAACAACGCACCCTTCAGCCAAACGCAAAGAGCGATTACAGACCAAGCGCCTTCTTGAGGGAAGATACGCGACGACGGGAAACAGGAATCTTCTCGTCTACGCCGTCGAGCGTAAGAAGCAAGGTGCCGCCCGACTGGGGCTCAACTTCCTTGACCAGCGCAAGGTTAACCAAGTAGCCGCGATGGACGCGGAAGAAACCGTGACCATCGAGCGTTTTTTCCAGCTGAGCCAAGCTTACGGTAGAGAAGAAACGGTCAACGCCAGTTTGCAGGTACGCATAATCGTCGCGCGCCATAACATAGCGAATGTCATCGATGTTGATGAGGATCTTCTTGCCACCCTTTTCAACGGGAATGCGCTCAGCCTTCTGGGCCTTTGCATGAAGCAGCACATGTTCGCGCACACGGGCAAGAGCATGGGAAAGACGCTCGGTTTCAACAGGCTTAACCAGGTAATCGATGGCATTGACCTTGAACGCATCCAGGGCAAATTCGCTATAAGCAGTAACGAATACCACGGCAGGCGGGTACTTCAAATGCTGCAGAGCCTCTGCGAGCTGAATACCGGTAGCCTCGGGCATGTTGATATCCAAGAACATAACGTCGCAAGGGTATTCCTTGAGCTTTTCGATAGCCTCGCGGACGCTTGCGGCCTCGGCAACAACTTCAGTCTGGTTGAGTTCGCCTAGCAGGAAGCGCAACTCGGAACGCGCTGGCGCTTCGTCATCAACGATAATTGCCTTCAGCAACGCAACCTCCTCGTGTTTCGTGAATTTATCATTCCTATTATAGACCACTTACCGAATATGCGCCGACCTATCTGCAAAGCTCTTGTCAGGCAACGCTTCTACAGATTCGCGCAATCGGGAAGGAACAGGGTAACAGAAGTTCCCTTGCCCAGCTCACTTTGGATATCCATATAAGCCTTCTCACCGTAGTAGCCACGCAGTCGGTCGTTGATATTCTTTACGGCAATGCCCAGGCCGGTTTCGGATTTCGGCGCCATGATATTCTTCAAGGCATCTTCCTTCATACCGATACCGTCGTCGTTTACATGCAAGTACACATCGTCGCCATCGAGGGTGCCAGAAATGGAAATGGTGAGTTTGCCTTCCGCAGGCATGGCGTGCTTTACAGCATTTTCAACCAGCGGCTGAACCATGAAGGCGGGCACCTGCATAGCGCGCACCTCTTCGCCGATATCAACTTCCACCGCCAGGCGATCTTCGCCGAAACGTGCCTGCTCAAGCGAAAGGTAGCGCACCGTTTGCTCAACCTCGCGCGAAAGGGAAATAAGATCCGAGCTGTTTTCGAGCGTCTGACGATAGAACACTGCAAACTCACGCAACATGACGCGAGCCTTGTTGGGGTCGGTGCGTACCAACGATGCCATGGTGTTGATGATATTGAACAGGAAGTGCGGGTTGATCTGGCTCTGCAGCGCCTTGAGCTCCATGCTGGTGGCAAGTTTCTTCTGCTCTTCAAGCTGCAAAGCGGCAATCTGCGTGGAAAGTAGCTGGCCAAAGCCTTCAGCAACGGAAATCTGCGTTTCAGAAATGCGCGAAGGCTTGGGGTAGTAGAACTTCAACGTACCCTGAATGGAAGACCCCATCTTCAAGGGAACGATAATGGCGGCCTGAATGGCACTCATGGGAACAGGCAAGCCCACTTCAAGCTGCGAGCGCAACACACGGGTTTTGCCATCCTGCACAGTGCGCTTCGTGCCAGCCGTGCGGATATGCCCGCCCAATTCACCCAGCTCTTCCCTGCCAGCGCCAGCATAGCCCAAAACCACTTCGCGGTCGGTGATGGCAACAGCGCATGCCGAAGTGGAAGGGAGCAGTATCTCGCATACCTTCTGGGCAGCTTCCGACGTGAAGCCTTCCTGCATGGCTTCCAGCGTTGCGCTTGCCAGGTTCAGCACCGACATAGACTGGTTTGCACGGATGCGGTCGGGGTCGAGGATCAAGGCAATGGTAATGAGCAGGAACGCCGTAAACAAAGCGCCCGAAATGGTGAGCACCAAATAGTTGGTTTCGGGGCCGAACATAGCCCAGCCCAAAACACAGCCGCAGATGAGCGCCATGCACAGCGAAGCAATTTCAAGAAAAATGGTGACGTTGTGGCGAGGGTAGGCCATAAACGATCCTCCGAAAAACGGGAGCTACTTCCACCTGCGCCATACACGTCGCAGGTAATGTGACCATAGCATATTACAGTGCAGCTACCTCGTTGCCCAGCAGCACTACTGCGCTGATAAGCAAAAATACACCAAAAGCAATGCGCAGCTGTCGCTCGGGAACACGACGGATGAGGTTTGCACCAATCACCGCACCGGGGATGCTGCCCGCCGCCATGGCTATACCCGCAAGGTAGTCGATGTTGCCCAGCATGCCCTGATAGACAACGCCGGGAATGGCCAAGATCATGATGGCAACCAAAGACGTACCCGATGCCTTGCGCATCATAACGCCCAGCACAGAAATAAACAGGGGCACCATCAGGAAGCCACCGCCAACACCCACGTAACCTGAGGCCAGGCCCGCGGTTAGGCCAATGCCGATAGCAACAGGCAGATTCTTGCGCGTAAGCTTGAACCCTTCTTCGCCCAAGCCTTCTTCGATGACCGCGGCCTTAACGGCCGCTTTTTCCACATCGACGCCCATGGCCTTGCCCGAAGCGGGGTTCTTTGGCATGCGCGCAGCCTTGCGAAACATCTTGAACGACGAAAAACCAATGATAATTGCCGCTGCCAGCATAACCATCCATGCCGGCGACATATTTGCCAGGTGCACGCCCAAAGGGCTGGTACATGCGCCAGCCAAGCCGCACACAATGCCCAGCTGGGGAATGCACGTCTTGTTCTTGATATGGGTGATAAAACCCACCAGCGAGGTGGGAATGATGGTGAACAGCGAAGTTGCCGTAGAGGCAAGAGCCGAAAGCCCGAAACCCAAGCGGAACAGGGGAACCATCAAGGTTCCTCCTCCGATACCCAGCAAGCCCGACAAAATGCCAACAACTACGCCAACTGCTGCGGTAATCACAAAGGTTTCCATGAAGTGCGCAAATCCTATTCTTCGTTGATGTTAAGCCTGATCTCGGCAGTCATGCCCGGATCAAGGTTGGCGACAGCAGGTTCCAGCAAGTCGGAAGCGCTGCCCGCACCATCTGCCGATGCGCCCGCCGGAGCAGCGGCTTCAACCACCACTTCCCCGCCCGACTGGCGGGCAATGGCCGCCTGCACCAGTGCTTGGCGCAAACCGCCATCGCTTTCCATGCGCGCCATGATATCGCCCCAGGTGTACTGGAACTCGAAGTACTTCATGCAGTGTTCCTGAGCATATTCGGTTGCCTCGCCAGCAGCAGCCTTGGCGCCTTCGCGATAGCGCTTCTTGTCGGGGCGAGCCAATGAACGCAGGAACGCCGTACGCTTGATGCGCTTGGTGATGCCCGGCTCCAAAAACGGACCAGGATACGGCATAAGCGAAGAGGGCTTGATCTGCAGAAGGTCGATCTGCGCGCGGCTGAACTCAATTTTGTAGTACTCGTACACCCAGCGGAATATGTCACGATAGAAACGATGGCCTTCGTGCCTGTCGCGCGGAGGACGGTGCGTCAGTGACCACTGATTGTCGAACCAGATGTCGGAACCGTACATACGCAGGTTGAGCAAATAGTCCAAGTCTTCGCCGCGAAGAATCCACGGGTCAAAGCTCAAACGGCGATACGTTTCGCGATGCAGCGCCAAGCAGCCACCGCATACATGGTTGGAGCGAGAAAGGCGCGGGCCGGACATGGCCTTGCTGATCCAATTATTGAACGCGCGACCCTGCTGCCAAAAATGGTTGTACCAACGGTTCTGGCTCTTCGAGTAGTAAGTGCCTTCATCGTTGAAGTAGAAGCCCGATTTAGCAAGGATGGGAATGCCCTTCTTGGTGAGCTTGCCCAGGCCGTACATGGCCTTTTCCAGAAATGCCTCGTCTTCGATAGTTTCATCGTCGTCGATGAACACCACCGAATCGAATCCCAACACCTGGGCAACAACCAAACCGAGGTTGCGAATGGCGGAATAGCCCGTAAGGCCAATAGCCTCTTGCTGACCACCGAAGCCCAGCTGGTCCAAACGTTGCTGAACAATCTCAGCTTCAGCGCGCCCAATTACCAACGTGTGCATTTGGGGGAACTGGTTGGCAATGTTTTGAACCTTCTTGGCGGCTTCGTCTTCCACGCCACCCTCGGCGGCAACCAAAATAATTACCTGGCCCAAACCGCGCACTTGTTGCAACGAGTTCAAGCACCTGCCCAACGTGCCCTGTTCGTTCAGGGGCGTAGGATGGTCGTACAGGTTGGAAGGCTTTGAAGCGCCGCGCTTTGTAGGCGCGGTGTGGAAGGTAGGTATGATCACTGCAGGATTCATGGGTCCCCCTCTTTGCGGCCCGCCCTATGCAGGCCCCTTAGAAAAACAACATCCCATGATGGGATGTTGCACATAATATTGTAGCGCATCGGAAAGAGCGCTTGGTTTCACGGCTCTTAACGCCTTCGGCGAGGATGTCCTCGACGGCTGCGAATGCGCTCCGCCTCTTCACGGCGGGTTTTCACCTGAGCGCTTTCTTCGCGAAGGCGTACGTACGATTCTAGACGTTCTGCCGCTAAATCGCCCGACTCAACGGCGGCTCGGACAGCGCATCCCGGCTCGTTGGTGTGGGTGCAATCGCGAAAACGGCATGAAGCGGCAATCTCTTCAATGTCCGAAAACGCAGCGCCAATGCCTTCGTCGGCATCCCAAAGCCCCAAGCCGCGCACGCCAGGCATGTCGATAATGCGGCCACCCGTCGGCAGATAGATAATCTCGCGAGAAACGGTGGTGTGCCTGCCCTTGCCATCGCCGCGCACAGCAGTGGTTTTCTGGATGTCACTGCCTACGAGCATATTCACCAGGCTCGACTTGCCCACACCCGACCTGCCGATAAGCACTGCGGTTTTGTCGCCCTCGGCAATTATCTGGGCAAGGCGCTGCACCGACGCCTCATCGCGGTCGGAAATGGCCAGCAGTTCGTCATTGCCCACGAACCCATCGATATGCGAGCGCACTTCTTCCACTTCAGCGGGCGAGGCCATCAGGTCGGCCTTGGTAAGCGCCACCAGCACTTCCGCTCCCGTTTCGTGGGCCAAGACAAGCTCGCGCTCCAGGCGGCGTGTGTTGATGTCTTCAATGGGCTGGGCGATGATAACCAGGTCGAAGTTGGCAGCCAACGTTTGCGGAAGGGCCCGTTCGGTAGGGTCTTTGCGCACAAACGACGTGCGCCTGGGCAGCGTCTCCTCGATGATGCCCTTGTCATGCCCGTCGGGAAGGGAAATGCGCACTGCATCGCCCACCACCGCACGCTGATCGCTGCCCTTCACCAAGGAAGTGGCATGCTCGCAACGAAGCTCACGGCCATCGCCCAAACGAACCAAGGGGAAGCCTCTATCGAGCTTCACCACCACTCCGGTTTCGACGGCTGGAGTTTCCATTACAGCGTCCCCTCTCGTTTAGATTGGTACAGAGCCAACAGCGCCAAGCCAGCCAGCACCGAAACGATACCAAGACCGAAAAGCTTCGGATCCATCCCCGGCTTGTTTTCAGAGCCAGCGGCAAGCGCCGAAACCTCTTCCACGTGAATGTCGGACATACCCTGATGCTCCCTACAGTCCAAGTGGAACGTGCCACGCACCTGAAGCGTGGTGCCAGTAACGCCATAGCTGCCGTACGTGTCGATGTTCTTCGCTTGTTCCATGGTCATGAACACCGAAACCACGCTAGGGTTTGTGGGATCGTCGTCTTGCAGGGTAACCCAGCAATTGTCGGGTTGCATTTCATCGTTGATGCGGTCGCCCACCACTTCGCCCTGCACTAATACCGTTTGGCCTTCATAGTACGAGTCAGCCTGAGCCAAGTCGGCAATGGTTGTTTGATACAAAAACGAGCTGTCGGAAAGCTGGTTCACATATACATGATTGTTGGGCTTGGACGATTCCTGCCCCTCATCGGCCCAGGCAACACCGACACACAGAAGCACGACCGCCAACACGCATGAGCACCATGCCGCAACAATGGTTCGCCTTGAAAGCAGCTTCGTCACGAGCGCACCGCCTTCCTGCGAGGCACAACCGACACAACCACTTTCACGACAAGGGCCAGCAACGTTATGAATTCCAGACGGCCTGCCCACATCTCAAGGATGTACACCGCTTCCAAAGTTGGCGGCATGCCTCGAGAAACAATGCCCGAGCTCAAGCCGCCGTTGGAAGCCATGGCAACCGACTCGAAGATGGAAGAAATGGCATCGTAGCCATGGGCAATGCCCGCAAGCGAGCCAATAAGATACGTGACCACGAACAGGGCAGAAACGGTCATAGCAGACTTTGCCGCGTCGGTGGTAAGCACCTTGCGCCCCAAGTGATAGTAGCGAACGGAAACGCGCGCCGTGCTAGGCGAAAGAGTTTCCTTGATGGTGGAAACCATCGATTTGGCAATAAGGCCGATGCGCGAAAGCTTAATACCGCCGGCGGTGCTTCCGCTGGAACCGCCGATTGCCATGCACATGGCGATAATCAGGAACGCGCCTGAAGAAAACACTGTAGTGAGCTGGTTGTTCGTAACATTCTGGAAGCCCGTAGTGGTAGCGGCAGCCACAACCATGAATACGCCGCGACGCAGCAGCGCCATCAAATCGGAGAAGCCACCCGAAGCGCACGTTGAAGCCATAAGCGTAATGGTGGCAACGATAAGCCAGATGGAGCCTGTACGAATTTCCAAGTCGCGGAAGAAGGAGTCGGTTTCGCCGCGCTGCGCTTTCACGTACAGCGAGAAGTTGATGGCACCCAAAATCATAAGCACCATACAAACGATTTCCAGCGCAAACGAATGGTAGTACCCGATGGACTGGCTGGTAGGAGCAAAGCCACCGGTAATGAAGCCGGAAATGGATATCCACAAGGAGTGGAAGAAGGCGCGCACCGGCTCCATACCGGAAAGAACACACATCACAAACAGGATAACCACGGCAACCGCAATAGCGGTAAGGGAAATACGGCTGATAAGGCGAACCGTGTTCACGATGTTGGGCAGCACGTGTTCGCTTCGGCCTTCTGAGGAATACAGGCCCGAAGTGGCTTTGCCCAAAAGACCCAGTGAAAGCGCCACAACAATAAGGCCCAAGCCACCGATAAGGTGCATTACGAAGCGCCACATGTTGTCGGCAGTAGAAAGGTGCTCCAGGTCGATAACGAGCGTAACGCCCGTGGTGGTAAGTCCGGAAACCGCTTCCATGAGGGAGTCGAGGTACGAACCGTAATGGCCTGAAAGCGCCAGGGGAACCGAAGCCACAAACGCCAGGACAATCCACGAAAGCCCGGTTACCGCAAGCGCCTGCTGATGAGTGAGTTTGCCCGGCTGCACGCACAAAAGACGCAGGCCTGACCCAACGATAAGCGAAATGCCCACCGCCAGCAGATAGCGCGAAGCCGGCTCCCATTCCTGCATTGCGATGGCGACCACCAACGGCACCGCCAATGCAATGGTGAAGAAAGAAACCAGCACACCAAGGTAGTGCGCTACGACACGCACATCAAACAGGGTAAAGCGAAGCCACATGTTACTGCCCCACCTTGCCGAAAATGCGCCATACGGCAAGGCAGGCAGAGCGCCGCCCTCCGCACTTGAAAACGTTGTTTTGCCTGCTGGAATACGCCATGGCTACCCAAGCGACCCCAGTGCAAAAAGGAAACGGACAACAACGGTAATGCCATATAAGAGCAGCAAAAAAGCGACGATGCTCATCAGCACCGCCGAAAAGCCCAAAAGTGGGACGTGAATACGCTCTTTCAGCTCGTCTTTATCCATGGGGGTTATTCTAGTACATTCTTGCTTTATGGCTACATTAGCAAAGCAAGGGAGCCATGCAAGGGGCCAACAACACTAAAGCGGCCAGACCCGAGGCCTGGCCGCTTTAAATGATTCGGATGGGCTGACGCCTGACAGCCTTGGACGATTCGCATCAGGATTGAAGCCTGATCGCGGCGAAGGACTCACGCCAAGCTTAAAGCCCGACTGAGCTGAACGGTTTGTGCCGGATTTGGAGCCCGAGCGCTTCGAATGATTCGCGGACTGATGCCTTACGGCCCCGAAAGGTTCGCCAAGCCTGGAGCCCGAATGTCTCGGATGATTCGCGCCAAGCTTAACGCCCAACCGCCTCGAACGGCTCTCATGGTGCGCAGCTATTTTGCTGGGATTCAGCTAAGGCAGGCGCCCGATTGGGGCGGCGAAGCTAACGCTGGGATTTTGCTACTTGTTAGCCGTATGGGGCACCAAGGGGCAGGCGATGCCGCCGTCGTGGAAGTAGCGAACCAAGAAGCAGCAGCCAGAAAGAGCCAACGCGATGCCAAGACCAGCATAGAAGAATGCGATGAACCACGTGGGGGCAATGCCCGAAGAACGCAACCCAATGCCCATGGTCATCATGAACGCCATAATGAGGTAACCCTTAGTATCGAAGAACCTCCAGAACGGCACACGATCTTCTTCCATAGCTTCAATACGATCGGCGTGCTTGCCAACCAGCTTGGAAAACATTCCTGCATGGAACACCGTGAAGGCAACGATTGCAGCAGGCACAAGTACCAACATTGCGTGCTCGCCCATTTCGGTAAATGCGGAAACGCCGAGGATAGCGATGTTGAGCCCAGCAGCAAGCCAAACGAATCCAGCAATCAGCAAGAGCTTTTCTTTTGCCACGCGCATATGATTCCTCCTTGTTTCCGGGCCCGTCGATCCAGGCACGCCGATCGGGCTAATACGTTAGTGGAACGATAGCACTTAAACCGAAACAGGCGGTTCGTTTCACCTCATTGACACCCGTAACCCGCAACTTACTTTTTCAGCGGCGACAAAAGCGCCGCGTACGGCGCATGGCATCGCGGCGCTGTGGCGGGCGGCACGGGGGCATGAGCGACGGGCACGTAGGGCATGGGCGGGGCGTTGTGGTGCTGCGGCGCATGGCATCGTGGCGCATGGTGTCGTAGCGCATGGGCGCGCGGAGCGTTCGGCGCGGGCGTCCGGTCGTGGCAAGATTATGCCTTGATGCGTTCCCAGGCGTTCGACGATGGCAAAATGCTCGCGAAATGCGTTCTCGGGCGGCAATCCATGGCAAGTTTTGCGCTCCATGCATCCCGAAAGCGGTCTCGGACGGGAAAATCGCCAGTTCGTGGCAAGATTCGCGCGCCATGCATCCGAAATGAGCTGGCTTTGGCAAGATATGCGCGCCATGCATCCGAAAAGCCCTGCAAACAGCCGTTTGGGAATACACCGCGCGAAGATCTTGCCATGAAGGGGCCGCTTTCGCTGCACGGGCCCCTCGAATCATGCACGGCGCGCGAATGTTGCCATCCGGCGTCGACGAAGCGCCCTAGCGCCCACAACCACGCCGCCGCCCTCATGGCAGCGCACCACCCACAGCATTCGCGGTGCCAGCGGCAGCCACACCGCAAACGCTCCCACACCCCACCGCCCCGCGACACTGAGGCGTCAGGCGGACGTGAAATCCTGCGCCGCCCGAGCCCCGCAGCGCCAAAGCGCAGCTCGGGGACCAACGGCACCGCAGCGCCCCATGGCGCCATCTGGCCGCAGCATCCACAACGGCGGTGGCGCCACCAGACTCGATGCCAACCCCGGCGGCTGCCCGCGTCACAAACGCTCGCCGCCCCACGCGCGAATCAGCAGCAGCCTTCGGCGGGGCTTCTCTTCGTTCCGTCGAAAGCGCGCACCCACCATACATATTTATCCGCCGCTCCTGTGACGGGGTCTTCCAGTTGATGCTCCAAGAACAGCTGCGTTTCCCTGCCACCCAGGCGAATGTCGAAGCGTGCCGTGCGCTTGCCATGGCGTACCGGACCGAAACCGCTTGCCATCAGCACCTCGTCAATGCGGAAAGCGCGGCAATCTTTGAGCACGACAACGCAAGGCTCAAGGCGGCCATCCCGCCCAAACCGCGCTAACACGTCCACCGTTTCGCGGTGCACGCGCCTCATTTCGCCATCTTTCGCCCTGTAGTCCATGTCTGTATACTAGAACAGGTGTTCGTATAAAAGCCAGCGAACAAACTCTGTTTTCGATGTGATGGAAGGGATGGTCCATGCTTGCCAACAAGCGCACAAAGAGCTATGTGTGCATCGACTTGAAGAGCTTCTACGCAAGCGTCGAATGTGTCGATCGAGGCCTGGACCCTTTCACCGAGAACCTCGTGGTTGCCGACCCCACCCGCGGGTCCGGCACCATCTGCCTTGCCATAACCCCCGCCATGAAAGCGCTGGGCGTAAAAAACCGCTGCCGCATTTTCCAAATTCCCAACGGGATCGAATACACCATGGCAACGCCGCGCATGGCCCGCTACATGGAGGTATCGGCGCAGATAAACGCCTTATACCTGCGTTACGTAAGCACCGAGGACATCCACGTGTACAGCATCGACGAATGCTTCATCGACGCAACCCCCTATTTGAAGCTGTACCGCATGGGCGCAAAGGCCTTCGCCGAAATGCTGCGCAACAAGGTGACTGAAGAAACAGGCATCACCGCCACGGCAGGTATCGGCCCCAACCTGTTTTTGGCGAAGGTGGCTTTGGACATCGAAGCAAAAAAGGCAGCCGACGGCATAGGCATACTGGACGAAGAAAGTTACAAACGCGAAATCTGGTTCCACCGGCCCATAACCGACATCTGGCAAGTGGGCCCAGGCATCGCGCATCGTCTGGCAAAACACGGCATCCACGATATGGCGGGCGTATGCGCGGCAAACCCCGCATGGCTGAAAAAGGAATTCGGCAAAAACGGCGAATACCTGCTAGACCACGCCTGGGGGCAGGAGCCTTGCACTATCAAACAGATAAAAGAGTACCGCCCCGCAGCGCATTCGATATCGAACGGGCAGGTGCTGATGCGCGACTATTCTTTCAGCGAAGCACGCACCGTGCTGCGGGAAATGGCGGACGCCAGCTGCTTGGACTTGTGCTCGAAGGGGCTTTCGTGCGGGAACGTATCCGTGCACGTTGGCTACGCGCAGCCCCACCTTACCGAAAGCGGCAGATGGGGCATGGGAAGCGGCGGTTCAACCAAGCTTTCCGAACGAACCGATTCGCCGCATCGCATAGTGAAGGTTGCGCTGGAGCTGTTCGACGAGCACACGCTGAGCAGCGAACCTATCCGCAGGCTAACGGTGGCACTGGGCGCTCTCCAGCCCGCCGAGTATGACCAACCCAGTCTTTTCGGGCCGGAGGACAGCGGCAAAGAGGCCGACTTGGCAAAAGCGTCCGTTGCCGTGCGCGACCGCTTTGGCAAGAACGCATTGCTGCGCGGCACCAGCTTGAAGCAGGGCGCAACCATGCGCGAACGCAACAACCAAATAGGAGGCCACCGTGCTTAGCGAAGACGATTTCCTGGAAGACGTTGCCTTTGACGAGGCGGAAAGACGCCGCTGCATACTGCGCGACATTGCAATGCGCGTTAGGGAAAACGGCGTCCACTTCGCCGCCAACAGCCCCAAGCGCGCCACCCAGTTCATGCCCTTCGCAGCGTTGACTGGCTTTGAGGAATTGATGGCCGAAAAAGAAGCGGACGCCGCCAAATCCAACGATTTTGCCGGAGCGCAGGTGTTTGACACGCCCTAGAGGCACAGGGCTCACGCAGTCGGCTCTGCGAGCTCCGCCACCGCGACCCGCCGACCACCCCAGGCGCCTGACGTACCACCCCGCGCAAGAACCACCGCATGCTATGCTTTTCTGCAAATTTGGCAATCAAGAGGATTAACCCACACCAACGTCAACAGGAGGAGAGTTATGTTCAAGATTTCCAATTTCACCGACAACGACGACGTAACCGTACTCAAGGAGTTCGGCGCCTTCAAAACCATCGAATGGAAGCGCGACCTTTCCGTCAACGAAGCTTCCGCTATGAACGCTTACTTCGCCAGCGAAATGAACGTGCGTCGCCGCCAGGTTATCTGCGATCTGAGCCAGGCACCCGTTACCGTTCAGGCCGGCGCCATGCAGTGGATGGTAGGCAACGTGACCTGTACCACCGGCGTTAAGGGTGTGGGCGACCTGTTCGGCAAGGCACTGCGCGGTGCGGTCACCAGCGAATCGGCCATCAAGCCCGAATACCAGGGCACGGGTCTTCTGGTGCTCGAGCCCACCTACCGCTACATCATCACGCTCGACGTAGCCGATTGGGGCAATTCCATCGTGCTCGACGACGGCCTGTTCCTGGCGTGCTATTCCAGCCTCCAGCACAAAACGGTTATGCGCAGCAACGTTTCTTCAGCCGTTGCTGGCAACGAAGGGCTGTTCAACCTGGGCATCCAGGGCTACGGCGCGCTATGCTTGGAATCCCCCTGCCCCGAAGAAGAGCTTATTGAAGTCACCCTGGACAACGACGAACTCAAGATCGACGGCAACATGGCGCTGGCTTGGAGCGGATCCCTCAACTTCACGGTTGAGCGCTCAGGCAAATCGCTCGTGGGCTCTGCCGCTTCCGGAGAAGGTTTGGTGAACGTCTACCGCGGCACTGGCAAAGTGCTTCTTGCTCCAACACTTTATTAAAAATCAATCGCACTCGAGAAACTATAAATGCAGGTCAGCCTTACGCGGTCTGCATTTATGCTGATCATCGCCCACACTTGCTCACATCACTAAAGCGGTTGTGACGCATGCCCTAAGGCGGCTCATTGCAATACAGCATCCCCGGAGGTAGAGTGACGAACATGTTCATCTACCCAAGGAGGTTATCGTGAGTCTGGATCACCGAATCGTCATGCCCCCCGCTGAAGAATTCCAGGGCCTGTCGCCCGAGGAACTGCCGAAGGGCCTTGAAGGGCTCGTAGTAGTCGAGCTGGGAGATTACGTCGCGATGCCTGCCTGCACTCGTGCGCTCGGCGAAATGGGCGCCACGGTGTACAAGATCGAAACCATCAAGGGCAACCTGCACCGCGGCGACGGCGTTGGCTTCGGCATGCCGGAGCTGGGCCCCGACAACCCGGCGTTCGACATGAGCAACGCCAACAAGAAATTCCTTTCCATCGACATGAAGTCCGATGGAGGACGCGAACTGGTAGAAAAGCTGCTAGAACAGGCCGACGTGTTCGTTACGAGCCTGCGCAATCCTTCCTTGAAGCGCTTGGGCTACGACTACGAAACATTGCACGCCCGTTACCCGCGTCTGGTATACGGCCAGATGCGCGGCTATGGAGAGCGCGGCGAAATGAAAGACGCCAAGGGCTTTGACGCCACCTGCTATTCCGCCCGTGGCGGCCTGCTTATGTCCATCCCGCAGGCTGGCGAGCACTTTCAGCCAGGCAACATGCCCGCCGCATTCGGCGATTTCAATTCCTGCATCGCCCTTGGCTTGGGCATCATGAGCGCCGTTTGGCGCGCTCAGCGCACCGGCATGGGCGATCACGTTACCGTAAACCTTCACCACATGGCGCTGTGGGGTATGCAGGTGCCTGTTGTTTCCGCCCCGTTCGGCGTGCCCTTCCCGAAGAGCCGCAAGGCCGTGCCCTGCCCCACCAACAATTCGTACATGACCGCCGATGGCGTATGGTTCCTTATCTGCTACGGCACCTATGATTCCTGGTATCCGTTTGTTGCACGCCTGATTGGCCTGGAAGAATACGCCGACGACCCGCGCTTCACGAATTGCGCAACCATCAACGCCAACGGCGACAACGCAACCGTGGTAAACATGATGGCCGAAGCCTTCGCCAAGCACGACTGGGCATACTGGAAGGAAGTTTTCGACACCAACGACGTTCCTTACGCAGTATGCAACACCATGGATGATGTTCTTGAAGACGAAGAAGCTTACGTCAACGATATGCTCCGTCCGATTCACTACGACAGCATCGGCGACCATTCCATTACCACGATTCCCATCCGCATGAAAAGCCAGGGCGACCCGGTTATCAGCCGTGCGAAGCCGGTCGGCTACGACACACGCGCGGTTATGGAAGACCTGGGCTACAGCGAAGCCGAAGTGGATGCTCTGGTGGAAGCAGGCAACGTACGCTGCTACGACGAAGAGGCACCGGCGAAACTCGACGATCTTTCGTTCGGCCCCACGCAAAACTAGCGGTTCAGCTCACCTACGGAGCCGACCCCTTTCCATTTCAAACAAAGCCCTTCGTCGCAAAACGCGGCGAAGGGCTTTGTCTTGCTACAAGCTAACCGATGATCTTGATGTTGTTGGCGTATTCGTCTGCGTCGTCGGTGTAAACTGCGGCGTTCTTCTTCTGGCGCTGCAGCTCTTCTTCGGTGAACGTTGTTTTTTCCACGTCAGGGCGCATGCCCTTGAACTCGATAATCATGAAGTGCTTCCTTGTCTTTGGAATGATGCGGTAAGGAATGGTACGGAGCACGGCGGCACAAACGCTCGCGTGGGGAGCGATGAGGACGCATGGCGATGCAGCGCAGGCATCCCTCGCCCGCAAATTCTCCCCCATACCTAACGGCGCCGCCATTCAACCAATCTCGCCCTATCACCAGCACCATCAACAAACTCGGTCGCGATGGAAGATGAAAGCTCAAGGGTATAATGCCAGGTAGCGAATGCATAGTAATCTAAGTGAACGAAGTTCCAATGCGACCTCGTCGCGAAGAAAGGCAGCTGAGGGCAATGGGCTCAAGCTCTTATTCCTACGAAGTCGTATCGAGCGCCTTCAACGAAGACTTTTACGAACAGTGCGTCATCGAGCATATGACCGAAGAACTCGGCTACACGCATCTGTACGGGCCCGACGTCCCCCGCACCTCCGAGGAATACCGTGATGTGTTCCTGCCCGGAATTCTTGAAGATTCCCTAGCGCGCATCAACAGGGGGCTTCCCACCGCAGCAATCGACGAGGCAATCCTCAAGATCCAAAACATCGAGGGCGGTACGCTCGAACAGCGCAACGAAACCTTCAACGATTACTTGCAATCGGGTGTCGAGGTTCGCTTCTTTGATGGCAAACGAGAGCGCGACGACATTGTGCGCCTGCTCGACTTCGACGACCCCGAAAACAACGACTTCCACGTCGTTAACCAATGGACCTTTGTGGAATACTCCGAGAAGCGTCCCGACGTGATCGCGTTCGTGAACGGCATGCCGCTCGTTATGTTCGAGTTGAAGTCACCCTCACGCGAGGAAACCGATGCATCAGACGCCTACCTGCAGCTACGCAACTACATGCACCACATCCCCAGCATGTTCGTGCCGAACGTCTTCTGCGTGATGAGCGATATGTCGGAAACGCGCGTGGGGACCATCACCGCCGACGAAGACCGATACGTTGCATGGAAGTCTACCGACGGCGATTACTCCGAAACCAAGGCAGCCACCTGGCAAACCATGCTCGACGGTATGATGCCTAAAGCACGCTTGCTCGACCTCATTCAGAACTTCATCTGTTTCAACGACACCAACGACAAGATCGTGAAAATCCTCGCTGCCTACCACCAGTACTTCGGTGTGCGCAGGGCAATCGAACGCGCCGAAGAAGCAGTGGCAGGCGACGGAAAGATCGGCGTATTCTGGCACACACAGGGTTCCGGCAAGTCGCTTTCTATGGTGTTCTTCGCGCACTTGCTGCAACGCCACCTGGACAGCCCCACTATCGTGGTCATCACTGACCGCAACGATCTGGACGACCAGCTGTTCGGGCAATTTGGGCGTTGCTCGGCATTCCTGCGCCAAAACCCCGTTCAGGCAACAAGCCGCGAGGACCTGAAAAGCCTGTTGGAGGGGCGCGAGGCAAACGGCATCATATTCACCACCATGCAGAAATTCACCGACGGCGACGAGCCGCTATGCGACCGCAGCAACGTTGTGGTGATGGTGGATGAGGCGCATCGCGGCCAGTACGGCCTCACCGAAAAGATGGACACCAGCGGAAAGGTGTCCGTTGGGGCGGCGCGTGTAGTACGCAAAGCGCTGCCCAACGCGTCCTACATCGGATTCACCGGCACGCCCATCGCACTTGAAGACCGCAACACCCGCGAGATCTTCGGCGATTACATCGACGTCTACGACATGACTCAGTCGGTTGAAGACGAATCGACCAAGCCCGTCTACTACGAGAGCCGCGTGGTGGCGCTGCATCTAGATAGCGATGCGCTGGGCAAGATTGATGCCGCCTACCGCGAATTCGCCGACCAGGCAGACGAAGCGAGCATCGAGAAATCGAAGCGCGACTTGGGAGGCCTCAACGCCATCTTCGACACGCCCGAGACCATCGACTCGCTGTGCCGCGACATCGTGGAACACTACGAGAACAACCGCGCTGACGTTCTGGCAGGCAAGGCCCTCATCGTGGCCTATAGCCGCCCAATCGCCATGAAGATCTACCGACGCATCATGGAGCTTCGCCCTTCTTGGAAGGAAAAGGTGGGTGTGGTCATGACCATGTCCAACCAGGACCCAGAGGAATGGTTCGAGGTATGCGGCGGCACCAAGCACAAGAAGGACATGGAGCAGCGCTTCAAGAACGACGACGACCCACTGAAGATCGCCATCGTTGTGGACATGTGGCTCACTGGCTTCGATGTGCCGAGCCTAGCCACCATGTATGTGTTCAAGCCTATGAAGGGCTACGACCTGATGCAAGCAATCGCTCGTGTGAACCGCGTCTGCCGGGGCAAAGAGGGCGGCCTGGTGGTGGACTACATCGGCATTGCCCGCGCGCTCAAGCAGGCAATGAAGGACTACACCAAGCGCGACCAGGGCAACTACGGCAACATGGACGTTGCCGCCACCGCATATCCCAAGTTTCTGGAGAAGCTAGACGTGTGCCGCGACCTGCTGTACGGCTTCAACTACGGCAAGCTCATCTTCACCGACAAGAAAACCCAGCTTGCCGCCGCCATCGCCGAGGGCACCGACTGGCTGCTCGACCCCATGCGCCGCGAGGACTGTGAAGAGTTCCTGAAGCAATGCCAACTTATGAACCAGGCACTCAGCCTATGTAAGAGCCTAGTTTCGCAGGAAGACCAGCACGAGGCAGCCTATCTTTCCGTGCTGCGCGTGCAGGTGCTGCGCCTCACAGGCCGCAAGGCGGGCGGCGGCAAAGGCATGACCTACGCGGAGTTCAACAAGCGCGTGACCGAGATTATGAAGCAGACGGTCCATGCCGACGGCGTGCTCAACCTGTTCGACGGCGAAGACGTCGAGATATCGCTATTCGATGAGGCGTTCCTCACTGAAGTTGCCAACATGAAGGAAAAGAACGTTGCCGTCGAAAGCTTGAAGCGCCTCATCAAAGAGAGGGTGCGCACCTACCAAAGAACCAGCGTGGTAAAAGCCCAGAAGTTCTCCGATATGCTGCAGGGTACACTCAACAGCTACCTGAACGGCATGCTCACCAATGCTCAAGTCATCGAAGAGCTAGTGAACATGGCCCACGAAATGATGAAGGACCGGACCGACGCCGAGAAGCTGGGCCTGAGCGATGAAGAAATGGCCTTCTACGATGCCATAACCAAGCCGCAGGCAGTGCACGACTTCTATAACAACGACCAGTTGGTGGCCATTACACGCGAACTCACCGAAACACTGCAGAAAAGCGCTACCATCGACTGGCAGAAAAAAGAGAGTGCCCGCGCCGGCATGCGCCGCGCCATCAAGCGCCTTCTGCGCAAATACAAATACCCGCCCGAGGGCGTGGACGATGCAATGGACACGGTCATGAGACAATGCGAGCTCTGGGCCGACGGCAAGACGTTCGAATAGGAGCGAATCGTGGCTAAAAAGAAAGCCGACAACACCGCCGAAATTGGCTTCGAGCAACAGATCTGGAGCGCAGCAGACAAGCTGCGCGGCAACATAGACGCATCCGAGTACAAGAACGTAGTACTGGGACTCATCTTCCTGAAATATATCTCCGACAAGTTCGACCAGCGCTACCAAGAGCTGGTCGAGGAGGGCGAAGGCTTCGAAGAGGACCGCGACGAGTACTTGGCAGAGAACATCTTCTTCGTGCCGGAGAGCGCCCGCTGGGCCACCGTTGCCGCCGCAGCCCATACGCCAGAGATCGGCAAGGTCATCGATGAAGCGATGCGCCAGATCGAGGCCGAGAACGACAAGCTGAAGAACATCCTGCCCAAGAACTTTGCCCGCCAGGAGCTGGACAAGCGCCGCCTGGGAGAAGTAGTGGACCTGTTCACCAACGTCCAAATGGCCGAAAAGGGCGATACGCGCGACATCCTTGGCCGCACCTACGAGTACTGTCTGGCAAAGTTTGCCGAGGCAGAAGGCAAAAACGCCGGCGAATTCTATACGCCAGCTTGCATCGTGAAGACGCTGGTCGAAATCATCGAACCTTACCACGGACGCGTGTACGACCCCTGCTGCGGTAGTGGCGGCATGTTCGTGCAGTCAGCAGAGTTCGTAAAGCGCCATCAAGGCAAGATTGACGACCTGTCCGTTTACGGCCAAGAGAGCAACCCCACCACATGGAAAATGGCAACCATGAACCTTGCCATCCGTGGCATTGATGCAAATCTAGGGAAGCAAAACGCCGATACGTTCTTCAACGACTTGCATCGTACTGAGAAGTTCGACTTCGTCCTAGCAAATCCGCCTTTCAACATGAAAGACTGGGGTGGCGACAAGCTGAAGGATGACCCGCGTTGGGAATACGGCGTGCCACCCGAGGGCAACGCCAACTTCGCTTGGGTTCAGCATATGGTGCACCATCTGAACCGCAGCGGCCGCATGGGCATGGTGCTAGCCAACGGCTCGCTTTCCAGCCAAACGAACAACGAGGGCTCCATCCGCGCCAAGCTGATTGAGGCCGACCTGGTGGAGGGCGTGGTAGCCATGCCGGGTCAGCTGTTCTACAGCACACAGATCCCCGTGTGCCTGTGGATCATCACCAAAAAGAAGACACAGCCGAGCAAGACCCTGTTCATCGACGCACGCAACATGGGAACCATGGTGAGCCGCAAGCTACGCGAGTTTACCGATGAGGATATTGCCAAAGTTGCTGACGCATTCGATGCGTTTCGTGAAGGCAAGCTTGAAGAAGAAAAGGGCTTCAGCGCTATAGCGAGCATCGAGGATATAGCCAAACAGGACTATATCATCACACCCGGCCGCTATGTGGGCATCGCCGACGTCGAGGAAGACGACGAACCCTTTGATGAGAAGATGGCGCGCCTAACCAGCGAGATATCCAAATGCTTCGAGGAATCAAACCGCCTGCAAGAGCAGATCAAGAAGAATCTGGAGGCGATTGGGTATGGGCTGTAGGGTTACATTAAGCGAAATTTGCACCATTAACGCCAGCCAATACTCAACTAAAGAGGCTTGGACTCGCATTCAATATCTTGACACCGGCAATGTGACTCGCGGCGCGATTTCCGAACTACAGCAACTCGATCCTCTGATTGATAAAGTTCCGAGCAGGGCACGTCGAAAAGTCAAACCAAATAGCATCGTATACTCAATGGTCCGTCCCAACCAAGAACATTACGCTCTTCTTAAAAAACCGCCTACAAACATGCTCGTTTCAACGGGCTTTAGCGTCATAGACGCAAACGAAAACCGCGTGCTCCCTAGCTATCTCTACTATGCACTAACCACTAACCAGGCGACGAGGGGATTCCAGACGCTTGCGGAGCAAAGCGTGTCCACGTACCCAACCCTAAGCTCTGCAGATTTGCTGGCGTTTGAAATTCCACTTCCATCGCTCAATTGTCAGCAGAGAATCGCTGCAGTGCTCGAGTGCTTGGATGAAAAAATTGCTACCAATACTAAGCTAAATGGCTATTTAGAAGAGCTGTTGCTTGCCAAGTGTGCTGATCTCGAAAATGCAGTCGAAGAGTCCTGCACAGTTGGTGATTACTGCAAGCGTATCTACAGCGGAGGAACGCCATCCACCAAAATACCTAGCTACTGGAATGGAACGCTACCGTGGCTTTCGTCCGGCGAAACCAGAGCTAGATTCATCATTGGCTCGGAGAAGACAATTACACCCGAAGGCATTGAGGGCTCATCGACAAAACTCGCAAATCGCGGCAGCATTGTTATGGCATCCGCTGGCCAAGGTTTTACCAGGGGTCAAACCTCGATGCTTTTATTTGATACCTATGTGAATCAGTCGGTAGTTGTTATGGTTCCAGAAGAGAAATGCGGTTCTTATCTCTTGTTTGCCCTTGCGGCAAGATATGAGGAGCTTCGTGCCTGGTCGGATTCGACGTCAACACGCGGAAGCCTGTCGGGGAAAATTTTGAGGCGGTTTGCCCTTCCTTGCTTGACGAAAAAACAGCTAGAACGGTTTGAATCGCTCGCAAACCCTCTGATCCGCGTGATCGAATCCAATCTGCGCGAATCGAAATCTCTTGCCGAACTTCGTGATGCTCTCCTGCCCAAATTGATGTCAGGTGAAATCGATGTCTCGAAGGTCGATCTCACGCAGCTAAATAGCCATTTAGCTTAGCATTTGTTTCAATCTTACTATCGAATCTATCCAAGAAGTTCGCAATCGAGCGCTGCTTTATTAAGTCCGGCAAATTAATCTCGATTTGCCGGATTACTTTCGCGCTGAGGTTTTGCTGTGCTCCACCGTTTGCGAGCCCGGCAATATTGTCATAATTTTGCTTCAGCCAGTAGTAGATGTAACGGTAGTCGGCGATCGTTTCGTCAACTTCTAAATTGCAGCATGCTTGGTTGGTCGTCAGCGGGATCTCCGCTACAGCAACACGCCCTGCCGTGGCACCGTACATGGCAACAATGACAGCGTGCGGCTTGATCCATTTCGCAGAAGAGTTATTCAGTCCTTCTTCCGTTATAAAGGTTTCGGTCGCTCGGATTCGGTTGAAATTTATCTCTTTGGTGTTGAGCCAGGGAATCGTACCGTTTTCATAGTACTCGGCTTTGCCGCTTTTGGGCGTTCCGCCAGAGCAAATGCGAGTGCAAATGTCCTCGATTTTCATTCCAAGTACCTTCTGTGCGAAGCCTTCACGTTGTTCTGATTCACCATGGCGTAGTGCATGGTGGTGTCTATTTTCGCATGGCCGAGCAGCTTTTGCACTTGCTCGATCGGCATCCCCTTATCAATGGCATGAGTCGCCAGCGTGCGACGGAACTTATGCGGGTGCACACGCGAAACACCGGCGTTCTTGCCTAGGTTCCGCAGACGCAATTCCATGCCTCCTACGGTGACACGCTTTGCCGTAGAATCAAGCGAAACGAACAACGCGGGGTTGTCGTCGTTGCGCCTTTCTAGGTATTCGCTTAGATGCAACTTCGCTCGGGCATCGAAGTAGACCGGCCGTTGCTTGTTGCCCTTGCCGGTAACGATGCATTCGCGTTCTTGCAGGTTCACGTCGTCAATGTCCAGCCGCACGAGCTCGCCAATGCGCATGCCTGTAGAGGCAAGAAGGTCCACGACCGCTAAGTCGCGATCGTTTCCACAAGAGTCGCGCAGGGTTTCCAACTCTTCGTCAGTCAGCGTCTCCTTGACTACTTGCGCAGTTTTAACTCGATGGATTCGGCGAACAGGGTTTTTAACGATGTAATCTTCGTCCTCCAGCCAAGAGAAGAAGCTGGACATAATACGCCTGATATTATCGATAGTCACCTTACTAGCGTAGCGTGTGCTCTCATAATCGTTAAGGTATCGCCGCAGGTCATCGCTTTCGATTTGTGTCAGTGGCTTTTCGATGGCCTCTAGCATTCGTTTGAGCGTATCTCGGTAGTACTGAATAGTTTTAGGCGAGCATCCTTCAACCTCCTTGGCGGTTAAAAACGTTGCCAGACAATCACATGAATCGACCTCATTTTTTGGCTCGAACGCAGCAATGAGCTCCGCTTTCAGTACTCTAAGCTGCTTGCAAGTAAGCACCTTTTGCATACGCTGTAAAATATCATCTATTACTTCGTCGTTCATTTCGTCTCCTTGCTTTGACGGGTGGAAACGTAAACATATTCCGTATATGGAAGGGTTGTTTATGAATTGGAAGCCAGTAGGCATGCGCCCGAGTGATTATGTCGTCGAGATGCGTGCCGCAATGGAACATAAACTTTATATCTCTGCGCTCAATGCCGCTTTGATAATTCCTGATGTCTGCGCAACAGCGCTTGGGGAAAACAATCGTACGAGTAGCAAAAAATATATCGCTTGGGCTGAATGCTATCTGATCCCTATCTTAAGAGAGGAGTCCTGTTTAAGCATGTCGGCGAGCGATATCTATCAGCTACGTAATTCAGTTTTGCACAATGGATCCCTCGCACCAGACGCTGGGAAATTAACGAAATACCACAACGTTAGATTTCATGTTTTCGCACCTGATGATCAATTGCTGATTGGCGCGGGTTCGATCGAGATTGGGGAAAAAGCAACGGAAGACAATCGAGAATTTCATCTTACAGTTAATCTCGCTAGGTATGTCGAATGCGTTGGCCAAGCGGTAGCGACCTTTCTTCTGAAACACCCTGAGTGCAACCGCGAGATTGATAAGGGAAGACTTTCGTATGGCGCCATAACCGACTTCACATCTGGCGACGAAGCGTCTGATTGCCTGGTTAACTAAATGGCTATTTAGCTGCGTGAGGTCGACCTTCGAGACGTCAATCTCGCCCGACATGAGCTTGGGGAGAAGAGTGTTACGAAGGGTAGCTAGTTTATTCGATTCGCTACGCAAAGCGTTCATTGTTTCAATGAGGGGCATTGTCATTTTATTAAAGGTACGTATTACGTCTTCGTCAGGCCAAGGTACCTCTATTTTCTTTAGATGCGTCGGCCCAAAATTTACCTGCGCACTTCCATTTGCCATGCCTGTTAGGTGGTTATAAAACTCTCGCGAAATAAGATACCCGTATACAAAAGCATAGGCAGCGGAATCAGCAAGCGGCCTGAAACGGATCACTGATGTATTCATGCAAAGCGGGAGATGCTCTTGCCGTGCAATCGCATAACGACCCAAGGTTCCCGAGGACGACATCAGGATATCCCCGGGCTTTACCAAAAAATGATCGTACTTACCGTACGCCTCTTCGACTGAGATTTGGTTCGCCTTCGACAAATCAAGGTCATGGTTTTGGATACATCGTATGTTGATGAAGTTAACTCCGTCTCCATCGTAAACATATTGCCAATTCCTTATTCCGGGGCCTTCTTGAAAAAATATGACATCAGTCAATGGGACGTAACTATAATCCCGGCTTGAAATCAGCTCGGAGAATAGAGCCGCGAACAGCTCTTCTAAATAGCCATTTAGTTGAGCGATGGCCTTCTTCCTTGCAGCTTCAGGATTGCAGGTAGAGACATGCCCCTACTTCATCATCCAGGGATAATCCGGGAACTCCTCGGGAAGCACGATCTTGTCCCGTTTGGCGCCATCGCCCGAAAGGCACTTTGCAAGGTAGGTCCAAAGCCTCGATTCGAAGATGTTTTCCGTCATCTTGTTCAAATGGTTAAGAGTAATCTTGCTTGGATCATTTACCCACAGCCGAAGCATGCCCACTTTCGCCGAAGCGATGTACTCCGAAATAACATCAAGCTGGAAAGAAGAAAGCTCAAAGCCCCTATCCAACAATGCGGCGAACAGCTGTTTCATCGGCTCACACTGCTTATCAAGGTAAATAGACCCATATTCCCCGTTCGCCAAAATGGAAACTTCCCTGAAGCGTTTTTGATAAAAGTCGGCCATCGCATCGGTAGCCTGCTCAAGCGTAATATCGTCTAAGCACGAAATAATGGCTTGGCAGGTTGAAGTGCAGGTGTTTTCTTCTTCGACGGACTCAAGAACATTGCTGATGCTGTAATAGTTGCGGTAAAACGTCGCCCGTGAATAGCCCGCCTTTTCCGTAAGAGCCATAACGCTGATTTGATCGAGCGGCTTTTGGGCATAGAGCTCAAGAAATGCCTCTTCAAAGCACTTTCGCGTTGGCGATTTTGGCAGCTGTCGAATAGGGATCATCGTTACCTCGTCTTTTGTTCCCGAAATGGCGTTCTGCGAAGTGCGCTCAGCTGGGCTAATACAGCTAATACAATCCCCGGCAAAATGTCTCGTTCTTCATGAACACGTTCATGCTGCAATTAGAATACTACTTGTCAGAGTACGAAGCTGTATCGTCGCTTGATACGTCCTGGCAAATGGGGAAATCAGGAGCTTCGTTCTGCTGCCTTGAGGGGAAAGGCGGACAAAATGCACGAACTTGGGGTAACCAGAAGCATCGTTGACGTTGTATTGCGCAACGCATGCGACCAACAGGCCAAACAGGTTCTTTCGGTGAGCCTGGTTATAGGCGAAATGCGCAACTTGGAAGAAGAATGGGTGCAGCGCTATTTCGACCGCTGCGCAAAAGGCACCCTTGCCGAAGGCGCAAAAATCAAGATCCAGAAGGTACCTATGGCTTTTTACTGCAACGACTGCGGATCAACCTTCCAGCTTGCCATGGGCAGCGACAGGCATATGTGCTGCCCCGATTGCGGAAGCGAAAACTACGACATGGTCACCGGCGGAGAACTCCTTATCAAGGAAATCGAAATCAGATAGGCCTACTTCACGTATTACGAACAAGGGGAAATAAATCGTTCGGAAAAGGAAGGAGCGGGAAATGCATAAAGGGGAAGAAATGCTCAACCAAGCTCAAGAGAACGCTACGGAAACGCAAGCAACTTCCGTTCGGGTAAAGCCAGGTATCGATTACGAGAAACTGAAGAGCATCGGGGTTCCTGATGAGGTAATTGCCTCGCTCGACCCGCGCGACGGCGGCAACATCACCCCGCAGGGGGAAGTGCTTTTCTTGGACGAAGGCCGCCTGCACCGCAGGGAGCTGCCAGACAAGCCCCTGCACGAAAACCACCCGCGCGGGCTGGGAATCAAAGACTTCATCATGACAAAGGTGCTGGCCACAACGCCAAAAACATGGGACCGCACCCTTAAGGTGTTCATGATGATCGTATCGGGAGCAAAGCTTACGGGAAAAGAGGGTATCATTCCAGAGCTCTATAAAAGGGCTACCCAGTTTTCGCCCGATGAGAAAATGTACACGCACGGCACTGTGCTGCCCCTTAATGTGGACATGGTCGAGGAAGGCAAAACCGCGGTTTTGCCCATAGATCTGATCATGGACGCCATCGATGGCGCTGAATACATCGCTCAAATGAATCGGTGCATTTGCCGTTCCGCCCACGACTGCTCCGAATACGAAAAAACGCTGGGCTGCCTGTTCTTCAACATGGCGGGAGTAACGGCGGTGAAAAACGGGCTGGCAAAGCCGGTAACGAAGGAAGAGGCTAAACAGCATGTCTACGATGCCCGCGATGCGGGTTTGATCGGACAGGCATTATATGTTGAGCTCGAACAGATGGTTTGGGGCTTCGAAAATCAGAAGATGGATGAGTTCATGGAAATCTGCTTCTGCTGCCCTTGCTGCTGCGTGGCGCTCGACGTTTGCAAGAATGCGAACCGCACTATAAAGAACCGATTCAGCGGCGCTGGCTTTACGGCGGTAATCGACCACGAGAAATGCACGGGTTGCGGCAACTGCGCCAAGAAGTGCCCGCAGGAAATCATCACGGTGAATCCCGATGGCAAGGTGACAATCGACCAAGACCATTGCATCGGCTGCGGGTACTGCAAGAGCGTCTGCCCGAACGACGCCATCACCCTTCAGCAAACCATGCCCCTACGTGAAAGCATCCATGAATACTTCCTAGAAGAAGGAAGAATCGACATGGTCATGGATAAATGCACGATGGAGATTCCTCCGGCAGACTACGAGTGGAAGGATACCGAAATGGATCCGATGGCAATTATGCAGGCAGCGGGCCAAAAAACCGTAGCTCTTGCCGACGAGGCGGCGCGAAACCTTGGATGCACAAGCGCGAAAGCCTTCTTCAAGTACAACAAGAAATATGTGGCAGGCGCCATTGGCATAGGCGCATTGGCGTGGCTGCTCCTTAAACACAAGAAATAGTTAGCTAGAAAGAAGGGGCGTGACACTCATGGCAAAAGCAGCAAATGGAGCTTTGCCTTCAATGCCCGAAAAACAGCCTCGCTTCATGGACCGCTTCTCCAAAGCCACCAAAGTAGGTTTTGTGCTGTTGGGGTATTTCCTGGGCATCATAGGCGTTTTGATTGATTGGGCCATCGGCCACAAGAAAAAGATGATGGAATGCAGCGCCGAGGCAATTTGGTACGGCCTTATCGGTTGGGGCGCAAGCATGATCACCCGATTCGCCCTCTTGGCTTTGGGGATCAACAAAACCGATTACCTGCTCCAGCTGTTCGGCCCTGGCGTCACGGCATGGAACATCCTTTGGTGCATCTGCGGCGCGTGCTTTATTGTGCTTTCGATGTTGTGGATCTACGGCTTGCGCACGAAGATGACCGATGCCGAGCGCGCCTACAATCTCAAGGGCGACGACCACTTCCACAACGGAGAAAAGACGCTTCGTTACGACGGAGGCATTACGGTCAACGCCCTCCCCGAAGAGATATGGCCCTACATGCAACAGGCAGGCCAATCAAAAGGCGGTTGGTACAGCTTTGAGCGCTTGGAGCGCCTGTTCACCTTCGACATCCGCAATCATTACGACTGGAAGAAATACCCTCAGTGGCAGAACCTCCACGTTGGTGAGTTTCAGTGGTTTCACCAGGCACCGCTTTCGATTGGCGAATGGGTAACCGATTGTTCCAACGGAGAAAACGGCCTCTACTATTGGGCAGCCCACTCCGATACGGCTACCGACCCAACGTGGAAAAACCGCGGTCCAAATCAGGAAGGCGCGCTTCGTCTGTGGTTCCACCGCTTTGCATGGACGTGGAACTGGGAAGTGTATCAGATCAATGAAACCCAATCGCGCTTCATCTATCGCTGCGATTGTCATTTCGATCCTTTCCTGCGCACTCCCATCCACAAGTATTTCGTTGTTTTCATTCTGGGAACCGCATCCCTTGTCATGGGGCGCTGCTGCATGGAAACAATCACCGGCTTGGCGGAGGGTCGCAGAGACTTCCGCAAGCGTTACTTCGACTAAGGGAAAGAAGGCGTCATGAAAACGCATTACGAAACCATCGTGGTTGGAGCTGGTGCAGCTGGCGTGAACTGCTGCTTGGAGCTTCAGAAGAACGATCGCGAATACCTGCTAATCAGCCCCAATATTGGCGGGCGAATCTGCAACGACGAACAACGCCACATGAACTACGGCGCAGTGTTCTATTTCGGAACCTACAAATATATGCTCCGCTCAGAGCTGCTAATCGAAGGACCTGATGTCCTGCCTGCCTTGAGCGCCGGCTGCTGCCATCACGACAACGGAAAACAGTACGAACCGGTTTCCCCTACAACAATTGCCGACGCGCCTTCGCTTCTGAAGTACATGAAGTGGATGCGCGAGGAGTTCATCCCCCGCTACACCCAGTTCAAGGACAACTGCACGGTGATGGAAGTCACGGCCGCCCTTGAAAAGGACCCCATGATCAAGCAGCTGTATCAAGAATCGGCAACAGACATGATCGAGCGAATGGGCTTTGGGCCCATCGCTCACGATCTGATCAGCATGTTCGCCCACGCATGCACAGGAACGAAGATCAAGGACCTTACCGCCCTCGATTATCTGAACACCGTGCAGCCTCTTACCATGAAGATCCCTCCCCTGCGGCTGCTCTTCGACCTGAAGCGCTTCGACTTCGATTCCGAAGGGACCAAGCGGCGCTTGGCGCAGGGTTCGGGAAAAGTTCTTATCGACGAAATAACTCAGGTTGAAAAGTGTGACGAGGGCTGGGCTGTCGAATGCGGCGCAGGACGCTTTACGGCAAGCAATCTGGTTATGGCGTCCCCCGCCGTAGACACGCAGCGCCTTCTGGAGCCCATCGGGGGAATTCCCGCACTGGATATTCGCAAGGCTTCTGAGCTTACGGGCTATCTGGTGCGAGGGAAAGTCAAGAGGAAATTCCGTGGGCACCTTGTTCACCTGTTCGATGACACTATCCCGATCATCTATATCGCTAAGCGCTTCGACGGCGATTACGAGGTGTTCACCGAAGTCGATTTCGAGGAAACACGCAAATTCGACGAGTACTTCGACGAGTGGACGGTTATAGGAAAGAAGTACTGGAGCCATGCTCTGTACACTGCCGCCCATGAGGCTTTGCCGCAAAACCTGGCGCCAGACCTCATTATGGCGGGTGACGTGAACGGTTTGGGCCTGGAGCCTGCATGCATCAGCGGCATTTACGCTGCAAACAAGATCATGGGCAAAACGGTTGATTAACATTTGCTTTGGCGGCTCCCTCTGGCTTTAGGGAAGCCGCCTTCCCATTGAAGAGGGGTTACCGATGGAAGAATCACGCATCGTAGAGATAAAAGAAGATATCCTCGCCGACAACACCAATGCCGCAAACAGTTTTCGAAAGATGCTTGAACACCAGGGCACCTTCTTCGTGGATGTTATGGCGTCTCCCGGCGCAGGAAAGACCACCTTGCTGCTAGCGCTCATTGAAGAACTGCGGAAATCCGCAAGCATCGGCATCATCGAGGCGGACTTGGAGTCGTTCGTGGATTCGCGGAAGATCAAGGATGCAGGCATACAAGCAGTGCAGCTTGAAACGCGGGGAATATGCCATGTTGAGATGAGCATGGTCGAACGCGCTTTCCAGGCGTTTGGCGGGCAGCATTTTGATTACTTGTTTCTAGAGAACATCGGCAATCTGGTTTGTCCGGCAGAGTTCGACACCGGTGCGCACAAACGCGTCATGCTGCTTTCGGTTCCCGAAGGGTATGACAAGGTGTACAAGTATCCGCCCATGTTCGCAGTAGTGGACGCACTCATCGTGACCAAAACCGACTATCTTCCGCTTAATCCTGATTTCGATATGGCAGCGCTGCGCAAACAAGCGCGCGTGCTCAACCCTCACCTTGAGATATTCGAAACGTGCGCACGCACCGGGGAGGGAATCCGAGAGCTTGCAGAATGGCTCGTCACGTGCCGCAAAGAACTTTTGGGATAGAGCAGCTAAGCTCCATCCGTTCAATATACCGAACGGTTTTACCCTGTTTTTGTTCAATATACTGAACAAAATGACCTATAATCTGTCCAGTATATTGAACAGATTGGTATTCCATGAATCCTGAAATACTGAAAAGCGTCATCTTTGACCAACATGAAATCATCCGCAATGCGCACATCGTGCCGCGGCGATATTCACTTGATCCGCAGGCCAATTACGTGATTACGGGCCTGCGCCGTGCTGGTAAGTCGACCTTGCTTTACAAGATAGCTCGAGACCTGGTGGAATCGGGCGTGGAATGGAACCGAATCATTTACATCAATTTCGAGGACGAGCGTTTGGCGGAGTTTCGCATCGGAGACTTCAATGACATCCTGTCAGCACAAAGCGAGCTCAGCAGGCAATCAGGTTTCTTCTTCTTTGATGAAATACAAAACGTAGATGGCTGGGAAAAATTTGCGCGGCGCTTGGCCGACGCTGGCGAACGCGTATGGATAACCGGCAGCAATGCAAATATGCTTAGCAGCCAGATAGCTACCACTCTTGGCGGACGCTATTTCGTCAAGCACGTGACTCCCTACCGTTTCGATGAGTATCTCGACGCTACCGGTGTGTCCCATGACGCTGAGGCGCTATACGCAACAAAAACCAGGGGAACCATCGCGGGCGCATTCGATACGTTTTATCAGAATGGCGGGTTTCCCGAGTCGCTTCGCTATAACTCTCCTCGCGAATATGCGGAAAACGTGTACCAAAAAGTCTTACTCGGAGACGTGGTGGCACGCAATGGCGTGCGAAACCCCGATGCCATTCGCGTACTTATGAAGAAGGTGGCCGAAACCGCCTGCAACGAAACCTCCGCCACGGCACTGCATGGGATGCTGCGCGGATTGGGCTACAACGTTAGCAAGGCCACGCTGCTAGACTACCTCGCCATGGCTCGCGAGGCCTACCTGCTGTTTGAAGTGAAGAACGCCGTTGCAAAGTTTGTAGAGCGCGAGGGGAATCCGAAGCGCTACTTCAGCGACAACGGACTGCTCAACCTTTTCCTAATTGGAAGGGAGCCGGCCTTACTCGAAAATGAGGTGGCTGTAGCAATGCGTGATGTATTTGGCGAGGGGCTTCATTACCTGAAATCATCAAAACACGGCATTGACGTAGATTTCTACGTGCCCGAACAAGGTCTTGCGGTGCAGGTTGCCTATTCACTTTCCGAAAGCGCCAAGCCCCGCGAGATAGGCAACCTACTGAAGCTGGCACGTGTCGATGAGTCTATTCGTCGGCTACTTATCGTGACAAAAGAAGAAGAAGGGGAAATCGTAGAGGGCGATATATGTATCGAGGTCAAGCCCGCATGGAAGTTCCTGCTGCAAGATCTCGCGTAACTCTGGCCCTGGGCTTTACATCAATACCAATTGAAATTGATTTTACTCGAACCCTACTAGAACCTACTCGAACCTGTGGGGCCGAGCAAGCCTTGCTTGTCTCGCCTTAAATTCGCTTCGCCGTCAATTCGACCCCTTGATCAACGATAGTCGTCCGTGCTTGCTAGAGGACAAATCTGTTTGCCCTTTTTTGGGTTATGGCTCAAAAAGTGTGTAAATTTCCGAGCGTATCCCCACGTCAGATATCGAAAACAACCTTTTCAAGTTGATTCGCATCAACTTCCCGGTGGCTCAGAAAGTGTGTAGGTATTCCTCTTGACATGCCTGGTCAGCGGACGCTTTTCTTGAGAAAAGTTGCCTAGTGACGGGAGCCATCCATGGATAGGCCGAGGTGTCCACTTTGCGGTAAGGCCATGAGCAGCAACGGGAAGACCGGCGCCGGGCGCAGGAGGTGGCGCTGCCCGGGCTGCGGCTCGTCGTCGGTGCGCAGGATCGACAACTCCGCCAAGAGGCTCGACATGTTCCTGGGCTGGCTGCTGTCGCGGCGCACGCAGGCCGACATGGGCCGCTCGAGGGCGACGTTCAAGCGCATGACCTCGGAGTTCTGGGGGATATGGCCCATAGCCCGGGCCACGGGCGAGGTCTGCGACGTCGTGCACCTCGACGGCATCTGGCTGGGGCGGCGGGCGGTGGTGCTGGTGGCGAGGAGCCCCGAGCACGTGCTTGCCTGGCAGCTGGCCCGCAGCGAGTGCTCCGCGGCCTGGGCGGCGCTGATGGCGCGCGTCCCCGCGCCCGCCATGGCAGTCACCGACGGCGGCGCCGGCTTCGCAAAGGCGGCCAGGGCCGTATGGCCCCGCACAAGGCTGCAGAGGTGCACATTCCACGCGTTCTGCCAGGTCAAAAGGTGCACCACGAGCCGGCCGAAGCTCCCATGCGGCCAGGAGCTCTACGGCATCGCCCTCAGGCTGCTGAAGTGAATCTGCCCCGAATCCGTTGACACATCGATTTCCGTTTCGGCATGATGTCGGCAACGGAGGAAACGGAGGCGGATATGAGCATGCCATCGCCCAAGTACACCCCAGAGTTCAAGAGGCACGCGGTCGAGCTGTACAGGTCGACGGAGGGCGCCACCTATGCCCAGATCGGGCGTGAGCTCGGCGTCGATGCGGGCAGTGTGTCGGCGTGGGTCAGGAAGGCGGACGCAGCGGGCGCGGCCCCGGCGGACAACCCCTTCCAGATGGCCGAGGACCTGAAAAGGCTCAGGCGCGAGAACGAGCGCCTTCTTCGCCAGCAAGCAGCTGTAGGCAGCCAGGCGAAGAGGGCGAAG